>NZ_CP054666.1:641958-962938 GCF_013348745.1 Mycoplasma sp. OR1901 | reverse complement strand
AATGTTATTAAATAATAATCAACATAGTTATTAAATAGTTTTCCACAACTTTTAACCCTATAATATAGATGTTTTATGTAGTTATACACATATATAAAATAATGTTAATAAATATGTTTATATCTATGTTATAAACTTGTTGATAAATATGTGGATAACATATTGATATTTTGCTAAGTAAAATTATAAAAAAATGTATAATTTAATAATATGATATTTGAAAAAGATGATGAATTAAAAAACAAAAATGATGATACTTTCGTAGGAAAATTTACAGAAAAACTTAAGGGTCCTGATAGTGGTTCTTGAGGATTTTTTAAATTTAAAAAAGATAATTCGAGAGAGCACGTTATGATTTATTGTGCCGGGTTAGAAATGCCTGAGTTGAATAAAAAGTATGAAGTAAGAGTTGCTAAAGCTCAAAAAAATTTTAAATTAGTTAAATATATTCCGGTTAAGGTCGAAATTGATATTAATTCTGAAATCAACATTCATCTTAATAAAATTCCATCAGTTGGTAAAGCAACAAGCAAAAAAATATTAGATACTTTTGGTAAGGATGTGATCAAGGTATTTTTTGATGAAAGTAAAGAAATTCAAATTTTAAAGATAATACCAAAAACAACATATGACAAAATTTTGAGTTATTTCAAGAAAAACGAAAAACAATTATTGAAAATAAACGATTTAATCAATCAAGATGACGAAGAATACCAAAAAAATATTCAATTTTTTTTCAGTAATGATTTGCAAAAAATTTATAACTTATTAGTTAAAATTCATGAAAATGATTCTAATCCAAACTTTATAGAATTATATAAATCAAAAAACCCTTATTATTTGTGAGAAAAATATGACGTTTCATTGAGTGATGTAGATGCTTTCGCACAGCTTTTAGGTTATCAAATACTTTCAAAACAAAGAATCTATGCATATATAGATTATGCTATGTTTAATTTAGAAGAAAATAACTCAACCTTTGTTAATATTAACGATTTAATATTAACTGTAGTTAAATATGCAAATTTACCTAATAATAATGATATAAAGGAAGTTATAAACGATTTTATAATTAATAAAATTAAAGATGGTTCGCTTTATGCTAAAGAAAACTTAGTCTCGAGAAAAGAAATGAGAGAAAAAGAAAAGCATATAGTAGATAAATTAATTTTTATTAATGAAAATAGTTCATTAATTCTTCAAAAAGAACCTTTAAAAGAATTAAATTATTTATCAGATGATCAAAAGGTAGCTTATGAAATGGTTACTAATTGTGGTGTAAGTATTATTTCGGGAATGCCTGGAACAGGTAAAAGTTTAATAATAAAACATATATATAACACTTTAAAACTTAATGGTTATGTAGAAGAGAAAGATTTTTATATCTTGGCGCCAACAGGTCGTGCTGCTTCAAATATATCTACTAAACATGATATTTCAACAAGAACTATCCATAGTTTTTTAAGAATAAAAAATGATAAAGAAGATATTCCGTCAGATATTGATTTTGAAGAAGTGAAAATCTTGGTTATTGATGAGTTTAGTATGGTTAATATTAATATCTTTTATAAGATTTTAAGTTCGTGTTTTAACCTACAAAAAATAGTATTAATCGGTGATTCTAATCAATTACCAGCTATTGGTCCTGGAATTATATTAAACGACTTAATAGAAAGTAAAAAAATACCAACAGTATTTTTAAATAAAATATATCGAAGTGATTCTGAAGATATAAAAAATTACATAAATTTTATAAATGGTTTAGGCGATATTAAAAACCCTTATTTTGTGGAGTTTTTTAAATTATTTGTTAATAAAATAATGGATAAAGTTGTAGATGATGTTGAAATTATTAATCATTACAAACAAAAATTATTACTAAATACGGAAAATACATATAAAGAATTTGTTTATAATTTTTCTGAATCATGAGTTGAATATGTAGCTAAAGGTTTTACGGGTAATCAAGTTAATATTTGAAATAGTAAAAATCCTTTTGAAGACTTATCTTCATTATTTATTGAGAAAGTAAAAAAATACGGATTATTTAACACAGTAATTTTGTGTCCTATTTATAGAGGTAGTTTTGGTATTAATTTAATTAATAAAGCAATACAAAGCAAATATAACCCTTACGGCGAGATTGTTCATACATCAAAATTTAATAACGAAACTATAGAATATAAAGTTGGTGATAAGGTTATTCAATTGGTAAATAAAAACGAAATTGGTATATCTAACGGTGATTTGGGAGTTATTAGTGGTACAACTGATGATAAAAACAATAAGAAAATTTTCGTTAAGTTTAACAACGGTGAAAAAGATTTTATAGTTGAATATTCAAAAGAAGATTTTTCTAACGAAATTAACCTAGCTTATGCTATTACAGTACATAAGTTTCAAGGTAGTGAAAACGAATCAGTTATTTTTGTTGTATATAATCAACATTCGGGTATGTTAAATAGAAAACTAGTTTATACAGCGGTTTCTAGAGCAAAAAGTGATTTAACTGTTTTTGCCTTAAATAACAATATATATTCAACGATTTTTATGAAGACTTTTAATAAAAAAGAACAAAAAATTACTAATATGCAAGAATTTTTAGGTTTGGAGGAATAATGAAATTAATAGTTGGTTTAGGGAATCCAGGTGATGAATATAAATACACTAGACATAATGTTGGATTTTTAATTATTGACAGAATATGTGAAAAGTTAAATGTTAAATTAAATAAAGAGAAATTTAATGGAGTTTTTGTTAAAGTTGATGATATAGTGATAGCAAAACCTATGACATATATGAACTTATCAGGAACTTTTGTTCAACAATTGAAAAACTTTTTTAAAATTGATCATACAGATATTATGGTTATTCATGATGATAAGGATTATGAATTATCGAAAGCTGCAATTAAAATAGGTGGCAGTGGTGGTAGCCATAACGGTGTTAAAAATATTATTGAAAATTTAGGTACTTCAGATTTTAAAAGAATGAAAATTGGTATAAATGCACCGCATAATGGTCAACTTAAAGATTTTGTTTTAGGTAAATTTACTAGTGATGAAATAAAAACTCTTTTACCAATTATTGATTTAGCTGCCGAAACCGCGATTTCTTTTGGTTTTAATGATATTCACACAATAATGAATAAATTTAATGTTAATAAAAAATAAAAAATATTTAATTGCTGTTTCTGGTGGTCCAGACAGCATGTTTCTTTTATCAAAATACAAAAGTAAAAATATAGTGGTTGCTCATGTAAATTATAATCAAAGACATGATAGTGGTGTAGATCAAGAAATAGTAGAAAGTTATTGTCATAAAAATAACATAAAATTACATGTTTTAAACCTCAAAAAAGATGAATATAACGGTGGTAATTTTCAAGACTGAGCTCGTAATGAAAGATATAACTTTTTTAAAAAAGTTTATGATGAAGAAAAATGCAATGTTTTATTAATCGCTCACAATCTTGATGATTTTTTAGAAACATCAATATTGCAATTAAATAGTGGAAGAAAACCACTGTATTATGGTATTAAAAAATCTAATAATATCTTTGGTATGAAAATAATAAGACCATTATTATTTAGATATTTTAAAAATTCGATAGAAAAAAGATGTGTTTCTAAAGAAATTCCATTTCATATTGATTACACTAATAAAACAAATAAATATTCAAGGAACAAAATAAGAAATAGTTTAAAAAAGAAAACTAAAGTGCACAAAATGCTTTTATTTACTAAAATAGTAATAAAAAACGTATTTTTAAAGTTTAAGAAGCATATAATAGATAAGCAATATAAAAAATGAGAAAAAAACCATTTTTCAATTAGTTGTTTTGCTTCTCTAAAAAATAAAGAAGAGGTTATTTTTAAGTTTTTAACTAAAGATGGCTATAAAATAAATCTTTCTAAAAGTAAATTAGATAGCATTATAAGTTTTGTGTTAGCAAAAACCAACAACAAAACTTATAAATTGAATGATAACTTTTATTTGGATAAAAAAAATTGAAAATTATTTATAAAAAACTCTATAATTTAAATAAATTAAAACGAAAGGATTAAATGAGAAATAAAAAAATATGAACAGGTGTATTGTTCGCAGTCGTTTTAGGTATTATTATCTATTTTGTTTGGAGTCAGCTTAGTGCAGGCCAAAAATACGAGCAACTTTCACTTACTGCTTTTGCAAATAAAATTAAAGAAGCAGCCGCTAATGAAAGTGATAGTAAATATTTCATTGGTATAAACGTAAATCAATTTGAAAACACAATAATTGGTTCATTTAATGATGGTGATCTTGGTAAAAAAGCCTATCAAGCTAATGGGGAATGATATTTACTTAAGACTGTTTTAGGCGGTAGCGAAACAGAATTTTCCAACCTAATTAATAATTCATTTTTAGGTGCACAAAAAGATGTTATTGAAGGTACTACTCCATCTTTAATTGGGTTATCTTCTATTAAAACACCATCACAAAGTATGTGAAGTTCATTCTTCATTTCCTTAGTGCCAACATTAATATTAGTTATTGCGATCGTGTTATTAACTAGATATCAAATGAGATCTATGAACGGCCAAGGAGGCGGTGCTTTTGGTGATAAGAGCCCTGCACAAATAATAAAATCTGATAAAAAATTCAGTGATGTAGCAGGAAATAAAGAACCAATTGAAGAAATATCAGAAATTGTAGATTATCTTAAATTCCCTAAAAAATATGAAGAATCAGGTGCTAGAATGCCTCGTGGTATTCTTTTAGGAGGTCCTCCTGGTACTGGTAAAACTTTATTAGCTAAAGCAACAGCGGGTGAAGCAAATGTTCCATTCTATTTCGTTTCAGCATCAAGTTTCGTTGAACTTTTTGTAGGTATGGGAGCAAAAAGAGTTAGACAAGTTATTGCTGAAGCAAGAAAAAATTCTCCTGCGATAGTTTTTATAGATGAGTTAGATGCTATCGGTAGAACTCGTGGTTCAGGTATTGGTGGTGGACACGATGAAAGAGAACAAACACTTAACCAATTATTAGTTGAAATGGATGGTATTAAAGAGAATTCTGGTTTACTATTCATCGCTGCTACAAACAGAACTGATGTTTTAGATCCTGCTTTAACTAGACCTGGTCGTTTTGATAGGGTTATTACAGTTGGGTTACCTGATGTAGCGGAAAGAGCAGAAATTTTAAAATTACATGCTAAAGGTAAAAGATTTTCTCCTGATGTAGAATTTAAAAACATTGCAAAAAGAACTCCAGGATTTTCTGGTGCTCAACTTGAAAACGTAATAAACGAATCTGTTTTATTATCTATTAGAGAAAAAACAGAATTAATCACATTATCAATTATTGATGAAGCTATCGATAGAGTTATGGCTGGTCCAGCTAAAAAATCAAGAACCATAACTAGAGAAGAATTAACTTCTGTAGCATATCACGAAGCTGGTCATGCTGTTGTTGGTTTAAAAACTCCTGGTGGTAATAAGGTTCAAAAAATTACAATTATACCTAGAGGTCAAGCAGGTGGTTATAATCTTATGATGCCTGAAAATGAAAAATACAATTACTCTAAAGAAGAATTGTTAGCTTCAATAGCAAGTTTCATGGGTGGTAGAGCAGCTGAAGAAATAATTTATGGAAAAGATAAAATTTCAACAGGTGCTTCTGATGATATTGAAAAAGCAACAAACATTGCAAGAAGAATGGTAACTGAATTTGGTATGAGTGACTTAGGTCCTATTAAATATCAAAACGAAGAAGGTAGTCCGTTCTTAGGAAAAACCTTAGCTACAAATAGTAGTTTATCAAATCAAATTAGTCATGAAATTGACTTAGAAATTAGAAAAATTATTTTAGAAGCTCAAAAACATGCACATAAAATAATTAATGAAAACATGGAACTTTTAGAATTAATTAAAACATCATTATTAGAAAAAGAAACAATTATAGCCGAAGAAATTGACTATATAGCTAAGAATCTTAAACTTCCTGAAAACACAACAAAAGAAGTTGTTAAAGAAGAAAATAAATTAAGTTTAGATGATTTAATTAAAACAACATCTGAAAAAAACGAAGAAGAGAATAATTAATTTTTTACTTATCTCTCTATATACAAGTTAAAAAAGAATAATAAAAGAGGTTTGGTGCCTCTTTTTTTGTGCCCCATTATTGTTCTAAAATTTATTAAAAAAATATATATAATTTATATTATCAATATTAAAGGAGAGATATGATTAAACTTTTTAGAGAAGTTTTTAAATCCCTATTTAAAAATAAAATCACTGTAGCGGGTTTAACAATACTTATTTTCTTAACTTCAACAATTTTTACGATGTTAAACGATACATCAAAAGGTATTCAAAAACAATTCGAAAAATATCAAACAGTTTCTAAAAAACATGATTTAACTGTTGATTTAAATTTACCAACTAACGGGACTGCTTTTAATGATGGTTATTTTATTAATGGATTAACAAAAGCTGAAGGTGGTTCAGATTATGATAAACCAATAAGATATGAAGAAAAGAATTCAGTCGAAGAAGGTAATGCTATTAATTTTGAATTAATTAATCAAAATTATATTGAGTTAGGCAACTTTAGAAATGATCAAATAAATGACGAACTAAAAAATAAATATTTATTAGGACGTGATTTCAAAAATTTAATTAATAGTTATAATCCTGAATTATCTAATGACGAACAAGAATTATTATATTTAGATTATTCTGCTGATGATAAAAAATTAGTTTTTAAAAATAATGTAACATATCCTTTATATACCGTTGATACAAACGGTAATTTTGTCTTATCAACAAAAGGCGATATAATCAACAAAACTACTCCTTTTACTTTTGACAAACAATACACTTTATCAGATGTATTGTTAATTTCAAGTAACCCTGACGGTTATCTATTCTCTCAATTACAATCATTATTCATTAACCCTGTAACACATGAAATGACTTTTGACATACTTAAAAAAGATGAGTGGGAAGATTCGGTTCAAGTTATTAGATTAGACAAAGAATTGACACTTCAATTATTAGGGCTTAAAAAATCAGAAAACAGTGACTTTGCGTATGTGATTGATGAAACTTTAACACCTAAATTATATGATATGCCAGAAGAAGAAAATTCATATAATTCAACACCTTTAAAACACAACGTTGAATATTCAAGTGTTTTTGGAGACGAAGAAAAAGAATATTTTACGAAAGAAAAAATGACTTTCCAAAAAGGTCAAGAATATATAATTCCACTTGAATGAGCAGTTAAATTAACTAGAAAAACATTTTATAATAGAAAGTTATACCAAACAACATTTGTTGATGAAAACATTGATAAATGAAGTGGTGCTTATAAAAGTTATGTTGAAAGCTTAATGTTCGAAAATAATGGTCAACTACCAGATGAGTTTAAACAATTCTCATATTGAAATAAAGAAATATTACTTTATAGCTCAAATTATTATAATGATAATGGTGAAGTAAAATTATCTGACAAAGCAACTTTAGTTAGTGAACAATATCCAAACATTTCATATGATGAAATGAATACAAAAAACATTACTTTATCAAATACTACTTTACAACCTAAAAACTTTAAGTTCTCTCTTTTTGGTAATGACTTTAGAGGTTTTGGTAGTTCAAGAGAATACAAAACAATTTTACAAATTGAACATATACCAACTTTAAATAATGATATTTATGCTTCTTTAACCGATAAAGATTTAGCAAAGAATTCAATTAAAAAAATCAAAGATGGTGCTTTAGATATTGTTAAAAAAGAAATATACAATTTCGCAGAAAGAAAAGTTACTGCTCAAAATATAGGTATTAGAGAATCTATAACAGTTGATTCATTTAACGATAATGAAGGTAAAAAAGTTTACCACTTTGTAAACTTAGGAGATTCTAATAGAACTATTGATGGTGTTCAAAATAACAACAACTTACTTGTTAATGAAAAGAAACACCCTACACAAATTAATGATATTTCAGAAGATATAGCTAAGTACTTTAGAACAAAAGAAATATCACCTTATGTTACAAACCAAATTATAAATCAATCATTCTCTAACGTTTTACCTCACAACGATTACATCAGTCCTGACTTTTCTTTTGACAATGTAGTTTTTGTTGATAAATTTAATAATGAAGTTAAAGTCGTAAAACAAAAAGTTTATAAACTTGCACATTATAGAAACGATAATAATTTACCAATAACTAAATATAATGAATTTTCTGGGATAGGTATCTCTTTAGCTAAAAACAACAATAATAATATTATTAATCTATTAACTCCAGAATATAATGAAAAACAAGAAATAACAAGATGAATCAATTCTAAATATACTGATGAATATTCTGAAGATGGAATGATTCTAATGGAAAACTTCCTAAACTTTTTAAGAAAACATAGTTTAACCTTAAAAGTTGAGTTAAGCAAAGATGTTTGAGCTGAAATTTCGCATAACTATAAAAATAATGTTTATGTACCTTTTGGTTTCAGAGGACCAGAAACAGAAAGTTTAAACCAAGCATTAACTCAAAATACTCTTAAATTAGCTGTTGAAAAGATTGAAAAGAACTTCCTTAAAACAGATATAGTTAGAAAAGGTTTTGTTCAAAAAGAAACAATTTATGCGTTTACAAAAGCTATCCAAATAGCATTTGATAAAAACGATTTTGCTAAGATTTTCTCAAGCGGTGAGGTTAATTTAATTGTATTACCTAAAATGTTACTTGATGGTATCTATGTTATGTCTCATAACCCTAAAGGTGACTACTTTAAGAAATTTATAATTGATATTTTTGAAAAATCAAAAGAATATATATTAAGTCAACCAGAAGAAACAAGAAAAGAATATGTAGCAACTGAATTAAGTAAATTATTCAATCTATTTGAACTATTCTCACAATTTAATATTAACAAAGTTATAAACACATCGTTATTAGCTAAAATTTCAAAAGACCCAATAGTATTTATCAATAATATTATTAACTTAGTTAAATCTATAGATTTCATTAAATTTACTGATCAAATGCAAGATTTCTTTGATACTAAATACAATAAAGGTATTGAAGACGAAAAAGGAATCTTAAGACATAGAAAATTAAGTATTTTTGAAATTGTTATCAACCTTTTAAAATCAGTTGATCAAAAATTATTTAAATCAAGTTTAATCAACCTTTTAGACAATTTAGATACAACGTTATTAAAGAATAAAGAGTTTATACAAGAATTATCTAAAAACTTATTTGGTAATATACCTTCTCAAATATTAGATTTATTACAAATAATAGATGTCAACAATAATAAAGAAGAAAAAAACTTCGAAAACACAATTAACGGTCTTAAATTCTTTATTAAATTATTTGACCTAAACGTATTTATCGAAACAATGGAAAGTAAAATAAAAGTACTTCCATTTGATATAAAAAGTAAAGAATATAACAAATTATTTGATGATTATGTTGAAACAACAAGATATTACACAGCAGGATCATTAAATACATCAGATATTATTTATTCAGTTCTAAAGAGTTTCTTCCATTTACCGGGATCAAATAAACGTATTAAAACTGAAATAGCTAATATGCTTAACCTTTCGTTTAAAGGTTCAAGTATAGAAATAGATGAAAATGAATTTTTAATCATTCCATCAAGCGATCCAGATAAATTAGATTACTTTGATTTACTTTCATTATTAAACCCTTCAAGTGTAAATACCGGGTCAACAAATTCAAATGAATCTAGTTCTGAGACAACTTCAAATAAAACTGCTCCTGCACAAGGAAATAGTTATTTTGATAACGCTCTTAGTTTAATTAAGAAAGTGCAAAATAACCAAGTAGATGAGTGAGAAAAACTTACTAGTGGTGAGAAAAACGTTGCTAACTTTATTTTAGATTGAAATAAAGAAACTGACATTACAAGTGACGAGTTTAAAAATAGAGTTAAAGTTTGAAACGACATCATTACTTCTTTTGAATATAACAAACAAGATTTAATAAATTCAAAATTCAATGATTCAATTTCATCTTTATATAACTTCTATGCATTTTATGAAAACATAGATAAAAACTTTATTCATAACTTAATTTCAAAAACCCTTGGTAAATTTATCAAAGCAAAACAAGGAACTTTTGACTATTTAAAAGATTTCTATCCTATATTTAAAGTTTGATTTGACATATTTAATTTAGATAATAATATTAGTTTAGATAGAAAAATTCTCTTTGCAGAGAAATTACTTGAAACATTTAACAATGAACAACTTTTAGAATATGTAAATTCATTTAAATTATTCGAACCATACTCTAACATTGTTTTAGCTAATAAAACTAAATTTGGTATAACAAAAGGTCTTTCTGATTCATTTAAAATAAATGAAGAACTCTTCGCAAAAGAAAATGGTGTATATAAAAATGAATTATTTAAAAATTTAATTTCAGAATTCCCTGAATTCAAAGATTACTTTAAACAAAATGAATTTTTATTATCACAACAAGCATCATACATCGGTGCATCTCTGTTATATTCAAAATTAAATGATGAAACAACACAAATTGATGGAGTAAATATTCAATATAAAGATGTTCACTCAATAGTTGTTAATAATTTAATTCATAACATTTTTACAAATAAAGACTTTTATGCAAATATTAATAAAATAGATAAAGCATTAAATTCAGAATACAAATTCAATTCAATTGAAAAAATCGGTATTTCAGACGTATTAATAAATCCATTATTAACATTAAAATACCCTCAAGTTGTTTTATGATTATTAACAGACGTAAGTAGAAGCTCAGAAGCTTTAACAAACTCAAACATAGGTTACTTTTTAATCAACAAAACAATTGATTTAGAAGAATTGATATCTAAAGGTGAAGAAGTAACATACAAATTTATTAACTCATTCTTTAGTGAAAATATTATTATACCTACTATCGAAAGTGATTTAACATATAGTATTGCTTTAGATAACGATTTATTTGTTGATTTAATTAACAAAACACATAAGAATCCTGATTTATATAATATTTTTGAATTAAATTTAGTTGACGATATATTTAAACTAGTTAACTCAATTACTTCGTTAACTAAAATTGATAATATATTAGTATTTGATCAGCCTTCATCATATTTAGCAAAAGTTAATTATGCATTCTTATCAAGAAATAATAAAGAAATATATAATGGATTAATTCCAAAAGATCCGATTGAATTATTAGAGCTAGTTGAAACACTTCCTGAGAAATATTTATTAAACATTAATGGTTCAAAATACATTATTGTTGGCGACGATATTACATTTGACTATCTATACCCAATTCAAGACGAAAACAACATTCAATTAAATGTTGAAGACCAAGCTATTGTTTATGTAAATGACAAAGGTTTTGACAGAATTAGAAAAGCTAATGCAGGTAACTTAGTCAAAGAATACTTAACAATTAGAAATGATGTTAAACTTAGTGGTTTAAGCCACAATGAACTTAAAAAAGAATTAGAAACATTTGTCCAATCAAAAATTGATAATACAGTTGAATTACAAAGAGTATTCTTATATAACGAACTTGATCCAATTAACCCTGAACGTAGCATTAGAATTACCGCTATTGAATTAATTATTAATTCTGTTTCTAGAGTTTCTACAATTCTTTTAGTTATATTAATAACACTTGTTGTTGTTTCTGTTGTGTTTATTATTAAAAGATATATTTCAAACAAAAACAAGGTTATTGGTATTTTAGTTTCTCAAGGTTATACTTCTTTAGAAATTTCTGCATCTATGGTTGTGTTTGCTTTCTTCACAATCTTTACAGGTAATTTATTAGGTTATCTAACTGGATTTATGATGCAATCAGTTTCGTTAAAAATACTTCAAAATTATTGAACTATTCCAATCGAAACACTAGACTTTTCACCTGTTTCATTAATTGTAAACATTGTAGTTCCTTTAATAGCAATGTCATTATTAATAATTACAATATCATTACGTTCATTAAGATATAAATCAATAGACTTAATGTCTGGAATTGTAGAATTAAATACTGGTGAATTTTACAAAAAATATATCTCACTATTTAAAGGAAGAAGTGTTAAAACTAAATTTGGTGCTTCTTTAGTCATAAATAGTTTCTGAAAATTACTTTCATTTGGTGTTAGTGTTGTTTTAGCAAGTATAACAACAACATTTGGTTTCGCAACATTTGGCGTGTTTGAAAAATCTATACAAAATACTTATAAAAACAGATCATACAATTATAAATTCGATTTACTTTCACCAACTGATCAAGGTGGACCAATTAATAGCATTGACCCACAAAACATTGGTAATAATATTTATGTACCAGTAGGTGATGTAAAAGAAATTAACTCATATAATGCCGATTACTTTAAACCCGGTATTTCTCAAGAAATAAACATTAATAAGGATGGAATAGATAAAAACGGTAATCCACATCCGTTTGATGGACACTTAATAACACAATTCTCAGTTAATATTTCTGTTGATTCTGCTATTTCTATAAACCCATTTGAAGTGGTTTACAACTCACTTCCTGACTCACAAAAATCAAGAGTTATAAAATCACACGATAGTGTTGGTTATGCGTTAATGCTAACTCAAGAAAATGTAGTATTTAAAGAAAAAGTAAATAAAAACGATACACCAAAAATTGACATTGATAAAACAAGAGAAAATGGTGTAAACAATTTCTTCTTATATGTTCCTGATAATAATGATGTTATAAAAGGTAAATTCTACTTCATGAGATGAAATGAATCTGAAAAGAATTACTCACACGAAAATATAACTACATCAAAACATAGAGATGAGTATCGTCAATTCTTAGTAGATGCTTATAACAAAATGTACAAAATCAACAAGAACTTTGATTTTATGGTTTCATTTAATGGTATTTATTTAGATAAAAGATTTGATGAAACATATACATATGTAGATAGTATTCTAGATGAAGAAAAAATTAAACTTTATGGATATAAAGAAGATAGTAAACAAATCAAAATAATAGATCAAAATAATAAAAATCTACTTGTAGATATAAATAAAGTTTATGAAACTAGAGGTAGAGATGTTACAAAACCTATACCATTAATTATTAACTATGTTTCTAAAGGTAAATATAAATTAAATGTAGGAGATATCATTGATCTAGAAGTTTTAAATAGAACAGATAGATATTCATATAAATTAAACGAATTGTTAGGTGTTGAAGTTGAAAAACCAAATAATAGTTATAAATTTGAAGTTATTGCAATAAACCCTACATACATTAATAATGAGTTTATTATTCCAAAAAGAGCAGCTGATGAGATCACTGGAATTTCAAAATTAGTTGAAACTAAATTTGAAAAAATAAATTCAGCAGGAAATAATTCATCCGTTGCAGGACTAAATCCAGAAGATTATAAATTTAATGGTATTTTATCTAAACATAAACTACCTATTCAATTATTATGATCAGCAGGTCTATATTCACTAAGTGGATATTCACCAAGTGCAAGTTCATTTTCAACTAAAACTTTAACAGCACAAGATTTAAAAGATATGTTTGACGGTATATTTGCTACAAAAGAAGTTGTACCAAATAATAAAACAGATAGTGCTATGGTATCATTAGGATATGATATTTATGATATTATGAAGTTCTTAGATCCTACATTTAATAAGGAAAGAGATAACTTTGCGTTAGCTTATAAAAACATAAAAGAAAATAATGCTGCAAGTTCTATTGAAAAATTTGCAAACATATTCGAAGATAAACTTTTTGTAGCTTCAGCATATACAATTGACTCAAAAGAAATTGAAGTATCATTTACATTAAATATTGCAAAAACAGTACAAACAATTGTTACAATTGTTGCTGCATTGAGCTTCATTATTTCAATAATAATATTAATTATTATTTCAACAATTTTAATTAATGAAAACGAGAAAAATATTGCTATATGATCAATCTTAGGATATAACAGTAAAGAAAAAATTAAGATGTTCTTTGGTATTTACGTTCCGTTTATTATCGTATCTATCTTAATATCACTACCAATTGCTTTTGGTATGATGGTGGTATTTACATCATTCTTAACAACAGCCGCTTCTATTTCGATTCCGCTGGTGTTATCTCCATTAAATATATTATTAACAAGTAGCGTTGTGCTAGGTATATTCATGTTAACCGCTATACTATCATGGTTCAATATAAATAGAATAAAAGCTATCGATTTACTGAAAGGAAAATAATGACTGATAAAGATACACAAGAAATTACAACAGAAGTAAACAACGTTGAACCTGTTGTTGTTTCTAAAAAAGATTTAAATCAAAAAATAAATAGAAAAAATGTTTTTGAAGTACTTGATTCAGATACAAACAGTACTAAAATGATTGTTGATAGATCTATTGCTAGAAAATTAAATAAAGCTGCAAATAGAAGAAGACCAAAAGATGAATTTAAAACATTAAAAAACGATCCTGGTAAAATCATCGAAGTTAGAAATGTAAGTAAATATTACCTTTCTGGTAATACAGTTACTAGAGTTTTAAAAAATGTTTCTTTAAGCATAAATAAAGGTGAATTCGTAATGATTTTTGGTAAATCCGGAGGAGGTAAATCAACACTATTAAACTTAATTAGTGGACTAGACCGTCCTTCACGTGGTAACATTATAGTTTGTGATACAAACTTACCATATTTAAACGATTTACAATTAACATTGTTCAGAAGAAAAAATGTTAGTTTCATTTTCCAGAACTATAATTTACTACAAAATTTATCAGGTTATGACAACGTAGAAACAGGTGCTTACTTACAAAAAGATAAAGATAAAAGATTAAATATAGACCAATTATTTAAAGATTTTGATATGGAAGATGTTAAAAATAAATATCCTTCTCAAATGTCAGGTGGTCAACAACAACGTATTTCTATTTTAAGAGCTCTATCTAAAAACTCAGATATTATTTTTGCTGATGAACCTACAGGTGCTTTAGATGATAAAACTACTAAATTAGTTTTAAGTTACTTATATGATATAAATAAAAAATACGGAATAACAATCGTTATGGTTACTCACAACCAATACATTGAACGTATTGCTGATAAAGTTATCCATGTTAGAAACGGTAAAATAACAGGTGAAACTATTAACAGTAATCCTACACATCCTAACTTATTAGATTGAAAAGAATAATACTTATAGGCACAACTATTTCATAAAGTTGTGCCTATTTTTTTGCTTTTAGTTGTAAAATATATTTATATTAAACAAAAAAGAAAAGAGAAGTAAATGAATAAAAAAGATTGTGTATTATTTGGAATGAATAATTCTACTAAATTAGCAACCAAAGTTTCTGAATTATTAGAGTTACCTCTTTCTAAAGTTGAAAGAACTGTTTATGCCGATGGAGAAACAATGCTTGTTCCTGGTCAAACAGTAAGAAATAGAGATGTTTTTGTTATTGCAAGTACAAGTAGACCTGTAAACGAAAACATGATGGAGTTATTACTCTTTATCGATGCATTAAAAAGAGCTAGTGCAAAATCAATTAATATAGTTTTAAGTTACTACGGTTATGCAAGACAAGACCGTAAAGCTAGTGGTAGACAACCTATTGGTGCTAAATTAATGGCTGACTTATTACAAACAGCCGGAGCAACAAAAATTACTTGTGTAGACTTACATAACCCATCAATACAAGGATTCTTTGATATCCCTGTTGATGATTTAAAAGGTCAATACCCAATCGCTATGGCTTTAAAAAATATGAAGGAAAAATTTACTGTAGTCTCACCGGATCATGGTGGTACAGTTAGAGCTAGAAAATTAGCTGAACTAATCGCTGATACAGTTCAAATTTGTATTATTGACAAAAGAAGAACAGATGTTAATAAAACAGAAGTTATGGGTATTTTAGGTAACATCGAAAATAGAAACGCTGTTATTATTGATGATATTATCGATACAGGTGGAACAATTTTAAAAGCAGTTGATACATTAAAAGAAAACGGTGCTAAAAAAGTTGTTGTTGCCGCAACACACGGTATTTTCACAAAAGGTTTTGAGATGTTTGAAAACAACCCTAATGTTGAAAAAGTAATTATTACAGACAGTATTGATAACTATGAATTAGCTTCTAAATTTAGTAAATTAGAAATTATTTCTTTATCAGAATTCTTATCTAAAGTTATTAAAGCTTCATTTGAAGATGAAAGCATTTCACAAATTTATCAAGATTACAGAACAAAAATTTCAAAAATGTAATGAGAAAAACTCACTTTATAAAAAGTGAGTTTTTTGATAAAAATAAAACTCCTAATTAAAGGAGTTATTATTAATGTAATGTAAGTATTGTTCACAAATCTAACTAATTGAAACTAAGGAAAAAGAGTAATAATAATTTTAATTATGATATTTTGAAATTTATAAAGGAGAGAAAGAGAGAGTATTGACCTTTAAAAATAAACAAGAAAGAAAAACTAATATATTTTAAATTATAACTGTAACTAATTATTATATTGTATATGTAAGATTAGTTAGATTTGCACCAAACCCCTAAATTGGCTTGGAAAATTATTATATAACATTTTTATAAAAAAAACTAAAAAAAATATTTTTTTCATATTTGTTTGTATTTATAGTTTTTTTGTTTTATTAGTTTAAAAAATAATACGTATGAAACGTATTATTGATTAATTTTAATTAAAACCCCTTTATTTTTAAAAGGTTTTGGATTTTCTCCAAATATATTTTCATATAAATCAGGATAATCGATGAACGGATTTCTAATTTTTTGATATTTTGCTGTTTGATTATTTCTAGTCACATCAAAAATATCAACCGAATCTTGTTTATCTCAAATTTTATATACTTCTAAAAAGTGTTCGTTTATATATGGGAAGGATGTTGTAAAGATGCTATTACCATTACGTATATTTTTATCGTTATATGTAGCTATAAAATATAAGTATGTACGTGCTATATCGCCTTTAAATTGATCAACAGGCTCAAAAACAGTGTTTCCTCTATTATTTCTACCTAGTTTAGAGCCATTCTTAGATACTTTTGTTACGTTTGATACAATACCGTGCGGAAAATTACTTCTCATGTTATTTACTTTAATATCAGTAGGTCAAACAAATTGTCCATCACTTTTCATTGGGGATTGTTTATTAAATCATGATTGTGGAATCATATGTTCTCTATTTGTTCCATCACCTTCTCTACGTCCACCGTTAGTTACGTAATCTTCAAAATTATACGGATCTATTCCGCTAGGATTTTCAGAATAAACATCTAAAATAGTGTTATCTTTTTCGAAATAAATATCTCTAAAAGCGTTTGTTTTATTATAAAAGTTTTTTAGCTGATCGTATCCTTTTATGCTTTTAAAATGTGATTTTTGAATTCTTGTTAATTGATTTAATAACTCTCGTCCTGATAATCCATCCGCACTAGAATAGTATTTATTTTCGATATCATAAATATATTTTAATGAATCTGTTGAATTGTTTTCTTGCGCATTTACACCTTCATTTTGATCGTTTGAATCATTACTTTCTATACCGTCTTCTTTTTCGCTAGTTTGATCATTTTGATGTGTATTTCCGTCTTCAGTATTACCTGTTGAATTATTTCCGTCTTTTTCATTATTTTGATCATCTTTAACAACACTTTCACCTTCATTATTATCTAATGAGTTATCTTCGTTTTCACTTTCGACTTGATCGGTTTTGACGGAATCACTACTTTCATCTTTTGTATCCAAATCGTTAGTACTTTGATTTTTGGATTCATCAGAATCGTTTACGTTATTATTTACATTGTCCTCTGAATCATTGTTAATTTCATTGTTTGTAACATCACTATCAGATGAATTATTTCTATCTTCTTTTTCTATTGAATCTACATTAGTATTACTCTCTATTTTATTGTCTTTTTTACTATTGTCGATATTTTCAATTATGTTTTCGTTCTTTTCAATTGATGAATTAGTTGTATTTTCATCTTTTCTATTTATTTTTTCATCTATACCATTACATGATAAAGAAGCAATTGGTAAACTAGAAATAACTAAAGTCAAACCAATTGATTTAAATATTTTTTTAAATTTCATTTATCTCCTCTTTTTCTCGAGAGTATTATACTATCTACTCATTTAGTTTTGTAACAAATCTTAAATTTTAAAATATAACAATTATTTTAAATAAAAAACCGCATGGTTATGCGGTTATGATATATTTAATTAATTATTAATGTTAACTAAAACACCTTTGTTTTTAAATGGTTTTGGATTTTCACCAAAGATATTTTCATATAAATTAGGGTAATCAATGAATGGGTTTCTCATTTGTTCATATTTAGCAGTTTCGTTATTTCTAGTTATATCAAAAATATCAACTGAATCTTGTTTATCTCATTCTTTGTATATGTTTAAAAACTTACTTTCAATATAAGGGAATGAAGTTGTAAAGATACTGTTACCATTACGTACGTTTTTATCATTATATGTAGCTATAAAATATAAGTATGTACGTGCAATATCTCCTTTAAAATGATCAATTGGTTCAAAAACTGTTTGACCACTATTATCTGTTCCTAGTTTAGAACCATTTCTAGATGTTTCGTCAATACTTTTTACAATCCCGTGTGGGAAATTACTTCTCATGTTATTTACTTTAATATCAGTAGGTCAAACAAATTGACCATCATTTCTCATTGGTGATTGTTTATTGAATCATGATTGTGGAATCATATGTTCTCTATTTGTTCCATCACCTTCATTACGACCACCAACTGTACCGTAGTTTCTAAATGTATAAGGATCTTTTCCATCAGGATTTTCTGAGTAAACATCTAATAAAGTATTATCTTTTTCGAAATAAATATCTTTAAAAGCGTTTGTACTTCCATAAAGTCTTTTTAGATCATTGTATGACCCGATTCCGCTTAAGTGTGATTTTTGAATTTTTGTTAATTCTTTTAATAATGCTTGACCAGATAAACCATCAGCACTTGCGTAATAGTTGTTACTTGCATCGTAAACATATTTTGATAAGTCAACTGTTGCGGAATTTCCTGAATTATTTCCGGCTCCTGTTGAAGAACCTGCATTTGAACCATTACCAGATTCTGTTTTTTGTGTAGCATCATTACATGATATAGCAATAATCGGTAAACTTGATGTCGCAAGTGTTAAACCGATTAATTTAAATATATTTTTAAATTTCATTTATCTCCTCTTTTTCTTACTTTTATTATACTATGTATATGCTTTAACTTCGAATAAAATAACAAAAAGTGAAGAATTATAGTAAAAAACACAACCATTCGATTGTGTTTAAACTAATTATTCCGCATTATATGCGTTGAAATATAATTCGTTAAGTGATTTATTATCTTTTCCTATATATTCAAAATCAAAATCATTATTTATAATTTGAGTTGCAAGTTTTTTAAATATATCTTTTGTTGAATTTATTAATAATGTATTGTCGTTTAATTCTCATGTATAGTCAGATTCGTTTAATGTTAAAATAAATTCTTTAATTTTATTTATTTCATTAGAAACTACTTTAAATCTATTTTCATTTTGTTGTCTTATGTTATTAACAGTTGTATTTTCTTTTACTTGACCATTTTCCATAATTGTATATGAATCAATATAAATTTCTAATTCACTTAGGATATGGCTTGAAATAAAGATAGTAACACCTTTTTGATTTAATCTTTTTAATGTTTCGTATAGATCTATACGAGCTTTAGGATCTAAGTTAGCTGCAGGTTCGTCTAAAATTAATAATTTTGGATCATTAATTAATGCTTGAACTAATAAAACTTTCTTTTGTTGACCGGAAGATAATTGGCCACCTTTTTTGATATAAATTTCTTCTGGGATTGCCATTTCTTTTAGTAAAGCATCAACCTTTTTGGTTGCTTCTTCTTTTGTAAGACCTGATAATTCACCAAATGTAATTAAATATTCATAAACATTAAATGTTTTAGGGAAAGTTGCAACTTCAGGGATATAACCTAAAATCTTTTTAAAATTATCATCTTTAACATTAATTCCATTTACGATTACTTCACCTTCATAATGTGGATAAAATCCTAAAAGAGTTCTAATTGAAGTGGTTTTACCTGCTCCGTTTGCACCTATAAATCCATGAAATTCACCAGTTTTAACTGTGAAATTAATTTTATCTAGGGCTTTTTTATGTTTTTTAGTGTTAGTAAATATTTTTGTAACGTTTTTAAATTCTATCATTTTATTCATAATACCTCCTATACACTAAATTCTTTCTTTTTATTTAAGAAATATCCGGCAATTAACAGTGATGTACTTATTCCTAAGTATAAAATCATTGTTACATATCATGGTAATATGTCTACGTTGTTAACTTTATACATTGTTTGAGCACCTTTTTCAACAAATGTGAACATTGCATTATTTGAACTTACAACAATGCTATTTTTAACTGATTCTAAATCATTTGTTTTTTGTAAATAGAATGCTGAAGTTTGTAATGTATTAATGTTATTTAATAATACAAGTGATCTTTTGATTAAATTATCAACTGTTTCGAGTGAAGTGTTATTAAATTTAACGTCAATAATTTTACTTTCTAATAAAGCAATTTTATCTTTTAATGATGATGGAATTAATGATTCTAGATCACCAAAATTAGGTTTAGTAAATTCTGGTTTTTTATTATTTTTTAACATATGATTAATAAATTCGTCTACACTAGTTGAATTTTTTAATTTTGTTAATAAATCTTTTTGTTCTTTTTGTGTGTTTGCAAATTTGTTAAAGTCAATTTTGCTTAATTCTGCTTTTATTTGATCAATTAATTGAGTTGCGAAATGTTTTAATGATTCGTTGGTAAAATCAGATAATGTACTTCTGTCTGTTCAGTTTTCTTTTGATCATTGAGTTATGTTATTTTCGTACTCTTTTAATGATGCTAAAATTTTATCTTCTGAATAATTTTTAACATCACTTGCTATGTTAAATACAGTAACATCTACACCACTATAATCAACGATAATGTATGGGTTAATTACTATATTCTCTGTTGAATTTGAAATAAATTTAATAGCATGTAAAGCATTAATATCTTTATAATTTAATGTATTTTCAACTTTTACACCATCATTAAATGATGGACCTAAAGTAGCTCCATTTGATTGGACATTTCTAAAACTATAATCTTTATTTAAGATGTAATATTGTTTACCATCACTTGTTGTGATTAAGTTGTTTTCGTTGAATAATTCGCTTTGATCTACCTTTGTTAATGTAGAAACTTGGGCTCTTTTTTCGTTTGCGAATGTTGCAAATAAGTTATTGAATTGTAAACTTAAATCTAAAAATGGTAAAAAGTTATTAGGGTTTAAGTTATAATCAAAAACATTATCAACATCCTTTTCTTGTGATGGGGTTACAGCTACATATGATGTATCGTAACCTTTTATATAGTTGTTGGTTGACTTACCATTTTGTTCTACTAAATTACTATATTTAGAAGCTAAATTGAATTTTTTAGAACCTGCACTACTGCTATTTACGGCATTCATTTTATGACTTGTTGTTGCTGTTACGATACCACTAGATGTTTGTAAAACAAAAAATATTGAAAGTAATGGAACGGCTGTTACTGCTATAAATCCTTTTTGTTTCATTTTTTGAGCAACAATTGCTGAAATTGAAACTATAAGAAATGAAAGTAATGTTAATGTTAAAAAGAAATAAAATGGATATAAGAACATTTTACCAATAGTAATTGCTTCATTAATTACTATTGCTCTACTTATTAATGATATTAAAACTATAACTAAAGTAGTTATTACATTAAGAATTGTAGTGACTATTAACGATGTAAGAACATTACTAAAATATAATGTTTTACGCGAAATAGGCTTAGATTGTAAAATATATTGCATCCCTTCATTTTGAAACATATAAAATATGTTTTTAATTAAAAGAAATGCAATGAATAAAAATCAAATGATAATTCAACCAAACATTCATTGCGCGTATAATGCTGATGTTGACGCTTCTTGATAGAAAGGCGCTGCATTTGCGTTTGCTTTTTCTTGTACTAATCAAATGATTGCACCGATTATTTGTAGGATAACCAGCATAACTGTTGATATTATTGTACTTTTGTATCTAAAAATTGTTTTTAGACCAAATTTTATAATTGGTTTCATTTTTCTCCTTGTTTGTTGTTTATCGTTTTATTATACACTATAAATACTTTTAAATATTCAATTTTAAAAATAAGCATTTTTATAAATAGAAATAAATTTTTTAAAATTGAATTTTTAATATTATTTTTTAGTAATTAAAAAATAAACTAATTAATCTTAAAATTATTTTTTTGCTACTAATTGTATTTTAAAGTTTATTGCATAGGCTTAAAAGAAAATATAAAATTAAAAAAATGACGCATAAAATAATGCGTCAAATATTAATTATTGTATGTTTTTAATTTTTTCAATAAATTGAATATCTTCTTGTGTGAAATCAACGTTATTATCAATTCAAACCTTACGTTTTGAAGCATCTTTACCCATAAAAGTACTTACTCTTCTTTCTGCTAAACTAGCATCATCGATTGTAACTTTTATTAATGTACGTGTTTCTGGATTCATTGTTGTATCTCACAATTGGTCAGCGTTCATTTCACCAAGACCTTTATATCTTTGTAATTCAATGTTTTTTTGTTTTTCTATTATTCTATTTAAATCATCGTCGTCTCATGCGTATTCGATAGTTTTTTTAGTTTTATTTGTAACCTTATATAGCGGCGGAATTGCTATGTAAACCATCCCTTTTTCAACTAATGGTTTCATAAAACGATAGAAGAAAGTTAATAATAATATTTGAATATGTGAACCGTCGGTATCAGCATCGGTCATTATAATAACTTTATTATAGTTAGATTTTGATACATCAAAATCGTTACCAAAACCAGCACCAATTGCGTTGATTATAGTAATAATTTCAGCGTTTTTAAGTAAATCTAGTGCTTGACTTTTTTCAGCATTAATTACTTTACCACGAAGTGGTAAAATAGCTTGAAACTTACGATCTCTACCACTTTTTGCTGAACCACCAGCAGAATCACCTTCGACTAAGAATAGTTCTTTTTCAGATGATTTGTTTGAAGTAGCAGGTGTTAATTTATCACTAATAACACTTTTTTCTTTAAGTTTTTTCTTTGAAACTCTTGCGTCATCTTTTAATTTACGTTGTTGCAATCTTATTTCGTAAGCGTTCTTAATTTTATCTAGAACACGGTTCATTTGGAATTTATTTTCATAAAGTCATAAACCAATATTTCTATATACAATATCTTCTACAACACTCATTGCTTCAGGAGTACCTAATTTATCTTTTGTTTGACCAACGAATTCAAGAAGGTTTTCTGGTATTTTAACTGATAAAACACAAGTTCAACCTTCTTTGATGTCATTTAATTCAAAATTGGCTTTATTTTTTAAGTATCCTTCTTTTTGAGCGTATTCATTAATTATTTTTAAAAGACCTCTTTCGAGTCCTTTGATATGTGTACCACCATCTCTAGTTTTAACATTATTAACAAAACTTAATATAACATTTGAGTATGAATCGGTTCATTGGAAACCAAATTCAACTTCTATATTTTTCTTTTCTTCCTTAAATGAAGCAGGATTTGTTAAATATTGTTTTCCGTCATTAATAAAATTAAGGAATGATTTAATACCACTATTGTATTGATATACTTCATGAAATCCTGATTCTTCGTCTGATACTTCAATTTTTAAGTCCGAAACTAAAAACGCACTTTCTTGCAATCTTTCTGAGATTGTGTGGATGTTTAATTTAGCTTTTTTGAAAATGTTATAATCAGGTCAGAATTCAACGGTTGTACCATTTTCTTTTGAAGTCCCTATAACATGGGTTCTTTCGATAATTTTATCTTGTTCAAAAACGGTTCTATAAACCTTTTTATCTCTTGAAATTGTTGCAATTAATTTGTTTGATAGTGCGTTAACAACTGTTGAACCAACACCGTGTAGACCACCGGCAGTTTTATAAGTTCCAGAATTGAATTTTCCACCTGCGTGCAAGTCTGTAAAGACAATTTCTACAGCAGTCTTAGTATCACCTTTTTTCTTATCAACAGGGATACCTCTACCATTATCTGAAACTAAAACTGAACCATCTTTACGTAAAATTACTTTAATGTGGTTAGCAAAACCTGAAAGTGATTCGTCAATTGCGTTATCAACTATTTCTCAAACTAAATGGTGTAAACCCGAAACATCGGTACCACCAATATACATACCTGGACGTTTTCTAACGGGGTCGAGACCTTCTAATTTTGTTATACTATTTGCGTCATACTGATTTTTTATCATATCTAAATTATATGTTATTTTTTATTTAACCTAAATAAAGTAAGAATACAAAAAATATGCTAAAGATTATTTAACATATTTTTTGTATTCTGAATAACCTTCTTGATCCATTTGGTCAAAAGGGATAAATTTAAGTGACGCAGAATTGATACAGTATCTTAATCCGCCCAATTCTTTTGGTCCATCATTAAAAACGTGACCTAAATGTGAATCGGCATTTTTTGATTTTACTTCTATACGTTGCATGTTATGTGAATTATCTTCTAATTCTTTAATAATTTCACCACTAATAGGTTTACTAAATGCTGGTCAACCACAACCTGAATCAAATTTATCGGTTGAAATAAAAAGTGGTGTTCCGTCAACTATATCAACATATATACCTTTTTCAAAATGTTGATCGTATAGATTATCAAATGGTCTTTCTGTATATCCTTCTTGAGTTACTTTATATTGCAATTCATTTAAGTGATCTAGTTTTTTATCCATGTTTCTCCTTTTTTGAGAAAAATTATAATTAAATTTAAAAAAATAAAAAATATTTTTGTGTTTTAAAAATTTGATGTATACTATTATCAGTAGCAAGAGCAAGAGGGCCCACCTGAATCCATTCCGAACTCAGTAGTTAAGCCTCTTTACGCCGACGATAGCCAAATGGTGAAAATAGGGAGCTGCTTTTTTTATACTTTTTTTGAGAAAAAAGTATAAAAAGCTTACTTGCAGTTTAAAACAAATTTTCATACATTGTAAAACAAAGATTATCTTTAAAGTATGACTTTTCTTGGTTGTATATAGTTGTTTTAGTAAATTTATTTTTTAAATTTTAAAAACATAAAATATAAAAATTTGTTTTACACTTAGAATTTATACAATCATTAAATTTATACTTTTTATCAAAAATACCGAAATAAAAAGAACATTAAAAATACATATAAAAAATTTTTATGTTTATAATTTTGGTGTATACTATTATTAGTAGCAAGAGCAAGAGGGCCCACCTGAATCCATTCTGAACTCAGTAGTTAAGCCTCTTTACGCCGACGATAGCCAAATGGTGAAAATAGGGAGCTGCTTTTTTTATACTTTTTTTGAGAAAAAAGCATAAAAAAGGCTGCTTGAAATGTAAAACAAATTTACATATATTTAAGTGAAGATAATTTTAGTAAAAAATGATTTATTCACCTTGCGAATAGTTGTTTTAGATATTCTGTAACTTTAAAAACACATATTTTATTTTGTTTGATATATGAAAAAATTCAAAAATATGTTTTTTACAAATTCAGTCAAAAGTTAATCAGAAAAACTTTAATGGTATAATAAAAGAAATAGTAATAAAAATCGGAGAGAAAAATGAAAAAAATTAAATTTATTTTAGGGTCAACAGTGGTTGTTCCTATGATTGCAGGACTTTCAACAGTTGTATCTTGTGGTAGCCCCGCACAACCTAAAGAAGTAGATGATAAATCTAAAGAACAACAAAAAACAGAAAATTCGGAAGAAAATAAAAAAGCGTTAGAAACCGAAATTTCTACACAATCTAAAAATATAGTCAATGATGTAGAAAAAAGCGTAAATAATGTTTTAACTGTATTTAAGAGCGAAATTCAAGCGGTAAACGTTGTTGAAGATAGTGAAGAATATTTATTACCTGAAAATTCAAAATTATTAAAAGTAATTAGTCATCAAAACACAGAAAATAAATGAGTTATTTCGAGTGTACAATATAACATGTTTAAACATATACTTGATAACGATATAGTGAGCAACATTATTAAAAATGTTGAAGTAAAAGGAAAATTAACTGAGATTTCGAAGTATGTTCTTGAAATATTTTCTGAAGTAAGTAAAAGTTTTGGATTAACTTATAAAGAAACTAAAGATGTTATTGGTGATGAAATTTTACCTTTAATAAAAAGTATTTTAGATGTTGATAAAATATTAAGTATTTATACTGAATTTTCAACTTTCAATAAAGATGAAGAAAAAATTAAAGAACTAGAAGCTAAAATTTTTGAAAATTGAATAAATAAAGATGCAATTAATAACATAATAAAAACTTATATTACAGGATTTATAAGAAAAGAAACAATTGCAAATATTATTAAAGAAAAAGAACTTAAAGTTGCTAATGTTAAATCATCATTAGAAAAACTTTTTGCGATTGACTCTATTTTTGCAATATTATCAAAAAATAATAGTAACGAATCGAATAGTAATCCTGTTATTGAAAAATTAAACAGTGCAGAATTTAATAATATGCCTGAAGAGCTTAAAACTATGATTCAGGAAACTTTAATAAAAACATTCGAAGAAATTAATAGTAATGTAAATTCTAAAATTTTACATATAACTGCATCATTCAATGAACTTCAAGTATTAATTTTTAAAATGATGTCATCAATAGAAGAATAATTAAAAAATTTCTAAAACAACTAATGGAAACATTTGTTGTTTTTTATTTAAATTTAATTTAAATTTAAACTATAGATAATATCTATAATATTTATTAGCAAATAAATTATTATTGTGCTAAAATTTTAAATATGAGTAAAAAAGATTATTATGAAACACTAGGTGTAAAAAAAGATGCAACACAAGCAGAGATTAAATCTGCATACAGAAGCTTAGCTAAAAAATACCATCCAGATAAATTAAAAGATGGCACAAGCGATCAAAAAATGCATGAAATAAATGAAGCCTACGAAATTCTTTCAAATGATGAAAAAAGAAAAATATACGATCAGTATGGAGCCGATGCTGCTCAAGGTAGAGCTGGAGCAGGCGGATTCAATCAAGGTGATTTTAGTGGATTTGGTGGCTTCGGAGGATTTGAAGACATTTTCGAAAATATTTTCGGCGGTGGATTTGGTTCTAGAAAAAGTCGTAGAAATAGTAATGAACCTAGAAAAGGAAGTGACAAACAAGCTTATAAAACAATAAGTTTTATGGAGGCTTTCAACGGTGTTCAATTTAAAGAAAAATTAAGTAAGTATGAACTGTGTTTACAATGTTCTGGAACAGGCGCAAAAGATAAAAATTCCTTTAAAACATGTTCTACATGTAATGGTTCAGGTACTGAGACAAAACAATACAACTCAATATTTGGAAGACAAATTCAAAAAGTTGTTTGTTCAACATGTAATGGTAGCGGTAAAATGATAACCGAAAAATGTACATTATGTAATGGAGAAAAATATACTAAAACTACAAAAGTTGTTAATATTTCAATTCCAAAAGGTGCTTCAAATAACCTTGTTATCAAGGCTGAAGGTTTTGGAGACAAAGGTCATAATGGTGGTCAACCCGGTGATTTATACTTACAAGTGTATGTTCAAGAGCATCCATATTTTAAACGTGATGGTTTAGATTTATATCTTAATTTTGATGTATCGTTTATAGATGTGTTTATGGAAAATGAAGTGGATGTACCAACTCCGCATGGAACAACTAGAATCAAATTGAAAAAAACATATTCAAACGGTAAAATTATTAAAATACCAGGCAAAGGTATGATGACATCATCAAGAACAGGTGATTTAAGAATTCAAATTAATATTATTGTTCCTGACCTTGGTAGAACTGATAATAAAAAAGTTAACAAACTTTTTGAAGAAATAAAAGATAAAACAAATTCTGAGTTTGTTAAATCAGTAAATCATACTTTAAAATAAAAAAGTTTAAAAAATAGATAAAAAAGTGCTTTTTAGTGCTTTTTTTCTTTTTTTTATGTATAATTTAAAAAAAGAAAGCGAAAGGATATTAAATGAAAAAAGTATTATTTTTAGATGGTGCATTCTTCACAAACGAAGGGTCATATACAACAACATTATTAAACGAATTTGAAAAAGTTTTAGACAACGTAGAGAGGGTTAATTTATCTGGTTCAGAATTTGATAAAACAAGCTTATCACAAACAAATATTGCAACATATTGAGCAGATGTAAATTCAGACAAATGAATTAACAAATTAAAAGAAACAGATTTATTAGTATTATCATCAACAGTTGTTAACTTTAACGTTCCTACATTAGTTAAAAACTTTATTGATGCTATTGCGGTTGCTGACAAAACATTCTCATACAAATTATCAAAAGACGGAAACCCTGTTGGTTTATTAAACAACTTAAATGTTGTTATTGTTAGTTCACAAGGTGGACCAAAATCTCCTAATAAAGAATCAATTCAAAATCAATGATTACGTTCAGCATTCAAATTTGTTGGTGCTAAATCAATCAACTTTATTGAAGTTTACGGTACAAAAGTTCCAGGTATGCTTGATTCTGACACAGTTGCTTACGCAAAATCACGTGTTGCAGAATTCAAAGAAATTGTTGATAAATTATAATTATTAATATAATAAATTCAAAATCAAGTGTTAATTGCTTGGTTTTTTATTTATCAAAAAATAATTTTCTTTATTAAAAATTTAAAAAAGAAAATTTAAGTTTCGGGCGTTTAAGTAAAAATAATGTATCATTACTCTATGAGAAATAAAAAAATTAAAATAAAAAAGCTATTAAAATATAGTTTATTAGTATTACCAATGGCTACAATATCATGTGGTAATTATTATTCTGTAAGTAAAAATGAAAATAAGGAACAAACGAATGAATGAAAAGAAGATATAAAAAATAATGTTGTTGTTTCTAATATTTTAGAGCTTCAAGATGAAGCTGATGTTAATTTTTACTTTTCAGGTTGAGGTATTCAACCTTTCTATAATTTAATTCGTTTAGCTATGCTATCTAAAAAAGATGTTAAATATTACTATGATAATTCTAAAGAATTTCAACTAAATTTAAATGTAAATGAATTTAGTGCTTTCTTAAATGAAAAAAGAAAAGTTGATTCACCTACTGAAAATTCAATTGAAGCCATAAGTGGTGAAGAAAATGAATATTATCAAATTGCAGATAAATTCGCAAAAGAAAATCCAAATAAAAAAATAAATGTATTCTTTAATTCAGACCATTTGTTTAACTATAGTAAGAAAAATGCCGTTGATACTTTTGAAGAATTAACAAAAAATAAAAATGTAACTTTAATAGGTATTGAAGATTCTGATTTATTGGGAGATTACTTTTACAATGGATTTTGAAATACTGATTCATTTAAAGATGTTTGATTTGATAAAGAAAATAATGAATGATTAGTTCCTACTCCTGGTTACACAAATAGACAAAATCAATATTTATTATTTAATAAATATGATAATGTTAAATTTTTATGAAGTAATAAAAATTTAGTTAAAAAATTAATTAATTTAGGGTTTAAAAATGTGTATTCATTTTTAAACGAAGAAAACAAAGAGTTAAAAGATGTTATTTTCACAACAAGAGATAACGCTACCGAAAAGGCAAAAAGATTATCTGTATACTGACCTAAAATTATTGGTTTAGATTGAAGAAAAGAAAAAGAAATAGTAGATCAAGCAAAAGCTAAAAATAATAAGCCTTCATTAATTATTTTAGGTACAAATAGTTATAAAAATGATGTATATTCAATTGACATAATTTTAGAAAAATATAAAGATAAATATAATTTATTTTATAAAGGCCACCCTGGAATTAATTATATTTCTAGCGAAATTTCAAAGAAATACAGTGATGAAAATAATTTAGTTCATGTTTTAGAATCTCAAATTCAATCAGAAGAATTAACAACAAATCATGCAACAGAAGAAGACGGATTATTCTTTGAAAAATGAGTTGGTTTAGATAGTATTTCTAGTGCGTTACGTGGAATTAAAAATGGTAAAAACACTATAGATGATTTATTAGCTGTTTATGATGTTGGTAAAGGTAAATTTATAGTTAAAGACGAAAGTGAAACTGAGTTCAATGAATCAATTGAATTATTAACTCAATATTTAAATGAAAACAAGTAAGAAAATAATTTTATCCTTATTATTAGTGTTATTTACAACAACACTAATAATGTCAATTATCATAACTCATTATTCTAATTGAGATAATTTATATAACGGACCTTCTTTTATTGCGAAAATGTATGATTTAGTTAATTTTCAAGCTAAAGATATGGAGCAATATAAATACAATTTGTCTATTGGATTTAAGGTTTGTTTATCAATTTCAATATTTTTTATAATTTTAGACCTAATTATCATTTTTTCATTTGTTAAGAATAATAGAAAACAAGTTATATTAAAAAATATTTCCTAATGCGGAAATATTTTTTTATTTCTTAAATAAGTCGTTTGCTTTTTTGTATTCAAATTCTTTAACTGTTTCTTCTAATTTTAAAATTGATGGTTGATCGTCAAAAGGTTTTACTTCTTGAACATTAATTCATAATATTATTAAATAATAAATTAATATTTTTTGTTGTATTAGGTATTCTTCTCAATATGATTCATATCTATTTAAAAATATTTCTTCTTGTTCTTTTGTTAGGAAAGAACCTGTTATAAAGTAGGCTAAATCAAAGTGTTTATCACCCATTGATGCGTATTCTCAATCTATGAAGAATATTTTATTATCTTTTGCTCTTTTTATTATATTAGCTGTGTATAAATCATTATGTAACGGTCTATTATGTTGACTCTTAGATAAAATTAAATTAATACGTTTGTAGTATTTATCTAAAACATCAATTTTAATTTTTTTTTCTTTTAATATTTGACGATATTTTTTAACTCTTGCGGAGTGATTTGATTTTGGAAATTTTAATTCTGAATCATGTAATGTTTTTAAATTATCAGCAATTACTTCTAAATCCTCTTTTGTGAATTCAGGATTTTTACCTTCAATTCATTGTCATTCTAAACATTTTGGCGTGTCATCCACTAGTTTAGGAACAAAATCAAATTTTTCCAATAATTTGTAATCAATTTTATGATTAAATCAGTTGTATTTTTTTATTTGATAGAAATCACCATTATCATTAATGAATGATTCGTTTGTAAAACCTATGTTAATTTTCTTCATTTTACCTCTTAAGTAATTAATTTTTATTTGATTATATCACAATACAAAGTACAATTTAATTATATGGTAAACTTTTTAAACAAACACAACAAAAAGAGATATTTAGTTTTTGATATTGGAAATTCATCTATTAAATACGCTCTTTACAACTCATCTAAAAAATTATTAAGGTATAATTTTCAATTGGTCAGTGATGTTGAAAACACACTTGCATTAGTTCAAGTAATTAAACAATTTTTAAAAGAAGCAATTGATTTGGAACAAAACCTTGAGGTGATATTAGGTTCGGTTAATGACAAAATGTATTTTTATTTTGTGAAAACGCTTTCAGAATACTATCCAAATATTAAACCCTACATAATTCATAGAAGCCAAAAATTTAATACAGATTTTTCAAATGTGGATATTAATGAATTAGGTATTGATTTAATTGGGTTATGTGAATCTAACGATTCACCCAATTCAGTTACTATTAGTTTTGGAACTGCTTTAACTACAGTTATAAAACAAAATAATAAATTAATTTCAGTAGCTATTGCACCTGGATTTTACGAATCTTGCTTACACTTATTTAAAAAAATTAAAAAACTTGATAGAAAACTTATTGAACCCAATTTATTAAATGACTCCGGAACCGATACTCCTTCAGCTTTAAATTTAGGTTTTAAAGCCACTGTTTTTGGGTATATTCAATATTTTTTAGAAAAATATCCGATTGAAAATTATTCTTATACTATTACAGGTAATGATCAAATAATAAAACAAATTAATATTAAAGATATTAATTGAATTAAAACAGAAGTTATGGATGGTTATTTAAAAATATTTTTAAATAATAAATTTAATAACATTTAGTGATTAAAATAAGTATTAAACATGTTTATTTATGTAAAAAATTGCAAATTATATAGATATTTAAATGTGTTTTTAACTTAAAATATAACGAATTTAGTTATTAATAGTTTATAATATTATTATGAATTCAAATAAAGAAAAAATGAATGGTCTTATAAGTCAAAGAATAATTCCCGCAATTATTGTTGCGGTTATTTTTATAATATTTATAGCTCTAAATAGATATAGTTTTTATCACAGTTATAATTTAAATAATGGTGTTTTTTGATTTGTGAGATCACTTTCACTATTATTAATTTTTAGCTTCTTATTTATAATGCTTTTTGAATTATCAAATGCTTATTTACAGAACAAAAAATTAGCTATTTTACTATCATTTGTAGGGGTTTTAGGCTTAATTGTAAATTATCAATATTTATTAAATATACTATTATTAAATAAATCTAACAAATTAATTAGTGAAGAATCACACATATTTTTAATTTTAAAAAATAATATCTTTAACTATATTTTAGGAAGTTGACAAACTTATGTATTTTTATTACTACTATCAGTATTTTTTGGTCTATTAAGATATTATAGTAATAATACTAAAACAAACTTTGTAGCGTTACTTCAAAGAAGTGTAAGTTTCTTCTTGTCAACATTTATTATTATTAATTTCATAAAAACATATGCTTATTTAAACACTTTAAACACTGGATTGGAATATATTATTATATTCTTTATATTCTCAGTTTCATATGATACCGGCGGTTTCTTTGGTGGAATATTTTTCGGAAATAAATTATTTAAAGCAAAAATGGCACCACTCATTAGTCCTAAAAAGACTTGAGAAGGAGCGATAATAGGTTATTTATTTGCTATATTAATTTCTTTAATTTTTGCTTTTTCTTACTACGGCATAAGCCAAAGCGTTCAAAAAGATAGTTTATTATTAGAGTTAATTTTCAATAAAGATATAAAAAAACTGAGTTTTTCATTACTTATATTAGCTTCACCAATTTTTGCTTTACTTGGTGATTTATATTTTTCTTATATAAAACGTAGACTTGAAATTAAAGACTTCTCAAAAATTTTAAGAGGACACGGTGGAATTTTAGACAGGTTCGATAGTGTATCTTTTGTTTTTATTTTATGAAGTTTAATCGGAATTATTGCATGAAAAAGTTAAAGGAGTTGTATGTCTAAATTTAGAGATAATCTATTAAATAGTTTTGCTATTTATTCTGGTTTAAAATATGATCCAGAATTAGATGAAGTTAGAATGGAACAAGTCGGCGAAAAAGAATTTACTTTTGTTATTTTCTCGCTTCTAAGTTTTAAAACATTTAAAAATCTATTATGATCAACAAAAAACTCTAATAAAGCCAAAGAAAATAAATATAACTTCGTTGTTGAGAATTATATTTATGAATCTACAGAATTTAAAGAATACCTTATTAATATTATTCCAGCACTAATTAAAAAAATACCTAACGTTGCTGAATTAATCAAAAAAAATCCCTCATCATTAGTTATAAACCCAAATGATGGAAGTTATATCATAAGATATGATTCAAATATTCCGGACGAAGAAATTGACTATGCTAAAGAGTTAATTGAATCAAACATGAGCTACTATGGTTTCAAAGACTTTAAAATTGATTTTCAATTACAAATAGTATCGAATAATTTATTACATATTGAAGAACGTGATAAAGAATTACAAGAACAAATTAGAAAACTTAGTAGAGAAGAACTTAGCACCCAAAAATCAAACTATAATCCATCATCATACAATAATAATTCAAATTATAAATTTAATAAATATTCAAAAAATACTTATACACACGTAACTATTAAAGATATGTCTACTTATTCAGAACTTGAAACAAATAAAAGAGTTCATTTTGAAGGTGAAATATATCGTGAAGAAATAAGAAGACTAGGTAACGTTTATGTGGCCAAGTATAGTGTTACAGATTATAAAGATACAATAAACGTTTCGCATTATCTTGGAGAAGATAAGAATAATGTTACAACATTTAAAGTTGGTCAATTTATTGTAGTTGATGGTTTATTACAAATCAATAGATACGGTTTTGATCTCAGTAGAAATGTTAGATCAGATAAAATTATTGTAGGTGATAACCCTTACCATAATGTGACACTAGATGACGCAGAAGAAAAAAGAATTGAGTTATCAGCTAGAACAAAAATGAATACTATGGATGGTATTTTATCTGCTACTGATTTAGTTGAAATAGCTAAAAAACATGGTCATAAAGCTATTACAATACTTGATTCGAATTCTGTTCAATCGTTCCCGGAATTTACTCAAGCAGCGAAGAAAAATGGTATTAAACCTATTTACGGAGTTTCTTTTGATATTATCGAGAAAGGAAATAATATTATTTTAGGTGAGTTTAATCCTGAAATCAATATTAATGATGCTGAGTTTGTTGTATTCGACATCGAAACAACTCACTTGTCACCAAGAATTGGTGAACTAATTGAATTTGGTGCCACAGTAATTAAAAACGGTGATGTTATTAATAAAACACAATTTTTCGTAAAAGCCAAAAAACCATTATCTGCTTTTACAACTAATTTGACTGGAATTACACAACAAATGGTTGATAATGAAGGTATCGAATTAGATGATGCCTTAGATCGAATTTATAAATTATTCGAAGGTAAAATTGCTGTTGCTCACAACGCAAAATTCGACATGAACTTTATAATTCAAAAATTCTTAGAAAAAGAAAGAGAATTACCTAAAACTACTTATATCGATACACTTATGATTTCAAGAATTATTTTTGAAGATAAGAAAAAACATAGTTTAGGTGAATTTTGTAAAAACTTTGATGTTATATATGACACTGAAGTTGCTCACCGTGCCGACTACGATGCTGAAGTACTAGCAGGCGCATTTAAAAATTCTATTTTTTGATTTATAAATAATAACGTTCATACCTTAGGACAATTAAATGAATATACAAGAGATGAAAGTTTATTTTATTCTAAATTAAATACTACTTTTAACCAATATTCAGTAATCGCTTTAAACAATGAAGGTTTAAAAGAAATGTTCCAAATGATTTCAAAAACTTTAACAGAACGTTTTTGAAATTCACCAAAAATGTTTTTTGAAGATTTACCTAAAAGTAAAAATATTTTAATTGGTTCAAATGGTTTAAGAGGTGAATTGATTGATAGACTTCTTTATTCAAATGATATTGAACTAGAAAAAATAATTAATAGATGTGATTATATTGAAGTCCCTGCACCACAAACTCTTTCGCATAAATGAAGTGGAAAAGATGATTTTACAAAAGAAGAAATTGAACAACTTCTAAAACATCTTATTAATAAGGCTAAAAGCCTTGGAAAAATGGTTGTGGCAATTGGTGATGTTAGATATGAAACCAAAGATGATGCAATATTTTTTAAATCATTAGTTTATTCAAAAGGTATTGGAAATACTTCTCACTTTTTATTTGACTACAGAAAAAAAGATAGCTTACAAATCCCAACTTTAAATTATCTAACAACAAAAGAAATGATTTATCAATTCAAGTTTTTAGGTCATCTAGATTTAATAAAAGAAATTGTTATAGAAACACCAAACAAAATAGCAGATATGGTTGAAGACGAAATTATAGTAACTCGTGAAAAACTATATACACCTAAATTCGATAATTCTAATGTTAAACTTAAGGAATTAGTTTATGCTAATGCTCACAAGAAATATGGTGAAAAATTACCTGAAATTGTTGATTTAAGAATCAAACAAGAATTAGAACCTATTTTAAAATATGGTTTTGACGTAGTTTATTGAATTTCACATATTTTAGTTAAAAAATCAGAAGAAAATGGTTACATTGTAGGTAGTCGTGGTAGTGTTGGTTCATCATTTGTTGCAACAATGGCCGAAATAACTGAAGTTAACCCGCTTCCGCCTCATTATGTTTGTGATAATTGTAAATATTTTGAACTAGTTAAAAATCCACCTACTCCATCCGGTTATGATTTAGACGATAAAAAATGTGAAAAGTGTGATATTTTAATGGATAAGGATGGTAACTCTATACCTTTTGAAACTTTCTTAGGTTTCCAAGCTGATAAAGTTCCTGATATTGACCTTAACTTCTCAAGTGAGTACCAAAGTTTTATACATGACTATATTAAAGAACTTTTTGGAGAGTATCATACATTTAGAGCGGGTACAATATCTACGATAAAAGATAAAACTGCATTCGGTTATATTAAAAAAGCAAACGAAGAATATAATTTTGGATACACAAATAGTTATATCGATTTTCTTTCATATAAAATCGAAGGTGTTAAACGTACTACAGGACAACACCCTGGTGGAATAATAATTGTTCCTAAAGAATTCGATGTTGAGTATTTCACACCTATTAACTATCCAGCTGATGATACATCACTAAATTGAAAAACTACTCACCTTAACTTTGAATCTATACATGATAACTTGTTAAAATTAGATATTTTGGGGCATAGAGATCCTACAGCGATTGCTATGTTATCTAAAATGACTGGGGTTAATGTAAAAACAGATATTCCTAAAAAAGATCCTAGAGTTATGTCGTTATTTTATAGCACTAAAGAATTAGGGATACAACCAAGTGAAATTGGTGACGAACCTACCGGGGCTGTTGGTTTACCTGAATTTGGTACTAACTTCGTTCGTAAAATGCTTAAAGATGCTAACCCGAGAACTTTTTCGGACTTAATTTCTATTTCAGGACTATCACACGGTACAAACGTTTGAAAAGGAAATGCTGAAACTTTAATTAAAGAACAAAATATGTCAGTTAGTGATGTTATTTCTTGTCGTGACGATATTATGTTAATTTTAATTAAACGTGGTTTAGATCCGTTATTTTCATTTAAGGTAATGGAAAAAGTTAGAAAAGGTAAGGGATTAAGTACTGAAGAACAAACGGAATTAAAGAAAAATAACATTCCTGAATGAATGATTAAAAGTATGTTAATGATAGAATACATGTTCCCGAAAGCCCATGCGACAGCTTATGTAATTATGGCGTGACGTATTGCTTGATTTAAACTATATAAACCGTTAGAATACTATTCAACATACTTATCAATTCGGGTATCTGAATTTGATATTAAAGTTATTGTTGATGACTTTAAAGCGGTTAAAATTAATGAAAAAATTAATGAAATTAATAAATTAAAAGACAAAAAGAAATTAGATGAAGATCTTTTAGTAACTTTAGAAATAGCACGTGAAATATATGCTAGAGGTTATAAAATTTCTAATATTGATTTAATGAAATCAAAAGCAGATGAGTGAATTATAGACTATGATAATAAAGCCTTAATTCCACCTTTCACTGCGCTAAAAGGTTTAGGACTTGCTGCTGCTCAAAAATTAGTGCAAGCACGTGAAGAAAGACCTTTTATTTCAAAAGAAGACTTCAGATCAAGAAGTGGAGTTAATAAAACTATAACTAATGTATTGGACGAATTGGGAGTTCTTAAAGATTTAACAGAAACAAACCAAATGTCATTATTTACATTATAAAAGGAGAGAAAAATGAATAAACCAAAAATAATATTTATAGACTTAGATGGAACAACTTTAGATGGTCCAGGTGAAAAGTTTTGACACAAAGAACCTACAGAGTATACTAAAGAAATAATTAGAAAGTTACAAACACAAATACCAGTTATTGTTTCAACAGGTAGAGGTGTAAATCCTAAAACTGCTAAAATAGTTAGAGATTTAGGTTCTGAGACATATATCGCTTGAAACGGTGCTCAAACCGTTATAAAAGGTGAAGTTGTTAACAAAGAAATCGTTGATAAAGAAGTTGCTCAGGAATTATTTGAAGAAATTAAGAAAAGTAAATCATTTGTTGTTTACAACTCAAATTCAAGAGATTTAGCATTTGTTAAAAACTGATTATATAAAGTGCTTATGGGATTCGGTAAGAAAAATGCTAAAAGATACAAAGATTACAAAAATGATTTTGACGTATATAAAGCACTTGTTTGAAACTTAAATAAAAATAAAATTAAAGAACTAGCAGAACAATGATCTAAAAAGTTCGAAGGAAGATTAACAGTTACAATTAGTGGTAACAATAACATTCTTGAAATAACAGGAGCTAACGTTTCTAAAGGAGATGAGGAATTAAGGTTATGTAAACTTTGAGGAATTGATCCTAAAGATGCAATTCATATTGGTGATTCGATGAATGATGCTTCAGCTAAAGGTAAAGTTGGTAAACTTATTGCTATGGCTAATTCAGTTGATGAACTAAAAGAAATTGCGGATGAAATCACAGAAGAAACATGTAATGATTCAGGTTTAGCAAAATACTTAAAACAATTTATTGAAAAATAAAAAATACATATTCAATTAAATACAGAATATGTATTTTTAATTCACTTGCTTAAGTGCCTAAAATAATAAACAAAATAATAATTTTTATAAAATTTAATAATAAAAATAATATAATAAATATACGTAGTTTTCTTATTTTAAATTTAAGAATTTTAATAAGAAATAAAAACATATAAATTAGGAGATTTATGAAAAAAAATAATTTTGATAATAAAGAATACTTGGATAAAGTTCACGCTTGATGAAGAGCTGCAAACTACCTATCATTAGGTCAAATGTATTTAAGAAATAACCCATTACTTTTTAATAAAATTCGTCCAGAAGACATTAAAATGTACCCAATTGGTCACTGAGGAACAATTCCTGGTCAAAACTTAATTTATGCACACTTAAACCGTGTTATTAATAAGTATGACGTTGAAATGTTTTACATCTCAGGTCCAGGTCACGGTGGACAAGTTATGATCTCAAACTCATTTTTAGATGGTAGTTACACAGAGTTATTCCCTGAAATCACAAATGATACTGAAGGTTTAACAAGAATGTTTAAGAGATTCTCATTCCCTGGAGGAACAGCATCTCATGCTGCTCCAGAAACACCAGGATCAATTCACGAAGGTGGAGAATTAGGTTACGCAATTTCACATGCTGTTGGAGCAGTTTTAGATAATCCAAACATTATTGCCGCAACTGTTATTGGTGACGGAGAAGCTGAAACAGGTCCTTTAGCAGGAAGTTGATTCTCATCATCATTTATTAACCCAGTAAATGACGGAGTTGTTTTACCTATCCTTCACGTAAATGGTGGTAAAATTTCTAACCCTACAATTTACGCAAGAAAATCTAATAAAGAAATTTCAGACATGTTATCAGGATTTGGTTGAGAAGCTATTTTTGTTGAAGCTGATCCAAAAGATACAGTTGGTATTCATGAAATAATGGCTGAAAAATTCGATTTAGCAATCGAAAAAATTAAAGCAATTCATGAAGAACAAAGACAAAGACCAGCTGAAGAAGCAACAAGACCATTATGACCTGCTTTAATCGTAAGAACACCAAAAGGTTGAACATTACCAGAAAGAATTAATAATTTAAAATACGAAGGAAGCTTTAGAGCTCACCAAGTGCCAGTTCCTGTTAGTTCAGAAAATCCAAAAATGATTGATGAATTAGAAAACTGATTGTTATCATACAAACCACATGAATTATTCAATGAAGATGGTTCATTTAAAAAAGAATTTGCTGATATTGCGCCAAAAGGTGAAAAAAGAATGGCAATGCACCCAATTACAAATGGTGGTATTAATCCTCAATTACTTAACTTTGGTAAATGAGAAGACTTTGCACTTAAATTTAACAAACCAGGTGAAGTTAAAGAGCAAGATATGGTTACAGCAAGCCACTTTTTAGCGGATCTTATTAAAAGAAACCCTACAAACTTTAGAGCATTTGGGCCAGATGAAACTAAATCAAATAGATTATTTGAAGTTTTAAAAGTTACAAACAGACAATGAATGGAAAAAATTGATCCAGAATTAGATGAAGCTTTAAGTCCTGCAGGTAGATTAATTGATTCACAATTATCTGAACACCAAGCAGAAGGATTCTTAGAAGGTTATGTATTAACAGGACGTCATGGATTCTTCGCTTCATATGAATCATTTTTAAGAGTTGTTGACTCAATGTTAACACAACACATGAAATGAGTTGTTAAAGCAAACAAAATTTCATGAAGAAAAGATTACCCTTCATTAAACGTTATTGCTACTTCTACAGCATTCCAACAAGATCACAATGGTTATACACACCAAGATCCAGGTATCTTAGGTCACTTAGCTGATAAAAGACCTGAATTAATTAGAGAATACTTACCAGCTGACTCAAATACATTATTAGCAGTATTAGATAAGTCATTTAAAGAAAGAAATGTAATCAACTTAATTGTTGCTTCAAAACAACCAAGAGATCAATTCTATAACACTGAAGAAGCTAAAGAATTAGTTGAAAAAGGTTATAAAGTAATTGACTGAGCATCAACAGTTAAAGAAGGTGAAGAACCAGATTTAGTAGTAGTTGCTGCTGGTACAGAACCAAACTTAGAAGCACTTGCTACAATTTCAATATTACACAAACACTTTAAAGATCTTAAAATTAGATTTGTTAACGTTGTTGATTTATTAAAATTAAGACACCAAAGTATTGATCCTCGTGGATTATCAGATGAAGAATTTAATTCTGTATTTACAACAAATAAACCTATTTTATTTGCATTCCATGGATTCGAAGGTTTAATTAGAGATATCTTCTTCTCACGTAGAAACCACAATTTATGAATTCACGGATATAGAGAAAATGGTGATATTACAACATCATTCGACATTCGTTTAATGTCACACATGGATAGATTCCACATGTCTAAAACAGCTGCTAGAGCAGTATTCGGACAAGAAAATGCAAAAGATTTCTTAGATTTAATGGATGAAAAAATAGCATACCACAACTATTACATAAAAGAAGTTGGTATTGATATTGATGAAGTTAGAAATTGAAAATGAGAAGATTTAAATAAATAATATAAGTTAAAAACCTAAACTGTTTGACGTTTAGGTTTTTAATAATTAACATTTTATTTATGTGAACAAAATATTTATACATACTTTTGCACCAAAAGTTATACAATATTCGGTGCAAAAGTAGATATAATGAAATAGTTATAAGTATATTTAATTATTTATATTGTGTCACAACAATTAAATTAAAAAGACCTAGGTATTTTAAATCCTAGGTCTTTTTACAACCTTAAAGTAGGTTGGTGAGTAGTTTCTTACTTGTATAATCTTTTATTTTTTAATTTGCTTATTTATTTCTAAATGTAATTCATTAGAAATAAAGTTTAAAGCTTTTTCGAGATTTGATTTTATTATCTCTTTTGTTATTGAAAAATTATATTTTTCAGACTCTATAGTGATAATTAATTTCACTTTGTTATCTGTAGTTTGAGATTGATTTAAATTTGTAATGTTAAATTGATACTTTTTAAGTTTTGGTTTCAGACTAGCGAATTGTATTGATTCTTTTTCGTATAATTTTATTGTCTTATCAAAGTTATCATTATTTAAATTTGATTTATCTAGATTCTTAAGTTCTAAATATAACTCATTTGAAAGATAATTTAAAGCCTTTTTAAGATTTTCTTTAGTCACTTCTTTTTTTGCTGAGAACTTATATTTTACAGAAGAAAAGTCGGCGCTTAAATGTACTTTCTTTTCTCCTTTTAAAGAATCGTTAATATTGCTAATATTAATTTGATATTTTCCTAATTTAGCCACTACAACTTTAAAAGTATTAGATAATTCATAATATCTTTCTAATTTATTATCTAAACTTTCAACATTAACTTCATTCATTGATTTTTCTTCAGGTAAATCAAGTTTATGAGAGTTTTCAATTAATTTTGAAATATTCTCTTTAACTAATTTCTTAAGCGAATCTTTTTTAGATTCAGAAAAATCTAATGGATATATAGAATCTATATTTTCAAGTTTTAAAGACCCTTTAAAGTATCAAGTTGTCTTACTATCTTGTTTATTAGTAATATCAAATTTTAAAAACTCAATTTTATCGTGTTGATTTTTATTAACATAGTTTTTTCATTCTTCATCAGATGACAAACTAAGTGTTTCTTTTGGGACATTAGAATATGTTTTTGCTCATTTTTCTAATTGTAAAATTGCATCATTTATTGAATCTTTTTTCTTAGTTTTATTTGACTTAAAATCTTTAGTTTTAGTTTTATCGCCTATTTTAACTAAGATTGTAATTACACTTTCTCAATTATTATTTGAACCTTCTTTAATAACTTGCGAAATTGCATTTTTTAATTCAATGACATCTGATTTAATTAGTTTATGAGTTTGGCTATTTTCTGTTGGTATTTTAAATTCTACTTTATTTTGCTTAGAAATTGCAACTTCTCTATTATTTTTAACTGAGTTATTAATAATATTTTCGTCACTTTTTCCAGAAGATTCACCAATTTGAAGTAGTCTAATAACAACATCTCTTGTTACATTGATATCATAGTTTGAATCAATATAAACTGCACCAATAATTGCTTCGATAATGTCCGCGTTTTCTTTAGAACTATAATTTTCATCATCGGCAAGACTAGAGTGTTTGAGTTCATTAATATTAATAGCTTTGGCAATTTTCTTTAGGTGTTCATTTTTGAAATAACCTTGCGATTCTTCATTAATTTTACCTAAATCTACACCGATATCTAAACTAGGGATATCTATTTTCTTATATTTGTTAATTAGATACTCTTTAACAACTAAGTTTAAAACAGGATCCCCTAAAAACTCTAAATACTCATTGTTTGCTGTTTTCAATCCATTTTCCAAGCTACCACCGTTACTATTGGTGTTTGAATGACCTCTAGTAATTAGTGCTTGGGTTAATAAAAGTGGATTTTTGAAATTATATTTCAAAATTTTGTTTTGTAGTTTAATCATATCTACCTCCTATTTAATTTAAGAATAAATACGTAAGAAACTACTCGCTTATATTTTATAACAAAAAACAAATTGGTTATAGTAAAAATATATTATCACACAAAATTTAATCAATAATTTATTGAAATTTAAACCTCATTTTTAGATAGGTATATAATTTGTTAAAGTTTATTATAAAAGATTAAGGAAGGTAATAACGATGAAAAAGAAAATATTATTATCAATGATAACTACTACTCTTTTACCAACAATCGGAGTAGTTTCTTGTTCTCAAAATAAATATGAAACTAAAAAAATCGACACAAATACAGATATAAATAACACAAAAAATGATAGTGTTATAGATAAAGTGGAAAATACTGAAAGTGATAGCACTAACGGTAACAACTCTTCAAATGAAGATTCTACAATAAATGACAAAATTAGTAATGATACTTCTTCAAATGCTTCGAATACATATGATGGTACCGGTAAAAGCACTGAAGGTTCAAGTGAAGGTGGAACGACAGAAAATAATACACAGCCAAAAATACCAACTTTCCCAGACGCTGATTTTTTCCGTAATTTGAGTAAGAAAAATCATCAATATTCAGTTGATGTGAGCAAATTCGATAAAACCGAAGCTAGTGATATTTATAAAGAAATTTATGATCGTACATTTTCCGTTAAATTTGGTGTAAATTTAGAAAAAAATAACGATTCCTTTTTAGCTTCCTCAGCTGGTACGACATGATTATTAGATTATCATAAAGAAGATGAGAATAAGTACAAATTATTTTTTGCAACTAACTTACATGTAATTGGAATGTTGTCAAATACTTTAGATAATTCGATAGCTGAAACATTGAATTATGTAGATGAAAGAGGCTTCGAAGCAAATTCCATATCTATTGGTAAAAGTAATGTTCCAATAAAAGATTTTAGTCCTAAAAATAACAATTTCCCTTATGGTGGTTATGAAGATTATAAGGCAACATGATTAACTAACAATGAATATTTCACAAATCGTGAAAAAAGTGATGAAGATGCTTCTAGAACAACTAAAGCTACAGAAGGTGCTATTTCAAAACCAAAATTAATTTTTGCTGGTTATGATTTTATTAAACATGAATATATTGATAAATATCAGGAAGATGCGAAACGTAAAACACAAGAAAAACTGGATAGTTTAGCAAATACTTCTTATGATCCGGATGATAAAAGTAGTGAAGTTTGAGCACTTAATAACACATTGAAAAATAATAAATATATTCCATTTTACACTGACTTTGCCGTCTTTGAAATAGATGTTGATTTTACTAAAATGACTTCTAATTATGCAGAGTGATTTAAAAATGCAATTAAAGCATTAGATAAATACATCGAAAGAAATTCAAAAAATATAACCCCAAATCAAGATAAATCAATTTCTAAATACATGCTTACAACTGACTATATTACTGCTGAAAAACAGACGGGCACTGATAATTTAAAGAATTCTAAAAATATTTATATTGGTGGATACCCAGCTTATGAATCCTCATTTTCTTCATGAAGTCAAAATAATCCAGTAGAAAGAAATAGTGATGAAACATGATACAATAGAGCACCAAAAAATTCAGAAGCGTTTGGTCTTCCTTCTAGAAGTTATGAAGAGAAAATGACAAACAATAACTTTTCGCCATATACAACAGTTTTTGGTAAAACATTAGCTGATTTTTATGGGTTTATACATTCAATTCATTTTTCTTCATTATACTATGGCGCTTCAGGGTCTGTAGTTTATAATGAATTTGGTCAAATTATAGGTGCATATAGTGGAGTAAGTAGTAAAGTTAAATATGGTGATTTAAGTTCTATTTCATCATTTACACCACTATTACTATCTGAAGACTACACACTTAATAACAACACCATCAAAGCTTATAACTTAATTGATGGAACTGATAAAACTAAATATGAAGGACAAATAGCTTCATATCGTGAAAACTTAAGAAAAATTTATCCATCAGGATTTGGAAACGGAAAAAAAGATACAGCATTATTCACCGAAGGTTTTTAAGAATTTTAAGGCCGCATTTGCGGTCTTTTTATATACATATTTTAGTAAAAGACATCGTATTTTTTCGATATTTAAAAATATTTTAAAAGTAGTTCATTTATTATAAAAAAAGACTTAACTATTTTATATTTAAGTGAATAAAAAATGCTTTTTCATATAAATTTTATTATTGTTTAATACAATTAAAATAGGTAAAAATTAATATTAAAAGGAGAAGAAAAGTGACGAATTTATTTCTTGGTTTTGGTCTGGTTTTTATCCCAATGACATTATTAGTGTTGATGGTAAATAACACAAAATTAAACTTTAAAATGTATATTATATTGTTTGATAGCATGTTAAAAAATGTAACCAATAATGGTTTAAAAATAAACGATAAACAACTAAAAAGAATTTTAAAAACAATAATTTTATTGTTAGTTTTATTTCTTACTATAAATTTATTAGGTATTGGTTCGATTGTATTTAATGTTATGACTTTGGTTTCTAATTTTGACAATATACTTACATTAATGCCTTATTTATCTTTATTTTTATTATTTATACCGCCAATTGTATTTTTGTTCTTATTTATAAGAGTTTTAGTGTTATTTATTAAATTTAAAACTTTAAAAAATGATAAAGAAACCTTGTTAGAAGAAAAAGTAAAGGTCAATGAAAACGACGCTGAATTTAAAAGTATTTTTCGATCTAAAAAATTAAATTGTTCATATAAATTACTATCACAAATTTTTAAATTTTGAAGCAATAAAAGTATTAATATTCATAAATTTGATATTGATAGATTTCTAAAAAACATTAAAGACAAAGATGAGTTTGAGTATGTTGCCTATTTATTGTTATTTTCAAGTACAAATCACATTTTAAATAGCGATAATAATTATTTAGGTGACGAAGAAATTATTAGAATTTGAAATAATTTAGATAGTGTTTATTCAAATTTTATTAACTAAATAATAGTGGAGTTAAATAGTCATGGATAGTATATATTTCTTTATTGTAATTTTTGTTATTAATCTTTATTACGTTAGTATGAGCGTTAAATTGCCGTCATTAAATCCCAGATTTTTTTAGGCAATATTTAAAAGTATATTTCATAATGCAAAAACTAAAAATCTAAAAATAAATGAGCAAATAAATAAAATAATTAAAAGCAAGATATTAAAATTTTTAATTTTTAATTCTTTAATATCTATTTTATCTCTTGTGTTCATACCACTAATAATTGTTTTTTCAATCAATGATACTCTTGAAATTTCAAGGCAATGAGGTTATCTTTGAGTAATATTAGGAATAATTACTTTTATTCCTGTGTTATATTTCAATATTCTTTGAATTATTATTTTCTTTGATTATTTTAGATTTGAGAAAAATAATTTAAGTAATTCGCCACTCGAAGAAGAAATAAAAATAGAACCCAAAGAAATAAAAGATAAAATGTTTCTTGGAAAAGAATTATTGGTTAGTTTTAAAGATAATGTAAATGAAAATTATATTTCTACGTTTAATTTTATTTTTAAAATAAATAAAAACCAGGAAAAATTTAACTTTTACTTTTATTTATTATTATTTTCAGGTGATAATCATATTTTACTAAACGGAAATTCTTTAAATTTAGAAGAAATAATAAACTATTGAAATAATAGGGATGATATTTTTAAAGATTTAACAAAATAAAAAGTCGTTATGAAACGACTTTTTATTAAGATGTTATTAAATTATTTATATACTTTATAACGTTTGCAATTTTTTCTTCATTTTCAATTATAAATCCACTTGAATTATGGTGTCCGCCACCACCAAAATGTTTTGCAATTAATGAAACATCAAAAGACCCGTTAGATCTTATTTCAGCTCTATAATCACCCTGTTCTCTTTTTAAAAATGCTATTGTGATATCGGTGTTTGAAATTTCTACAAATTTTGCGACTAAAGGTCGAGCAATATCGTTGGTTATTATTTCATTTGAGACTGTATATGTTACGTATTTATCAACTTTCTTGTTATAACATACGCTTCAAATAGTTTCTAATTCCTCATTATTAAGTTGCATTTTAATCAATAAAGAAGGATAGTTTAAATTATGCTCAAATAGTACTTTCATGGCCTCAAAAGTTTCGGCGGATATATTTCTTTCTTTGAAAAATTCTGTATCAGTTAAAATAGCAACGGCAGCACCTTCTAGTGCCAAATTATTTGTTTTAAGGTTTAAATGTTTGATAAGCATTGCGACTAATTGACCTGTAGCAGGTCAATTATCTCCACCTATTTCGAATAACCATTCATTTTCAAATGGGTGATGATCTATTTTAAGGGCTTCTTTAGTTACAACTCTTTGGTCGTAAATTCTAGACTTTGTAGATGTATCAACAACTACTTTAAGACTTTTATCAAAGAATTCATCAGACACAAGATCTGCTTTTTCGCTTAACAAAAAGCTTAAATTGCGTGGGTAATCTTTACCAGATATTTTTACATCTTTTATTTTTGGAGAGTTAAGCCAAATTAACTCTTTTAAGGCTACTGCGCTACCTAAAGTATCACCGTCAGGTTCAATATGAGTGCATAAGGTAATATATTCAGCTTGTAAAACTATTTCTCAGAATTTTTTAAGTTGATTAACTAGCATATTTTCTACTTTCAATTGATTTGTTCTCGAAGTATTTTGAACTAACTTTATCGGAAGCTTGTAAAGCTAATTTTATTCTTTTACTTCATGATCAAATTTTTAAATTTTTATTTTCTTTTCAAACACTTAAAAACGCTTCTTTTTTAAGTGTTTTCAATTCTTTATAAATTATACTAGATTCACTTGATCATTTGTTTTTTAAGACCTTATATTGATTAAATTTGATTTTATTCTCAAAATAAAATTGATTTAATAATTCGTTATTAAATTTAGAAATATTATATTTAGAGATTCTATTATCAAACATAAAAACAGTGTTATTTATGTTTGATAGAGCCAATGATTTTACTAAAGTTCTAGTTCTAAAATATTTTTTAAGAAATACATTTTCTTCTAAGAAGTAACCATTCATTATTTTCTTTCTTAATATATTTGAAATTTGCTCAATTATTAATAATAATACAATTGTAAATATTAAATATGAACTCAAAATGCTTCAATAACGGATATCAACCGAATAAACAGTAATTTGATAACCATAATCACATGCACCAACAGCACCGATTACTACAGTGCTTTTAAAATTAATCTCAATTCTATATAAGAAATTAGAAAGAGTTTGAGGTAAGATTTCCTTGATTATTCCTACTCTAATTTTTGTTCAAGTTGAAACTCCTAAACTATCTAAGGATTGAAAGACTTTATCATCTATTTTATCGACACTTTCGTTAATTAATTTTGCTAACATACCAATACTGTGGATTCCTAAAGCAAGTGTTCCTGCTCATATAATTGAATCTTTTTGTCACAATAAGAAAATTAATGCATATGTAAATGGTGGTATCGCTCTAAGAGTAATGATTATAAATTTAAATAATAGTGATAGATATGAACCAGTTACTTTTTTAGAAGCTAATATACCAAAAAATAAACTGAATATTAGTCCGATTATACTTGCTAGAACCGCTATTGCTAACGCTTCTGTACCTAGTATTATTGGGTTATCTCCACTATTTCATTTGAATACGCTTCAATTAGGATGTAATAGATTTTTAACACCTTCATTAAAATATGCGAACCCTTCAGGTCCTGTAGTTTTAAATTCTACTGAAAATAATGAGGCGATAAAAAGTGAAAATACAATTATTGATACAATTATTTTTATATAAATGTTTTTAGGCTTTTGTTTTTTTAATTGTTCTAATTTTGCTTTGAAATCTAAACCTTCATCAATTTTAGGGTGTTTTGCTGAGTATTCTAAAATTCATTTTTTAACTAGGAATGTAAAAACTTCTAGTATAACCATGAAAATTACAAGAATTCAAATTGCGATTGATAAGTGAGCAAAATTATTAGGAACGGCATATTCATCGGCCATTAATTGACCTATTGTAGATATACCAATAATACTTAAAATAGCAGCGAAACGAACGACCATTTCAAAACTATAGAATCCATAACTAACAATTCTTTTTATTAAATATGGAAGGATTGATTTTTTGAAAGCATTTCACTTATTATTTCCGATGGCTTGTAAACCGTAGTAACTACTTACATCATAAGTATCTAGATCTTCATATAATCATTTAGCCATTAAAGAAGCAACAAAAATTGCTATTGAAAGAGTTGCAACTAATGAAGGTGATAATATAAAGTAAATTATGTAAGCGTATACTATCGGAGGAATTGTTCTTAAAACACTCATGAATGCACGCATTGGGCCGTATATTCAAGGTGTTTTAATGAAGTTTTTTGAACTTAAAAGTGCAATAGGGATACCTAAAAAGATACCAAGTATTGTTCCTAAAACTGAGTAAGAAATTGTTTGCCAAAGTAGTTTTAAGCTTTGAAGTGTGGTATCCGCAATTGTGATATCTGTTTTAGAACCTATTACCGCATTAGTGTTAAATTTAAAAAAGTTTGCGATTAATTTAACAAAACTATTTGAGTTTTGGAAATCAGGTTTTATTTTAATGAATAATAAAATAATTATTATAAGGCTAACTAATGCGGTTAAAGCAAAAAGTCAAGGAAACTTTTTAATAACTTTTTGCCCGTTGATATCAATGAATTTAGGTCTAAAATAATCAAAAACTGATTTTTGTATTTTCTTAAAAGCAAATACAGTATTGTTTTTACTACTTTTTTGCATTATTTAAATTCCTTGATTTTTGAATTTATTTCTTCTTGAATTATCTCTCTTTTTCTTTTAGTTTCAATAAATTGTTGTTCATCAAATTGTTCTAATTGTTCGCCATAAATATTTTTTAAAACATCTAAATTTACTTTATCTCAACTATCGTCAAAGACAATCTCACCTTTTTTAATTCCGATAATTCTATCAGCATATTGTAAGGCCAAATCAACATGATGTAAGTTAGCCAAAACAGTTATTTGATCCATTTTATTTACTAATAAAAACCCGTCCATAACAGATTTAGCCATAATAGGATCTAAAGCTCCTACAGGTTCATCAGCTAAAATGATTTTAGGTTTTTGTGCTAGAGTTCTTGCTAACGCAACACGTTGCATCTGTCCACCACTTAGATCTTTTGCTCTATCATATGCGTTTTCTAAAATATTTACTCTAGCTAAACATTGATATGCAAATTCAGTATCTTCTTTTGTATATCAACCCAAGAAAGATCTTAGTGGGTGCATTTGTGGTAATCTAGCAGCTAAAACATTTTGTAATACACTTATGTTATCTATTAGATTATAGCCTTGAAAAACAATACCCACTTTTGTTCTAAATTCTCTTAATGCTTTTCTTTTTAAATCGTTAACGTTATGCGGACCTACTGTTAGACTACCAGAAGATATTTCGTTTATTTTGTTAACTGTTTTTAATAATGTAGTTTTTCCGGCTCCTGAGAGCCCAATAATTGCAACAAATTCACCTTGCTTTATAGAAAGATTGACGTTAGTTAATCCTTTCTTTCCGTTAGGATAAGTTTTATTAACGTCACGTCAATCTATATTTCAATTATCTGTTGCAATATTTTTATTTTTCTTAAAATATTGCATATTTATTACTCACCTTTAAATGATGTGAACCCTGTAAAATGTTTTTTGAATCATGCTTCAGGAAAGATATATGAACCTGATGAAGTTGTTGATGTGTAGGCGAATTTAATTAGTCCTTTAACTTCATCTCAAGGCAATGTTCAGTTTGAACCTTGTGTTTTAAGTGCGTTTTGAATTTTAACAGCTATTTCTGAATCTTTTTTAGCCATAACGTATGAACGATAAAATCCTACTACAGGCACGTTACCATTTGCGGCATTAATAATACTTTCTACCTTGTTTTTAAGCACTTGAGAATAACCATTTTGCTCATCGACAGTTTGTGGAGCATTTTCTAATGTGTTAGGTATGTATAATTTAGATTTACCATTTTTGGCATTAAAGGTATTGTATCCGTTAATTGCATCTACTAATATTTTTTCATCTTTAAATGCAGGAGTTGTTGTGTTAGTTACTGATTCATATGGATCAATAATTTGTACACCTCTACCAGCTACTAAAATAAAGTTTGTTCCTTGTGCTTGTTCAGCTCATGAACCTGCTGGTAAAAACGCAACATCAATAGAACCTTCTTTTAATGCGTTTGCTGCAGCGTTATATTCTGTTGCAGTTGAAATTTCGATATTGTAACCTTTTTCATTTAAATATGTTTCTAAAGCTTGCGAAGCTTTTCTTACTTCTGCAGGGTCACTTGATGGTATAAATTGAATTTTAAATTTATTATTTGAACCTTGTTTTCTTGCGAAAGTCCCGTCTTGGTTTTTAACAAAGTAATCTGAACCATCTACTAATGGTGTACCATAAGTATTTACTTTTGTTCCTTTTGTGTCGATAATTATTTGTCCATTTTCATCAACTGATGAATAATCATTATGACTATATGTTTTAAATACAAATTTTGTTTTACCTGGATTTTGTATGTCACTAATTTGTAATTTTGGATTTTGTTTATCTTTAATAGCGTGTTGTAAAATTGATTTAATTGCTTCAACATCACCTCTTTTTAGTGTTGATCTAGCTTGTACACCGTCGTTTGCAATAGTTTCGGTCGCACCCACAACTACTAAATTATTTGAGTTTTTGATTAAAGCTCTTGTATCACCTCAACCTGCTGCTAAAGTTGCTGTACCTAAGTCAAGTTTTGTCATTTCGTCTGAATATCCGTTAGCTTTAACTAATTTGAAATTAGCATCAGCTTTACTTGTTCCACTATTTGAATTTGAACATGATGCAGCTATTACTGGTAAAGTTGCAATGGTCATTAATGAACCTAATTTTGATATTGATAAAAATAGATTTTTAGTTTTTTTCATTTTTTTCTGCCTTTTATATATTTAGTTTTTCAATGTGTATATAAATTGAAATTATCTTTAACATTTAAAAGATGTAATACACTTTTAAGTTTAGCAACTAATGTTAAAAACGATAATAAATGAATGTATATTATGAAATTTTTTTGCTTTTTAACCATTTAAATTCATTTTTATAATTTTGCTAATTATCATATATAATTAGAGTTAATAAACACAAAAAAATTACATATAAATAAATATAAAAATAAGTCTCCTTAAATAGATGGAGACTTATTTTTTAATCTAAAGTAAATTCTTTTGATAATTCTACTGCGTCTTGAATATAATTACCACGTTGTGAACCTTCTTCTCTCACGTAGTGACATAATCAAAGCTTTAAAGTTATTGTATTACCACTTTTTATTATGATAACATCATCTTTAGATTTGCTTTTACCGTTTGAATTAGCTCTTAAAGATGATTCCGCTTTTGTTGAAGCGTCGTATGTTCCTTTAAAAGTATAGATACTTTTATCTTGTTCTAAAATAACAATTTTATCTGGGTTTCCATATGATGGTTTATCATAGAATTTTTTTGCAACTCTATCATAAAATAATTTTGAGTGGCCGTCTGCCAATCCTTTTAAATATTCTTTATTTTTAATAATAATCGAATCCATAAATGGTTTCCTGTTTGCTTCAAAATTAAATTCGTTTGTATTTTTATTAACGTCATTTGTAACTTCTACATTTGTGTTCGAATCATTTTTATTTTCAGTTGTGCTTTGTGAACATGCCACTGATGCTATTGTTGCAATAGGTAGTGGCATTATAGATAATAAGATTTTAAATTTATTCATTTGTAAATTTCCTTTCAATCTTTGTTGGTTTTTTATTATAACATTTAAGCGATCAATTTATTTGAAAAAATAAAAAAATCCTAAAACACATTATTTATAGTGGTTTTAGGATGAAAATTAAAAGATAATTTTAACAAATCTATTTTTATTACTTATATCTTTGCTAATTTCTAGTAATTTAAAATTATTTTTAATTGAATTTCAATAATCTATGTGTAAAGGGTTAATTTCAAAAATTAGCATTCCATTTTCATTTAAATATTTTGGAGCTTGCTCTATTATTTTTTTATAAAAATATAAACCATTATCATCAGCAAACAATGCATTATGTGGTTCAAAATTTAAAACAGAATTACTCAATATTTCATTTTCACCTATGTAAGGTGGGTTCGAAACTATTATATCGAATTTGCCTTGTATTGATTCAAATAAATCTGATTGTACAATTGTAACTTCTAGATTGTTGATTTTAGAATTAAGTTGTTCTGATTGAATTGCTTCTTTAGAAATGTCTGCAAGTGTAACAAAAGTATTTGGGTGTCTTTTTTTAATACCTAACCCAATAAATCCTGATCCTGAACAAAGGTCCAGAACTGAGTTAAAATTATTTTTTAAAATTTCATGGTTAGCTAAATAAATTAATTCTTCAGTTTCATATCTAGGAATCAAAACATTGTGTCTAAGATCAATTTTAATATTCGCCATTTCAATATAACCCATAATTTTTTGAACGGGCATACCGGAATTCAATTGTTCTAATTCAAAAGAAGATATTTCCTCTTTAAGTCCATATCTTCTTTTTTCTAATAATAAATCTTCACGGGTTGGCATTAAATACCAGCTTCTTTTATTTTTTCATTTTGTTCTTCTGTTAAAAGTGCGTCTATAATTGAATTTAATTTACCTTCCATAACTGAGTTAAGTGATGTTGAATAACCGATTCTATGATCTGTCACACGATCTTGTGGGTAGTTGTAAGTTCTAATTTTTTCAGATCTAGCACCAGAACCAGCTAATTTACGGTAACCAGATTCTTCTTCTTGTTTCTTTTTAAGTTCTAAATCATATAATTTAGATTTTAAAATACGCATTGCTATTTCTTTGTTTTGAATTTGACTCTTACCTTCTTGACAAGAAACTATTATCCCACTTGCAAAGTGAGTAATTCTAACTGCGGAGTCAGTTGTATTAACTGATTGACCACCATTTCCACTTGAACGGAACACATCAACTCTAATATCTTCAGGTCTTACTTCTATTTCGATATCATCATCAATTTCAGGCATAACTGTAACTGTTGATGTTGAAGTATGAACACGTCCTTTAGTTTCAGTAACAGGTACACGTTGAACTCTATGTACACCACTTTCGAATTTTAGTTTTGAATAAGGTTTATCTCCCTTAACTGAAAATGTAACTAATGTAAACCCACCTGCTTCAGCTACTGTAGCATCAAGTAAGGTAGTTTTCATATTATTTTGAGCACATCATTTCGAATACATTCTATATAAATCACCAGCAAAAATATTAGCTTCATCACCACCAGCGGCACCACGAATTTCAACGATAACGTCTTTGTCATCATTTTCATCTTTAGGTAAAATAAGTATTTTAAGCTCTTCGCTTAATTTTGACATATTATCTTCAGCTTCGGTAATTTCCATTTTTGCTAATTGAATCATTTGTTCATCTTTTTCGATAGAAAGTAATTCTTTAGCTTGTTTTAATGCTTCTTCACTGTGTAAGTATTTTGTAAATGCCTCCACAATATCATTAATTGAATTGATTTCCTTGTTAATTTTATTATATTTTTTTATATCAGAAATAACATCAGGGTTTAAAAGTGCTTTTTCTAACTCTTCATGTTTTTCTTTAATTTGCATAAGTGATTTGTACATTGTATTTTCCATAGTATTTTAATTTTAACATAAAAAGTGCTTTTTGTTACTAAAAGGATACCCAAAGAGTAACAAAAATGCAGAAATTTTTTGGTGTGTAAAAATTACCATGTTTAAAAGTTGAAACTTATGATTTATAACGCTTAAATATAGTCATAAAAATATAATATCTAAAAATTAATTTAATTAAAAAATCACAACTGATACGCTGCGATTTTCAAATTAAATTTTATTATTATTCTTGCGATATAAATTGATGATTTTTGTTGAAATAAGTCCTATATCCAAATTCTAAACTAAGTAAAACAGTTATCGAAACTGAAGCTAAAATACCTAGCATTATTGCGATTTGATATAATATTGCATTTACAGGATCTACACCTGATAAAATTTGTCCTGTCATCATACCTGGTAAGAAAATAATCCCCATCCCTAACATAGAGTTAAGTGTTGGCATAATTGCAGAATCAAATGCTTTTAAAATTATATCTTTAGTTGCTTGTTTCGGAGTTGCTCCAAAGATTAATTTTTGTTCTATTTCATCTCTACTTTTAGCCATATCTTCGACTAAAACCTTAACTCCTAATGAAATTCCGGTCATAGAATTTCCGATTAACATACCTGCTAGAGGTATTGAGTATTGTGGATCATATCAAACTTTAACACCAACCACTACAAATAAGAAGTAAACAATCGAACTAACTGTTCCTGCAAGCATTGAGATTGCAGTAATCAATTTTAATTTGGAAGACATTTTAACTTTAAACTTCCTAAAAATACTAAATATCGCAAATGCTTCCATAACTATTAGAATACCAATAGTGATGAATGGGTTTGGGTTTTCAATAATATAACCTAGAGTATATCCCATTAAAAACAATTGAACACTCATTCTTATTGCTGAAATAAGTATATTTTTTATTCTTTTTAGTTTTATTAGTAAAACAATAATTAAGACGGCTACTAAATAAAGATAAGCAAAACCTAATCTTAAATATGATATTTCTATAATTCCGTTCATATTTTCCTTAATACTAGTTAATTTTGTTAATCTCTGTTATTTTTTGTAGTTCAATTATATTGTCTGCGTATTTAGATGCAACTTCTTTTGAGTGAGTAATCATGATAATTGTTTTATTGTTTTCTTTTGCGAAATTTACTAAATAGTTGATAATAAAGTCTTCCGTTTCTTTATCTAACATTGAAGATGGTTCGTCTAATAAATAGACTTCTGGTTCTAATAATAAGATTCTTGCGAGTGCTAACCTTTGCTTTTCTCCACCAGAAAGATTGGTTGCTAAATCAGTTAATTCTTTGATTAATTTAACTTGCTCTAAGCACTTTTTCATTTTTTCTTGTGATGGTTTTGGTTTGTTTTGGTAATTGAAAGGAGCTGTTAAGTTTTCTTCTATTGTATCACCTAAAAGTATGGGGTTTTGAGGTAACATTAAAACTTCTTTTCTTAATTCTAATGAGCTTATTTGTTCAATATTCTTTTGTTTATAAAGTATTTCTCCTGAAGTTGGTGAATTTAATTTGTTTAACATTCTTAGTAGTGTTGTTTTACCGACTCCTGAAGCACCGACAATAACGTTTATTTTGCCTACTTCAAATTTTAAATGTTCTATATTTAATATATTTTTAAATTTTAAATTATGTATTTCAAACATTGTCCTCCAATAAAAAAATATCAATGTGCAATTGATATCTTTTACTTAATTATTTGATAATCAACTCTTGATTTTTATTATTTTTTTGATTCTTTTCTTCAAGAAAATTAATTACTAGTGTGTAAATTATAGTTGCAATTATACCTATAAATATACATAAATCAGCAAAGTTAAATGTACCACGATGTTCTACAAAAGGTGTGAAGAATACATCTTTTACATAACCGTTAAATATAAATCTATCAACAGCGTTACCTAAGTCACCCGCTAAAACTAAACCTAGTAAGAAAGCTAAAAGAAATCTTTGTTTGTTTCAGAATAATACAGAAAGCAATACGAATATTGCGACTGTTATTCCGATAAATTGAATGACAAAGGTATTTCTAGTACTTAAAAATGTAACTCCACCGTGTCAAATGCTACGTACACCAATAATTTTGTAATCTAATCATTGGTCACGTGGTTGGTATATTTTCTCAGGGAGAAAATATGTATTACCATCCGTAATTAAACCATCACTATTTAAGGTGAAAATATCACCGTGCTTAAATAAAAGGTTCTTTGTAAGTTGATCTATTACCAAGAAAATAATAAGTGTTGTGAATATAACTAAGTAACTAGCTAAAATTCTTTTTTTATTTTTTTTAATTTTTTCTAGTTCTTTTTTAATCTTTAAGTTCATCTAAAGGAAATCCTTTAACGATTTCAGAACAACTTAAACAAATGTTATTTTCTTTGTCAAAATCATGTTCTTCAAAGTGGTTTCAACATCTTTCACATTTTAATGATTCGAATGTTGTAATTTGAGTTTCTTTTGAGTTATCAAAAGTTACTTTACCTACCATTAATAATGTTTTTAAATCTAATGATTTCATTAGTTTTGATTCTGTATTTAAAATTAAATGCGCTTCATTTGAACGTTTAATTAAACCGCTCTTAATTTCTTTTTCGATTAACACATTAACTTGGTCACGATATTCGAAAAATTCTTTATATTGTTCTAAAATTGCATTATCATATGTAACTTTGTTATCGTTCATGTAATCTGAAAGCATTAATAATTTTTGGTTGTTTTCAATATTAAAGAATGAATATGCTTCTTCTGCTGTTGTTGGTAAAATTGGAGCAATTACGTGAATTAAGAACTCGGTTATTTCATATAGGTTTGTTAAAACCATTATTCTTTGTGGATTATCCATTTTTTGAACATATAAAATATCTTTTGTTATTGTTAAGTAAAAACTTGATAAATCAACAATATAGTTGTTTAATAATTTAATAACATTAATAAATTTATATTCGTCATATGCTTTAAAAATGCTTTCTTTAACATTTTCTAATTGGTTTTTAATGTATAAGTGAATTCCTGTACGTTCAACTTTTGAGTCGTATTTAAATTCGTTTAAATTACCAAGTAAGAATTTAATTGTATTTCTTATTCTACGGTAAATTTCTGTATTTTGATCTAATATTTCATCTGAAATTGAAATATCATTTGAATATTCTGAGTTTGCAACTCATAATCTTAAAATGTCAGCACCACGTTTTTTAACGATGTCAAGAGGACTAATAACATTCCCTTTAGACTTAGACATCTTTTCACCTTTTTTATCAACTGTGAATCCGTGTGAAACAATTTTTTTATAAGGTGCAAAACCATTAAATGCTACAGAGTTAATGATTGATGAGTTAAATCATCCACGATATTGATCTGTTCCTTCTAAATATAAATCATAAGGAGGTTTAATTCCATTTTCATTATCAATATCAACTGCGATACTTGAAACACCAGAATCGAATCAAACATCCATTATATCCATTTCACGTGTGAAACCTTTTCCACGATATTTTTCTGGTAACAACTCATCAGTTTCTTTTTCTCATCATACATCTGTTCCATGTTCAGAAACAAGATTAATTACATAATCAAAAATATCCTCTTCAAAAACAGGGTTATTATCTTGATCATAGAAGAAAATAAGTGGTACACCCCAAGTTCTTTGTCTTGAGATTGTTCAATCTCCTCTATTTAAAATCATGTTGTAAAGTCTTTTGTGAGCTCATTCTGGGTATGTATTTACATTATTTTCAATTTCATATAAAATTTTATCTCTTATTTTATCAATTGAAACAAATCATTGTGGAGTACCACGATAAATAATTGGTTTATGTGTTCTTCAATCATGTGGATATGAGTGTTTAAAACGACTAAAATGTAATAAATCATCAGCTAAAAATTGACCGATAAGTTTGTTAGCATCATCATAAAAAATATTATCAAATTGAGTGTTTGTGTTTTCGATATAACCTTTATCAGAAATGTGCATTATCATGTTTAAGTTATATTTTTTACCAATCAAGTAGTCATCTTCACCAAACATTGGTGCGATGTGAACAATACCTGTTCCAGAATCTGTTGTAACATGGTGTCCTAAAACAACCGGAGCTTCAACTTTTGTCACTGGTGTGTGGTATAAAATTGAGTGACTTTCAATTGCTGAACCATTAAAAGTTTCAACAACTTCGTAATTTTCTCAGTTTAATTTAGTAACAAAATCATTTAATAATTCTGTAGCTACTAAGTAACGTTGATTTTGGTATGAAATTACACTGTATTCAATTTTTTCACCTAAAGCAGCACCAGCATTTGCTAATAATGTTCATGGTGTTGTAGTTCAAATAACAATTTTATCATTTACTTTTATATGTTCAAAATCTGACTTAATTACATTGAAAGCAACATAAATTGAAGGCGAAACAACATCTTGATATTCAACTTCTGATTCAGCAAGTGCACTTTGTGAACTTGGTGATCAATAAACTGGTTTTAATCCTTTGTAAATTAGACCGTCAAAAACTAATTTTTTAAGAACTTCTAATTGTTTAACTTCATATTTTTTATCAAGTGTAATATATTTTTTGTCATAATCAGTAAACAATTGTAATAATTCCATTTGTTTCAATTGTTTATCTACTTGTTTTAACGCGTATTTAGCAGCTTTTTTTCTGATGATAATTGGACTTAATTCGTCTTTATTTAATTTTGCTTCTGTAAGCATTTTGTGTTCAATTGGTAAACCGTGAGTATCTCAACCGAATACAAAAGGAGAATAAAACCCTCTAAGTGTTTTATATCTTACTATTATGTCTTTAAGTATTTTATTTAATGCATGACCAACGTGAATGTCTCCGTTTGCATATGGTGGACCATCGTGTAATATAAAACGTGGTTTATCTTTGTTTTTTTCTAAAACTTTTTTGTAAACTTCATTTGTTGTTCACAATTCTCTAAATTTAGATTCTTTTTGTGTTAAATTTGCCCTCATTTCAAAATCTGTTTTAGGCATATTTAATGTTTTTTTATAATTCATATTTTCTCCACAATTGTTTTTGTTTTTCAATAATTAAAATTATATTATAAAATAAAAAAATAACTCTATTTTATAAGCTAAAATGTAGCTTCCAAAATAGAGTTATTTTGAATGGTGGCCCCGGCAGGAATCGAACCAGCGACACACAGAGCTTCAATCTGTTGCTCTACCAACTGAGCTACAGGGCCATAAATGGCGGTCCAGACGGGGATCGAACCCGCGTTCTCCTCCGTGACAGGGAGGCGTATTAAACCACTTTACCACTGGACCATTTGGTTGCGGAGACAGGACTCGAACCTGTGACCTTCGGGTTATGAGCCCGACGAGCTGCCAAACTGCTCCACTCCGCGATATAAAAATCAATAAACTATAAAAATGGCGGGTGATGAGGGATTCGAACCCCCGCGGGCCGTGAAGCCCCTGGCAGTTTTCAAGACTGCTCCCTTCAGCCGGACTTGGGTAATCACCCATTTTTATTGGTGGACCTAACAGGACTCGAACCTGTAACCAACCGGTTATGAGCCGGTTGCTCTAACCATTGAGCTATAGGTCCAATAAAATATAATGGATTTATAGTTTTATTTATTTGGTAGCACCGAAGAGAGTCGAACTCTTGACCTTCCGGGTATGAACCGGATGCTCTAACCAACTGAGCTACAGTGCCATATATGGTGGAGAGTATGGGATTCGAACCCACCACCTCCTGCGTGCAAGGCAGGCGCTCTAGCCAAATGAGCTAACCCCCCATAAATGGTGAAGAAGACAGGATTTGAACCTGCGACCACTACAGCCCAAATGTAGTGCTCTACCAAGCTGAGCTACTTCTCCAACTTATTTTTTAGGCTATAGTATTATACTACAAAATTAGAATTCGTAAAATTTTAATTATTTTTTTGTAGTACGTATAGTATAACATATATTTATAATTTTGTAAATCTAAATTTATAAATTATTATTTATTTGAGCAATATTATTATAATATAAAAATTAAAATGGCATTAATTTTTTGTAAATTTTCTTAAAAATTTATGAAAATGACTAAATTTTTGTTATAACAAAGTACTTTTTGGCACAAAAATTAAATTATTTATAATAAAAATTAAAAAAATATTGTAAATTGAATTGTTTAACTGAGGAAATAAAAAAATCAAGATTTTTTGTATCTTGATTTTTTAACTAATTATTTTAAATTTACTATTGTTTGGAAATCTAATTCAGAAGTTGATTTATAAACAGTATCTGCTTTTGAAAAATCTTCAGATGAACCATGTGTAATAGCTACTGCATACATGTTAGCATCTTTAATTCCTTGAACACCAGCTGGAGCATCTTCGAAACCGATACATTCATCAACACTTAAATTAACACCTTGTGCAGCTTGAATAAAGATATCAGGTGCAGGTTTTCCGTTTTTAACATCACCTGGATAAACTATGAAATCGAACATATCTTTAATTCCTAATTTATCTAAAATTGTAGGTGCATTGTAACTACTTGAAGCGATTGATAATTTAATACCAGCTTCTTTAGCGTCATTTAAGAATTTTCCAACACCAGGTAATAATGAATCTTTATTAATTTCTGTTGCTAATAATTCTTTATATAAATCATTTTTTCTTGTAGCAACATCAATCATTTCTGCTTCAGATAATACTAATTCAGGTTTTTTCATGTTGATAATTGCTTTAAGAGTGTCTAATCTTGGTAACCCTCTTAATTTTTCGTTATCGTCATTTGTATAATCAATATCAAATTCTTTAACTATTTCTCTTCATGCTTTGAAGTGTAAAACGGCTGTATCTGTAATAACACCGTCTAAATCGAATACGAATCCTTTAATTTTAGTCATTTTTTACCTCGAAGAATGTTGGTTTGTTTGTAATGTATTCTTTTTTACCGTGGATGTAGATAACACCTTCAAATCTTGCTGTACCAATTGTTTTAATACTGAATTGTGTTCTTTCTAAAACAACTTCAAATAATGTACCTTGGTATTTGAATCTGTATGTTAATCCTGATCATGCTTTAGGTAAAATTGGATCTAAGTGTAATTTGTCATCGTGTCAGTCAAGTCCACCAAATCCGAATACTATCATTTGGTAAATTGCAGCTAATGAACCAGCGTGAATTCCGGCATTTGATGTATGCATTGCTGGACCTAAGTCGATGTTAATTCCATATTTGAAAATATCGTAAGCTTTATCAACTTTTTTAAGTCTTGCAGCTTCAATTGCGTATGTTGCAGGAGATAATGATGAATCGTGTGTTGTAAGTGGTTCGTAGTAGTTAAAGTTTGCTTCACGAACTTCTTTTGAGTATAAGTGTGGAAGGATGTTTGTTAATAAAACAACGTCAGCTTGTTTAACTAATTGTGATGATAAACGTTTAATTCCTTCTGCTGTATTGAATAATTTTTTACCAGCATCACCAAGCATTTGGAATGGTAAAATATCCATTTTTGGTAATCCTAAGAATTGATCGTTTTCAGCAATAACTAAATCTTTGTTAGGTTTTTGTTGAACTAGTTTTTCTGAAACTTCTTTTAATTTTGAAACGTTAATTGCGTATGGTATTTTTTGTTTAATTGATGCTCATACGTATGGTTTTTTAGCTTTTAAATATTTAATGTATTTTAAAGCTAAATCAATGTTTTGTTTTGCGAACATGTTGATATAAGCGTTGTTGTCAATGTTACCTTTATATTCGTTAGGTCCCATAACATCTTTAATTTCGTAGCTTCCATCTGGTTGAATTTCAGCTCTGTTTTGGTAGAAAATAGCTGTATCGATAATCATTTCGAATCCCATTTTCTCCATGAATTTTTCGTCTTTTGTTACATTGTAGTATTGGTTAACTGCGTAAGCAACGTCTGCTGAAACGTGAATTTCTTGACGTCTTGAAGCGATAGGAACTTGTTTACCTGTTGCAACGTCTGCTTGACCTCAGTATGGACAAACTTCACCTTCTGTTGGTCATGCCATTTCTCATGGGAATTGTGCTCCTAATAAGTTACTTTCTTCTTCACGTTCTTTAACTTCTTTAGCTTTAGCACGTGCACCTTGAATACCTTTGTATCTGTATGTTAATAAGTTTTTAACAATTTTAGGTTCGTTAAATAAGTAAATTGGGTTGATGAAGAATTCTGTATCTCAGTATGTGTGACCTTGGTAACCTTCACCTGATAGTCCTTTAGCTCCAACGTTCATGTTTGTTGAGTGTCTTGGAACAAATCCATTTAAGTGGAAAATACCAAAATCCAAAGCTAATGAATCGTATTTACTTTCTTCGTTATCACCTTCAATTTCAACGTAGAATTGTTTTCAAACTCTTTCATCCATTGTACTAATTGAAGCTTCTTTTAAGTTATCGTATGATTGTGCTAAAAGTTCTGCATGTTTAAGGTTTGCATTTTCTTTAACAACATCATTTTTAAGTAAGAATTTTTTACCATCAACACTTGTATGTACTGACATAAGTTTTTCTAAAACAATAACATCACCAGGTTTAGCGTCAACGTTGATTTTGAATCCAACGTAACGACGTTGCATTTCAACAACATAATCATCGTGCCCACCTCTTACAAGTTTACCGTTTACAAATAAACGTGTAATCATGTTGTGAACTGCGAATTTTTTAGATAATGTTGTTTCTTGTTCCATTTGTAATGATTCTGTTGTAGGTCTTGCTTTTTTACCTTCACCAAAGTGTTGTGTACCACTGTTTGTTACTTGACCGTTAATTGCAGGTTTAATTGTAAGTTTTACAGATTTGTTTTCTGGTGTTTCTAAAACTTTAATTGTAATTTTTTGTGCATAAACATTCGCATCAGCATTTGAAACAAAACGTTCAAAATCGAATTCAAATTTTCCTGTACCTCTTTGAGCAACTACAGTTCTTTTTAAGTAACCTTCACGAACGTATAATGTTTTTTTGTATTCATCTCTCTTTTTAAGATCGAATTGTAAACCGTTCATGAAAATTGGTGTAGTCATTAAATCAGCTAAGTTAGCTAATTCTGACACATCTTCTTTTGTATCTTTGTTGAACATACCGTTAACAAAGAAGTCTTCTTTGTTGTATGAAGCTTTTTCTTCATCGGCACTTCTTATACCCATGTAACCATTTCCTAAAGCAAAAATACTTTCTGTTTTAGCTGTTACATTACGGTCAAATTTAACTTGTGTAATCGTTCTGTTTTCTAAATCGTATTTTAAAAAATCTTTCATTTTAAACTTCTTTCTTAACTAATAATACTGACTCAAATGGTCTTAATGTATTAGTTACTAATTTGTTGTCTTTGTATGAAGATAAAACTTGTGTGTAGGCTGTTAAATCTTCTTCTAAATTTAATTCTTTGTTTGTTATATTAAGTATAGCAATTAATTCTTGATTTTGGTAATTTCTTGTAATTTTTCCGGCACCACTTGATAATAATTCAATTTTTGAAGTACCATCAACTAAAACGTCGTGGAATTTACCTTTACGCATAGCAATTAATTCTTTATAGAAGTAGAAAATACTATTTTTGTCTTCTAAAGCTTTTGCTACGTTGATTTCTTTTTGGTTTCTACCTAAAATAAATCATGGCTTTTCACCTTTGTTAAATCCTGCGTTTACTGAATTGTCTCATTGCATTAATGAACGTCCAGCATCACGTGAATTAATGTTTAAGTATTTAATAAATTCGTCTTCACTGTACACTTTTTTAGTATCAACTAAGTCAGCAAATCCGTTAGCAACATCGACGTCTCTAAATTCATCTCTGTTTACAAAGTGTGTGTTTAATAAACCAATTTCTTCACCATAGTAAATACATGGAATACCTTTTAATGTCATTAACATTAATGCGTGTGATTTTGCTGATTCTTCTCTAAAGATTGATTCATCACCTCAACGTGAAATGCTACGTGATGTATCGTGGTTTGATAAAAAGTTTGTGAACATTTCAGGATCAATTTGTTCATTGTGTTGGAATGGTTGTTGTTGGTAAATAAATTGTTTATAATCTCAGTTTGCATCAAAACCATTTCTACCTGTTTTATTACTTCAACCAATTCATCATCATGAGAAGTTGTAGTAGTTTTGAGAAACTTTTGATTCACCAGCACCATATTTTAATAATTCATCTGCTGTGATACCACTTGCTTCACCTAATGTAAATGCATCTGGTTTGTCAAAGAATGCTTGTTCGTTAAATGCTTTTAAGAAGTCTACTGCACCTTCACATCATGCAAAGTATGGGTTTGAGTTAACATCATCAAATGTTTTAGCAACGTGTTTAATGGCGTCAAGTCTAAATCCACGTACACCTAAGTCATATCAGAAGTTAATAACATCAACCATAGCTTTAATTGTATCAGGGTGTGCTCAGTTTAAATCAACTTGTTCTTTTGAGAATAAGTGGAAATAGTATCTATTTACACTTGGTACAAATTCTCATGCAGAACCACCAAAAATACTTTGTGCTTTCTTTTCTTCTTCGTTTAATTCATCTCTTCAAATGAAGTAGTTGTGTTCAATATTATCTCTTGATTCTGTTGCCTTTTTGAATCAATCGTGTTCGTTTGAAACGTGGTTTAAAACGATGTCCATAATAATATCAATTCCTAATTCTTTTGCTTTAGTAGCCATTTCTTTGAAGTCTTCTAAAGTTCCGAATTGTTTTCAAACTGATTTATAGTCTAAAACGTCATAACCAGCATCAACGAAGTTTGTTTCGTATGTTGGTGTTAATCAAATACTATCAATTCCTAATTCTTTTAAGTAACCTAATTTTTCAGTAATACCTTTTAAATCACCGTCACCATCGTTATTTGAATCGTAAAAAGATCTAGGGAAGATTTGATAGATAACTCTATCTTTTAATTTAATTACGTTTTTCATTATGCTCTCCTTAATAATACTGAAGAATTTTTATCTAAAATTCCTTTTGTAGATTTAATTCTTGAATTAAATAACACTTTATCACCTTCGTTTAATTTGTATTTAATTTCTTGGTTTGAGAAGTTGTGAATTACTTCAATTTTTTCATCATTTTGAGTTACTGTGAAACTCAAAATACCTTTTTTAGCATCAGTTTTAGTAAATTTAACTGAATCTTTAACTTCTTTATTTGTTGCTAATCTAAAGAATTTTGTTTTGTTTCTGAATGTGTTGATTTTCTTAAAGAAATCATATACAAATTCTTTAACACCGTCTTTTTCTAAGTGTTCTCATTTTATAGCATTTACATAGTCAGTTGTTTTGTAAGAATTTGGGTGATATGAAGCTCTATCAGGATTTTCGTTAAAGTCATCATATTCTGAAACTTTACATTTGAATCCTTCTTCACCTGAATAATCACATGGTTTACTTTGTAATAACTCAGTTCCGGCTAAAATAAATTGTCTACCTTGAGTAAATGTTGTCATCATTAAAGCTTGACGATAAGCTTCAATACGTTCGATGAAACTTAAATTAGTAGTTGTTGTATTAATTTTATCTCAAAGTGTCATACCATCATGACATGCAGCATAGGCTAAGTTTGTTGCTATATCATCTGAATATAGTACGTATTTTTCACGTGAGTAGCTAGCTTTTCCAAAGTTAAAGTCTTTAATACCACCAACAACTGATGTTACGTATCTTCTGAATGAAGTAACATCATATCTAGAGATTAATCCGCCTTTGAATTCGATGTGTTCATCACCTTTGATAGCGTCTCTTACTGAATCATTAAAGTAACCAAATGCAATATTGTTTGATCTAGCACCTTTGATGTATGAGTCACTAAATTTTAGATCTGAGAATGGTCATGCTTCACCGTGTAAAACAATGTTTGGATTAATTTTACGTAATTCTTGAGCAATATAATCTATTGTTTCATAGTGGTGGAATGAAGAAAGGTCAAATCTAAATCCATCAATATTAAAGTATTTAACAAAATATTTTAATGAATCTAATATTATCTTTCTAACCATGAAACGTTCATCAGCTAGTGGTGGATAAATAACAGGTTTAATTTTAGCGTCATCTCTATAGTAGTATCCAGGTAAAATATTGTCATAAATGTTATTTGTCATCATGTGATTGTAAACAACATCCATAATTACACCAACACCTTTACTGTGTGCGTCAGCAACTAATTCTTTTAACTCTTTAATTCTTGCGTGTGGATCATCAGCATTAGATGAATACACACCATTAATTGAAAAGTAATTATGAGGATCGTAACCTCAGTTGTAATTTGTTGTTCAACCTTGACCTTCACCTTTTTTGTAAATCTTAGTTTCTTTGTCATTAACTGTGTAAGCTGATTGAATAGGTAATAATTGAACGTGTGTTATTCCTAAGTCTTTTACATAATCAAATAACTTGTGTTCTCTTAAAGCGTCAAATGTACCAAGTCTAGATTTAAAATCTTTTTGGTTCAATGAACTTGTGAAGTCACGTACATGTAATTCGTAAATACTTGTGTCAACGTGGTTGTTCTTTCTTCAAATTAATTTTTTTGGTTTCTTACCATTTTTTTCAGAGTTTAAATCAAGTAAAACACCTTTTCCAACTTTAGTTTCTTCACCTTCTCAGTTGAATGAAGCAAGTGAGTAAGCATATGGGTCTAATGCATATGTGACACTTTTGTCTTCGTGTGTGATTTTAAATTGATATAAATAATCTTCGTATTCAAGAGGCAATTCAAATTTTCAAACTACTTCTTCTTTTGTTCCGTTTAATGTTTTGACAATTTTATCTTTTTTACTTTTGTCAAAAATTAATAATTCTACATTTTCAGCAATTGGCTGTCATATTTTTACTTGAATTAAGTCTTTTTTAAATAAAACACCTAAGTCATCTTTACCATATGAATATTTTTTGTCGAAATTTGCGTAGAATTTACTTGTTTTATTTCTTAAATTCATAATAATATTATTATATAAAATAAGCGTTTTAAATATTAAATTTAGTTTAAATTCTTGATATATCAACGAATAAAATTTAATTAAAAAAACACTTGTAATTTTGTGTAAATTTAACTATTTTTTTGAGTTAATTTTTGTTAGATTTTTAATGTTATATAAAAAAATGACTGGAGCTAATTTACTCCTGTCATTTTTTATGATTTTTTAGTTAGTTTTTTAGAATATTTTTCTTTAAACCATTTTGTTTTCTTAAGTTTATGTAATGAAAGAACTTCAAGCATTTGTCATAATCCACCAAATAATCAGTAGACTTGGACACCAACCCCGAACATAATTGTTATAATTGCGAATACTGCAACCATAATTTTCTGGGTTTTTTCAGATTTTTTAAGTGCGTTCTTTTCAGAAATTGTTGTTGTTCTTTTGAATTTTTTTCTATTTAAGAATTGTGGTAATAATTGAGAAAGTATTTGAATAGCTATTGTTAAAACTAAAATTCATAAGTAACTCATGTCTCCACCCATAACTTTTTGGAAGGAAACTGATGAGAAGTTTAGCCCTAATCAAACTGTATCTTTAATTTCTGGAATACCTTGAATAACCCTTCACATAGCAAGGAAAATAGGCATTGATATTAATAAACTACCAAATTGATCTAAAGGATTAATGTTGTATTTAGCATATAAAGCTTGTATTTCTTGGTTTTTTCTCATTTTCATTTGTTTATTTTTTTCAAAACCTTGATATTTAGCTTCGATTGCTGCTTTTTTATATCTTAATCCTTCTTGTAATGATTGTGACATCTTAGTTTTAAATGTTAATGCTAATGCAATCAATCTAGTTAAAACTAATGAAATAACAATGGCAATAATTGCTTCTCACCCTTTTAAATTAGGTAATGATTGTTGTAATGATTGTACAATAACAGATAATGGATAAACTATTAAACCGTAGAAAGGACCATAAGTTCATGATTCTGCTCAATTTGAAATAGGTTGTAATGCGTAATCACCTTTAAATAATAAGTCTTTATTTTCAACATTTAATTTCGCTGTTTCTAAATCATATTTATTGATATCAGAAGAAATGATTTTAGATTGATCAACTGTTTTAGGATCATTTTTATCTTTTCTTTTTGGAGCGAAACCTAAAGAATTTAAATAATTAAACATTGTTTCTTGGTACATTTTAATTAATGTAAACTCTGCTTGTGAAACTTTAAATAAAGTTTCTGTGTTGTCTTGACTAACTATTGATTTTTTATCTTCTTTGATTAAACTTTTGAAGTAGTCTGATACAGAAGAAAAGTCTTGGTTATTAACTTTATTAACTGTATATTTGTTTAATTCTTGTAAAAACTTACTGTTTATACCGAATGTGTAATTATAAAACTCTTGTAAAACATCTCTTGCATACATTTTGTTAGCTAATGTAATTTGATCTTTAACATCTTTAGGTTTATCATTTTGTTCGCTATAGTTGTTTACTAATTGTAAACCACTAATAAATTTAACAGATAAGTTTTTGTTTTCATCTACATCATAAACATCTTTTTGTATTGTTTTTTTACCATCAGCTGATTTTACATCTATTTTATGTGTTTTAACATCGATGTATGGCACTGCTGCATTTGGTAAAAATCTTAATAAAACAATATCATTAATTTCGTTAGAATATTTATATGAAGTCGAGTTAGCTGACTTAAATAAATATCTTCCGTTATTTTCAACTATAAATTTATTATTGTTACCTTTTTTGTTTTCAATATTAATAGCTGATAAGTAGATTTTTTGTCCATTTGATTCAACTGCATATTCACCACCGTTTTGTGCAGTTTGTTCTCTTAATTTATCCAAAATTTTTCTATCACTAACATAAATATTTTTGTCAGCGTTTTGGTCTAAAATTTGTAGCTTTGATATTTCTAATTTATCATTTGTTTGGTTTCCGTCATTGTCTAGTAAAGGTAATGCGGTTGTTTTTTCATTACCATATTCACGTTCTTTGAATGTATTAACTCTAGGTGCAATGTCATTCTTGTCTCTAAAGAACTCGATACCGTTACCAACGGTTGTTGAATTCTTTAATACGAATGACTGAATACAACCTGTCATAGTTAGACCAAAGATTAAAAGGTATAAAATGATTTTCAATCACTTGAAAAAATCTTTTTTTACTTTCGCTCTTTTTTCGTCTGAACTATCGTTATTGTTTCTGAAATAATTAAAGTTATTATTTTTCATTTTTTCTAAATCTTTCAAATAATTTTTCTATTTCTACCTTTTTAATTGAAAAAGGAGAAATACAAAAGTCTTTTCTTGCAATAATAACAAAATCATAATTTAGGTCATACAGATCTAAATTATTTATTATTGCTTTGAGTTGTCTCTTGTTAAAATTACGACCAACAGCATTTTCAAATTTTTTAGGTATTGTAATACCCATTTTAAAAGAATTACTTTTTTTGTAGTATAAAACAATATATTTGTTGTGTAAATAATTATTTTTACTTATGATTTCTTGAAAATCCCAATTCTTTTTTAGTCGATATATTTTTTTCATATTGGTATTTTATTATTTGTCAGAAACTGTTAACTGTTTTCTACCTTTAGCTCTTCTAGCAGCTAATACTTTTCTACCATTAGCAGTTTTCATTCTTGCTCTAAAACCGTGAACTTTTACGTGTTTTCTTTTATTAGGTTGGTATGTACGTTTGCTCATTTTTCCTCCTTGTTTAGATTATAATATTTAAGCGTATTTATATTATACAATAATTTAAGTTATATATTAGTTAATAATTATTATTGTTTAAAAGTGATATAGGTAATGTATTTTCGTTTAAAAATAGGGTATATTTTTAGTTATTTTTTAAATTTTTTGAAATTGAAATTTATATATATTTTGCGAAAAAAATCAAACTTTTTTTGTGTTGATAAATAAGAACGAAATTGTATTTTTTAGAATGATAACAATTTAATTTTAAAGGTAGTTTTCTAATTCTTATTCAATATTGTTTTTTGTATTATTATTTAATATTAAAATTTCTATATTTTAATTTACTACATAAAACCGAACTTTTTACCGTAATTTAAGTAAAAAAATATATAATTAAATATGTTTGTTTTAAACAAAATGATTGGAGTGATAAATGAAAAAACTATTCGCATTTGACTTAGATGGAACTATTTTAGGTGAAAATAATAGAGTTTCTGAGTTCAATTTTGAAGCATTAAAATTATCTAAAAAATTAGGTAATATTAATGCGATTGCAACAGGTAGAGGTATAAGTAAGGTTTTACCTTTATTTAACGAAGAAACAATAAATAATTTTGACTATTTTGTTTGTTCAAATGGTGCAGTTATTTATGATATAAAAAACAAAAAAACCTATGTACTAGGTAAATTAGATAATTCTATATTTGAAATTATCAGAAAATATGCAGATGATAATAAGTTGATTTTCACAATTGATTCAATAGATCATAATTGCACTATTTTACCCGATGGTAAAATACCTAATTGACTTAACACTGAAAACAAGATGGATTTAAATATTCTTAATATTTGTAACATACCCGAATTACAAAATAAGATAAGTAATAATGATTTTCATATTGTGCAGATTGCAACAAGAAATCCAAAGGAAAGTGCGAAAAAGATAACTTCAGAAATTAGTGAATTACTAAAAAAATACGAAACATCAATTTTCTTAACAAATAGTGTTTATACAGATGTTAATCCTCTTGGGATTAATAAATTAAAAGGATTGGATAAAGTTTTAGAACTAGAAGGTTTAAATTACGAAAATTTAGTTACATTTGGTGATAGTGGTAATGATATCACAATGTTAAAAAGTGCTAAATTAAGCTTTGCTATGGAAAACGGAACAAGTGAAGCTAAGAAAGTAGCTACTAAAACTATTGGACAAAATAATACAAATACAATAGGTGAAACAATAATTGAAATTTTAAATTTAAGTCTAAGGTAATATAATGTGGTATAATTTCGTCCTATGGAACAAGCAATAAAAATACTAGCGTGAATCGCAGCTGTGTTTGTTATGATTTTAAGTCTACCGCAGCTGATAAATATTTTAAGAACAAAAAAGACTGGAAAAATTAATTTCACTTCATTTTGAATATTCCACATCGGATTATTAATGTGAACATTCTGATCATCATTTGGTGGCGATGAATTACAACCAACCTTGGTAGCTAATTCGGTATGTTTATTTTTATACACAATAATGATTGGTTTATTATACTTTTTCAAAAAAGAATTTAGTCTTTTTAAAAAGAAGGTGGCATATTCGGTATTGGTACTTATATTATTAGTATGACTATCATTTATCATTTCAAGAAGTTTAAGTAGTTTCAAATGAGACTCAGGAACACAAACAGCTATGGCTTTAATATTCCCTGCATTAACTACATTTGCATTCTTACCACAATTAATCTATTCATGAAGACACAAACAATGAAAAGGTATTTCAATTTGAATGTATGTTGTTTATGAATTAAATAACATAGTTTGAATAATTTGATGAATTTTATTAATCGCATTTACCGCAGGAACAAGTAATGTTGGTCCTTATGTTGGTGGTTTAATGTGACAATTAATTTCATTTACTTTATTCGGAATTCAATTTGTATACACTTTTAAATACACAAAAAAATCAGAAATAAAAAAAGTTAACACTAAGTAAAAGGTTAACTTTTTTAATAACTTTTATTTTTTACCTATTATTGAATTGTATGTATCAATAGCAGTTTGTTTATCAAACATTTGTTCTAAAACAGTATATGCTAATTTTTCTGAACTCATAGCCGAACTACCTGTTATAAAATTGTTTGAAACTATAACGTCTGTATCTATATAATCAGGTGTTTCTCTAATTAATTTACTTCATTCACCAGGGTAACTAGTAAATTGAGTATTTTTTGGAATTAAATTATTTTCTTTTAATGCGTTAGGCGCATCACAAATTGCGAAAATGAATTTATTATTGTTGATAAATTTATTGATTAAATCATGAGATTGTTTATTATTTCTTAATACTTGAGCACCTTTACCACCAGGGATAAAGATTGCATCATAATCAGAAAAAACTACGTTATTTTTAATATTGTCAATTCTAGCTAAATTAAGTTGTCCAACAGCACTTTTTAATGTTGGGTTATAATAATCGATTTTTTCGAATTTATTTGAACGACTTCAAATTGTAATAGGTGTCACTAATTCGAGATCATTGAAATTGTTTTCTAATATTACTAACAATTTCATATATTATTTTTTACCTTTTCTAATAATTCCCCTATATGCAAGATAAATTATTAAAACAAGTGGAAGTAGAACTACTAAAACAAATACTATTATATAAGTTTTAATTCACGCTTTATTTTCGGTAGCTCTTCTTTCTTCTACTAATTTCATAACTGCAATAGCAGATTCGGCTGTTCCAAATTGAGCTTTAACGTCTTGTATTCTTTTTTTATCGTATAAAGTAATAAATAAATAAAGTGCAAATATTCCGGCAAATACACCACCATTAATTCCTAGTAGTGTTTTTGTGTTTCCGAATGTTTTATCTAAGTTTTTAACTAAGTCAACATACATGTGGAAGTTAAGTGAACCGTTAGTTTCACTTTCATTAAATGGTCTACCGATTGTAATATCTTTAATACCAAAATAAAGGATTACTATAGCTAAATTAAATAGTATGAAATATGTTGCGAAAAATACAAATAATCAAGTTAATCTTAATGATTTTAATGTTAAGGTTTTATATAAATCTGCGAACATTGTGCTTGAAGCAGCATCACCATTAGAATAGTTTGATCTATAATTTCTTTCTACATTTTTTCAACCAGAAATTTTAATTAAACTTTTTACTGAAACTGAAAATGATAATAATAATATAAAACCAATAAGTACATATCATCCAATACCATTGTTTTTGTCAACAGATGTGTTTAAGTAATAATTAACACCTATAGCAATGAGAGAAAGAAGAAAAAGTGTTCCTCATAAAAAGAATGATAGATAACGAATTCTTTTTTCTTTTTTAATTATTGAGTATGTTGCTGGGTTTAATTGTTTTTGCGGATCAACAAACATAGAACTATTGTTAATTTGTGAAGTTTGTAGGTTTACTGGTATTTGTCCAGTTTCCATATTAACTGAGTTAGTGTTATTTTGTTTTGGTTTAAACATAATTAGTTTGTCGCTCCGTTTCCTTCGCTTTCTGTTTTTTCAGTGTTACTTGTTGGTTGATTTGCTTTTGCTCTTTTTTCTAATTCTCCAAACATTGAATTCATAACTTTATCGAAGTCAATAACTTGATTTTGTTTTTCAACGTTCTTTTCTATAATTTCAGAGAATTTTTTAGAAATTGCTGCTTTAGCATCTTTGTTTAAGTTAGTTGAGAAATTACTTAATATAGATTTAGATTTGTTATCAAGTGAATCTTGAATATATTGATCATAAATACTTGAAATATTTTTAACAATGTAATCTGTCGCAATCTCTTTTCTTTCTTTTTCGGAAGTTGCTAATGCGTATCTAGGTTCATCAGAAGCAACTTTTGCACGTATTTCTGCAGCAGTTTCGTTGTTAATAAGTTTTAATTCTTTTACTTGAGGTATTTTTTCAACATTTTTTAAGATGATATTTCTTAAATTTGTATCGTTTAAAGTGTCTGTAAATCCTTCCATAACTTTTTCGAATTTTTCTCTAATTTCTTTGTTATTTGGGTTATTAACGTAATCATCAAACAACTTATCACCACCAGTAACAATTTGGTAGATTGATAATGCAAAGTTACCAATACCATTAAGACTTGCCCCTCTACCACCAGTCATAATTTTAACAGCAACTTGACTAGCTTTTGAAGTACTGTTATCTTTTGTACTTGCACTTAGTAAAACGTTACTAAATAAGAAAATACCGAATGATGATGCTACCATGTTTGAAGCACCAGTTAATAATCTAATTGTAGATTTTTTAAAGAAGTTACGTTTTCTATCAACTCTTTTTCTTCTTCAACGCATTAAAATATGTAGCGTAATAGTAATTGAGAATAAAATCCCTCTTATTAATCAATAGAAACCTAACGCTGCAAGAGTAATAACAAATGGTATTGCGTCCTTATATTCTACGAAACGTTCATTGTTTTGTAGTGTTGTAGCAGCTGCAATTGATCCAACTATTGTTAAACCAACAGCAACAACTTTAGCTAGAACATATTTTGTTCTTAATCACATACCAATAAGGAATGATAATGCAAAAAGTACAATTATCATGATTGGTATTATGTATGTTAAACTAGGTACGTCTAACTTAGTGAAAAAGTAATTAATTTTTTCTAATATCTGAGATATTGCGTCTTTACTTTTTTCTGTAGAATTATTCTCAGAAAAGTAACTAACGTAGTTTAAATTCATTTTTTAAATTCCTTCCATTTAATTTGGCTATAAATAAGTAGATTTTTTAAGTTTTTTTCAAGGTTCTTTTTTCTTTAAACGATCAATGAAAAGCATACCGTTTAAGTGATCTAATTCGTGTTGGAATACTATTGCTAAATAATCTGTAACTTCGTATCTTAAAAATTTCTTTTCAAAATAACTGTAAGCGTCAACTATTATTTTTTTGCTTCTGTGAACATAACCTGCTTGGTTTGGTCATTCTTCAGAAACAGATAAACATCCTTCACCTTCACTTAAAGCGACTAATTCTTTACTTTTAAATACAACTTTTGGATTGAAAAGTACGTCTTTAAAAATAACTTTTTCATCTTCATCTTTTATAAAAATATAAAAAGCATTTTTTAGAATTCCGTATTGAACTGCGGCTACTCCAACACCAGGTCTAAATTTAGTTCCTTCTGTTTGAGAGTCATCAATATGGTAGATCATTTGTTCTGCTAATTCTATATTTTCTTCTGATAGAGGTAATTCCACGTCTAACGAATTTTTTCTTAAAACCTTATCGGGTAATTCAACTATTTTTACATCAAATTGTTTTTGTTTATTCATATTATTTATTATATAATTAATTAAAGAAAAATTAATTAAATAATTAATAATTACGCGAAAATAAGGAGAAAAAATGCAAATTTACATGGCAATATTAACAAATTTACTTTTTATTGTAATTGGATACTTGATTGGTTCTATTAATTTATCAATCTTGCTTGGTAAATATTTTTTCAAAAAAGATTTAAGAGATTTTAATTCTAAAAACGCCGGTTCAACAAACGCTAAGCGTGTTTATGGAAAAATGTTTGGTACATTTATTTTAATTGCAGATATAATAAAACCAATAATTGTGATAACGTTATCATACGGAATTGCTAAGTTAATAAATAATAGTATTGAATTAAATGTTTCTACTTCAAATGCTTTTGTTGTTTCTAATCAAATTTACGGTAAATTAATTTTAATACCTACATTAGGTGGGTTTTCGGTTTTATTAGGTCATATTTTCCCTGTATTTCATAAATTCAAAGGTGGAAAGGGAGTAGCTAACTTCGTAGGATTATTGTTATGTATTAATGTAATTGCATTTTTAGTTTTTGTCATCATGTATTTTGGTGTTTTATACATTAAAAAATACGTTTCATTAGCAAGTATAACTGCTTCATTTGTGTCATCTATTTCATTATTTACACCTTGGATGATTACTGGACCACTTGGGATATTTAATAATATTAGTAGTTCAAGTTACTATATTGTTATTCCTTTAATTACATTACTGTTAGCATTTTTAATCATTTATTTCCATAAACCTAATATTTTAAGAATGAAAAACAAAACAGAACCTAAAATAAACATTAAAAGATAATATCGATAAACACATGCTAATGTGTTTATTTTTATAAATAAAATTATAAATATATATAATATAAATATGAATTATACAAAATACGCAACAGTAGACGTTGGTGGAACAAATGTACGTTTCGCCTTATTTGATGAAAATGCAAAAATTTTAAAAAAGAACAAAACACAAACAAATGTAAATAGTGCAGAATTAACTTGTGATTGAATAGTTGACCAAGTTAATGAATACAATATCGAGCATCTTGCTTTATGTATTCCAGGACCAAGTGATTACAAAAATGGTGTAGTTTTAAAGAGTCCTAACCTATTAGGGTCATGAGTAAATTTCGATGTTAAGACTTATTTATTATCTAAAACTAACTTAAAATCAATAGTTTTTGAAAATGATGCTAATGCTATGACCTTAGCAAATCATAAGAAATTTGGTAAAGATATTGAAGTTAGTCAATTCTTTACAATTAGTACTGGTTTTGGTGCAGGTTTAGTTATAAATAATAAAATTTTCCACGGAAATAACTACTACGCACAAGAAATAGCTCAATTACCTATAGCAAGAAATGAATTTGAGGGTGAGCATCGCTTAATTAATAACTTTGCTTTAGAATTACACTGCTCTGGAAGTGGTATAGGTACAAAAGCTCAATTTTATAAAATTGGGAATAATGCTAAAGATGTTTTTGATACTGAACACACAAATGAAATTTCTAAAAAAATAATTTTAGAAGCTAAAGAAGCTTTATCAAGAATGTTTGCAATTAGTGCTGCAATTATTGCCCCACAAGTATTTTTTGTTGGTGGTAGCTTAGCATTAGCAAACCGTGATTTCGTGAAAGAAGCTTTTGAAGAAGCTAAAAAAATGAGTGACTTTAACCATTTCAACAATATAGAGTTAATTTTTGATGAACTAGGTGATGACTCAGCATTAGTTGGTTTATATTATTTAATTAACGATCAAGCACATTAATTTAATGTGTTTTTTTAATATCATAGTCTTTGATATATCAAGTAATCTTTTTTTATCACTTATACTTTATAAAAACCCATAAAATTTTCTATAATTTATATTACTATGAAGAAAAAAACAAAATTATTATACTTAGCAGCTGGTTTATTAGCACCAGCTACGACTTTAGTCTCTTTAAGTTGTTCTAGCAATGAAACAAAAGAAGAGAATGTAAAGTTAGTTCCTTATGAACAAAAAGATTTTCAAAACAGAAGAAAAGAATCTGGAAAAAATTGAATTGGTTGAAACAACCCTAAGTTTGTTGAAGTAAACAAACAAAAAAGTTTAAATAACTTTACATACGCTGATGAAGCTAAAAATGTAAAAGCTATTGCTCCATTCAATAAAAAAGCTAAAAGATCTAATGTTGTTTATCAATTAATGGTTTACTCATTTGCTGATGGTAATGGTGATGGTATTGGGGACTTTATTGGTTTAAAAAACAATTTAAGTTATTTTACTAATTTAGGAATCGACACACTTTATTTATCACCTATTTTCCCAGCCTCTACATATCACGGATATGATGCAATTGACTATACAGCTGTTGCACCTGAACTTGGTGGTATGGAAGCTTTTGATGCTTTCTTAATTGAAGCTCACAAAAACGGAATTAGAGTTGTATTAGATATGGCGTTTAACCATACATCATACGAACACCCATGATTCCAAAGTGCATTATTAAATGATAAATCACAATACAAAAGTTTCTACAACTTCTACAACAGTTTTGGTGGTAGAGAAAACAGAGAGGGTATTGACGACGATAATATAAGAACTTACTTTAAAAACGTATTACAAAAAGGTGATAAATTCACAGATTATGACGGTAAAGAGTATGACGTTAAAACAACTAACAAACACTGAGTTGCCGAATTCTGAGCAGGTATGCCTGATTTAAACTTATTTTCACCTAAGTTACAAGAAGAAATAAATAACGTTCACTATTTCTGAGCTAAAAAAGGTGTTGACGGATTTAGATACGATGCTTTCTATCACTTCTTCCAAAGTGAAAATAGATTTAAACGTAAAGAATCTGGTGCTTCAACAACTACAAAATTATTATCAAGTTGAAGAAAAGCAGCTGAAAAAGCATATGCAGAAGCTGAAAAAGAAGGTGTATCACGTTCATCAACTAAAGCATTTATGTTTGGTGAATGATGAGGTGATCCATCAGGTTGAGTAGGTCCAAAATTCTCTAAAGATTACTGATTTGATAAATCAAATGATTCAATGGCTATTGGTTCATTAATCGACGGAACAAAATGAAGATATAACAACGAAGTAAGCATTCGTCCAGAAGATGAAAGAAATGTTCTTAATGCTTTAAAAGATAAAAATGGACAGCCAAGAGAATGAATGCCTCACTTAGAAAACCATGACGTTGATAGATGAATTACTAACTTTAGAAATACAGTATCACATGGTAAAGTTGGTGCTGAACCAAATACACTTAGCGATCAAGAAAGATCAGCATATGAATATGCAGTATTTTCATTATTAACAAGAGGTGGATACCCAACTCTTTATATGGGTGATGAAATATTAATGCAAGGTGGAAATAAACGTGAAGGTGATACAAACGTTCGTGAACCTTGATACTGAGGAGATATGTCTAAACAAGTTTACTTTGTTGACGAAAGAGATGGTGCACAAATCTTACCTAAAGCTTCAGTTGGTGAAGGAAATACAGAATATTTAGTTAATGATCCAAATGGTTTCTACCAATTACTTTCTAAATTAATTAAAGTTAGAAAAGATTACCCATCAGTTAGTGAACAAAAAGTAGAACACATTGCTAACCCTGAAACAGTTTTAGATTATCAATTAAGACCTGATATTTACCAAGATGATTTCAAATATAGTGAAACAGTTTTAAGAGATAATCACGATGGAACATATGTTTTATTTATCTTTAACGGAAGCAATAAACCACTTTCAAATGTTTGACTTAAAAAAGATTTTGAAATAAAAGAAGTATTCTTATCAAAAAATATTGAAACATCATTACTTGATCCATCTAATCCAACACAAAGCCCAACACTTATTCAAGGTAAAGGCGGAGTTAAGTTAGCAGCCTACTTAATAGGTAGAAAAGATCAAAAATAGAAAGAAACAATCTATCTTGATATATCAAGTTAGAATAACAAAAAACATACAATTTTAGTTGTATGTAAACATAACAATTAAATTTGTTATAAAATTATAAATAGGATATGAAAAAGAAATATAAATATAAAGTTAAAAAAATCCCCTTCAAAACGAAGATTAGATGATTTTTTCTAGGTAAATACCCGCTAGAAAGAAAATATAAGCCAAAAATTTTAGAATATTTATTCCTTATATTTTCGAGTATGGTATTATTGGCCTTACAAGTTGTTTTTGCGTTATATATAATAAATGTTGCAAATACAGTGGACAAAAGCGAATTTTGAGGCACATTGATTCTAAAAATGAAGGAGTATACTACTAGAATACTTATATCTATATATTCAACATCTTATTTGGTTGCTATTATTTTATCGATACATGTTTTTTATATATTACAAAAAACAGAATTTAATAAATGAATAGCAATCATAGGTGTTTTAAGCTTACTACTAATGTTAACACCGATAAGTATCCTATTCTTAATCGTCGCTTATAATAAAAATGAATTAGCGTTCGAATAAACAAAATAATGGAGAAAAAATGAAAAGAAAATTATTATTATCAACTGGTTTAGTTGGAGGTCTTGCATCTTTATCAGCAGTTATCGCTTGTGGTTCAACAACAACATCAAGTTCAAACGGTAACACATGAGCCAACAGAAAAGATATTGTTATCGCAGTTGACGGAGCTCAAAAAGAATTTTACGAAGAAGTTATTAAAGAATTTAACGAAACACCATTTGCTAAAACAAAAGGTTTCAAAATTAAAACTATTACTAAAAACGTTTTTGGTGCTCTTGACTTCGGTACTCAAGGTTTAACAGATGATCAAGTTCCTGATTTATTCTATGCACCTAACGATAGAATTACAAGTACAGCTCAAACAGGTTCATTAGCTGAAATTGATGAATTCTCACCAACTTTATTTGATGAACTTGCAACACAATTAGGTGTTACATCTGAAGAAGAGAAAAAAGAAATGAAAGATTTCGGTACTGTAGAAGGTGTTGTTAGAGATGACGCAGCTGCAGGAACAGTTAAAAAACTTTTAGCTTTAAGACATAATGCTGAAGGTATTGTTATGGCTTCTGCATTAGACGAAAATGCAGCTAGAGATATCTTAAAAAATGTTAATACAGATACATTAGCAGAATTAGTTTCTAGTGGTCAAGCTTTATTAAGAATTCAAGACTTCTGATTCGGAAACGGAATCTTTGGTGGGGTTTTTGATAAATTACAAGAAGATGCAGTTACAAACGGTGAAAAATCTACATACTTAATGTCAAAAATTCTTTATTCAAAAAATAATGAAGTTTCTTCAGGGTTCATGAAAAAAGATGAATTCCACCCTCAATTTAAAAAAGCTCTTGAAGTTGTTGGTGATTTATTATGACCAATTTACGAAGCTGCATATAAAAAAGATACAGTTCAATATGCTGAAACAGTTTTTGGTAAAAAAGGTATTTCACAAGCTGACTTAGTTTCATTCTTAGGTAGTGATGTAGGTAATGCTCAAAACATTTCATTTAGATTAATGAAAGAAGGAAAAATTAATTTTGCTTTAGTTGGTACATGAGATATTCAAAATGCTCAATCAACAGCAAAAGCTAAATCATTCTTTAACGTTGTAAATACAAAAGATGAATATAAATATTTACAAGCTTCAGGATCATGATCATACGCAATTAATGCTAGAAATAATGGTGTTTCAGAAGACAGAAAAAATGCTATTGTTGAATTAATTAAAATTATTTTCAAAACAAAACCATACTTAAGATACTTCGAAAGAGATTCTAAGATTCCTTTTGCTAAAGAAGAACGTAAAAAAGTTCAAGCAGCTTATGCGGCACAAAACGTAGAGAAAAATGCTGCGATCTCTAAATTTGCTACAGATTTAGGTTTTGCTGATTTTGAAGCATTAATTACTAAATACGAAGAAGTTGTACAACCAATTGCTAAATTAGCAAAAAGTAGCTTATTAGGTAATACATGAAGTATTGAAAACAATAACGAACCTTTAAACGATGCTAATAAATCTCCTAAATCTAGTTACCAATTAATAACACCTGAAGAACACGCAACAAAAGCAGATGATCAAAAAGGAAACTTTAATGTTAAACCTAAACAAATGACAGAGGAACAATTCACAACTCTTAACAATAGTTTAGAAGATTCATTTGCTTTAAGAAATGCACTTGCAGCTATTCTTGGCTTAAATAAATTAGATCAATTATCAGGAAATGGTCAAGTATGACAAATTGGAGAACAAATTGTTAAAGGTGGTCTTTCTAAGATTACAGATCCTAAATACGCTGATTTAATGGAAGGTCAAAACTCATGACACGTTAGAAAAGTAGAAAGATACATTTTCGGTGCATACGGAGATAATGGTGACGAAAAAGAAGCATTAATTGCAGCATTTGTTAACATCATTAATAATAAAGAAGAATTAGATGCTTATGTTGATAGTATTGTTGAAAAAGCTAAAGAATTTTCAGCAGATGTTGCAAATACACCAGTAGATGCTGAACAAATTAAAAAAGCAGTAAACGGATACTTAGCTAACTATAAAAACGTTGCTAGAGTAAGATCTGCGACAGCAGGAATTTACGAAAGCGGAAGAATGGTTAAAGCTGATGGTACACCTTCTGATGTTACATTTGATGAAGTTACAACAAAAACAGATGAATACAACAAACTAAAAAGTGTTGATAAAGTTCTTAAAGTTGTTGCATCATCAGAAACAATTAAAAATGGTGGAATTGGTATCTTATCAACTCAAGAAAGACGTATCGATAACTCAAACCCTCAATTTGGTCAAGTATGAGGAAACTGAAACGAAAAAACAATCGGTAACAAAGTTAAATTAGAAGAAATTAAAGGTTCAGTAAACAGCAAAGAAGACCTTGTTGCAAAACTTGAAGATCATTTAGATTACTTATTCACTCAAATAGCAACAGCAATTCAAGGTAAAGCATCATTAACAGTTGTGTTCGATGCTAAAAAACCAGCTCAAAAATAAGTATGTATCAAAAATACAAGACAAATATTAATAAACAACAATTTTATATTTTCATTTCATTAATAGCATTATTATCAGTTGCTTTACTAATTTGAGTTTTAATACCTTTTGGTTACGGTATTAACGAAGAATTTGTTAAAAAAATTGAATCAAAAAATAATGAAGAAGAAATAAGTAAACTTGTTTCACAATTAGCAATGAAAACGATAATATCTTACATTGCAAACTCATTCGTGATAGTATTTTTCTTGGTATATATATTACTTTTAAAAAATAAAATTAAAGCAGGATATCTATTCTTTATAATTTGAATTTTAGTATTTATAACTTTTGTCGGAATGCCTTTTTACGGAGGATCTGCACAAACTAGTCAATATACTAAATTTCAATTCTGGGTAGGTATCTTTGCTTCATTTTTATCAGGAGTAATGGCAATGACACTTTTTGTGTTTATGCTAAAATACCATATTGATAGAAAATTTCACTATTATGAATGATATAAAATACACAAAGGACGAAGCAGATAATTATGGAAGATTTAAAACTTTATAATTGATATGGCGAGTCATTTGATAATATTTTACCCCAAAGTTCAGGTAATATGGCTGCTTACAAAAAGCAAGTAAAAAACATATTTTTAAGAACTAAGGATAGGATAAAGTCTCAAGAAAATATAGATAAAGATCTATATTTAAGGGCTAGAACAAAACTACAAGATAATTTAAAAAGAGAACTTGCGAGTCACAAAGTTGCCTACAAGAATAAACTTGCAGTTTTAAAAGATTCTATTAAAAAATTATCATATTCAGATTCAACAATCAAGTTGTTGCAATTTGAAATTAATAAAATCAAAGCAGAGTTAAAAGATACAAAAAAATATGCAAAAGATTTTGTTTACTCTTTACAACAAAGTGCTGATGAAATTAATGTCAAATTAGATAACATAGAAAAATTAAAAACTAAAACATATGTTGATGAAAACGAATTATTTAAAAAATTCGCTGTTTACAACATAATGAAAATTTATTTACAAAAAATAGAAAAAACTGATTTCAATATATCTTTAATTCATGACTTTTTATTACCAATAGAGTTAGAATGAGTTAAAAAACTTGATAATCCAAAAGAATATTTTACAAATATTTATAACGAAGTTGAAAAACAAAGAATTAGTTTATACAACCGTAAACAAGAATTAATTAGAAAATTTGAAGGTACTCATAAATTACAAAAAGAGCTTTATATTGAAGAAACAGAACAAATTAAAACAATAACAAAGCAAAAAATACTTGAATTAGAGTACGAATATACAAAAAAATCTAATGAATTAATGGAACGTGCTAAAGAAACTAAAGCAAAAGCGTTAGAAAAAATAGAAGAACAAAAAGAAGTTATTCTAAAAGCCGAAGCTAAAAATAAAGCAGTTGTTAAAAACATAATTGACAATTCAAATGCTCAAATTAAAGAAATTAAATCAAACTACAAAGAACAATTAAAATTAGTTAAATATCGTTCTATTGTACAAAATACAAAAGACTTTATGAGCTTTTTATCTAAAAACGAAATTAAAGTTCCTGAATTAGATTACACATTCAAAAGTAATTTTACAGTTGATCAAGCAAAAGAAGTTGCGACTACATTAAAAAGTGAAGTAAAAAACTTCGTTGAAGAAAATAAAGAAAATGATTTTGTTAAAATTGCTTACTCACAATTCTTTAGTAAATTAAACTTATTAAGAACATATATTGAATTTAAAAACCTATTAAAATCACAATATAAAGAAAAAATCGGTTTAAGTAAAGTTAAATATACATATGAAGGTAAATTTAATTTAGAAGAATCTAGATCATTAAAAGATTTATTTATTGATTCAAGAAAAACCAGATTAGCTTTTAGAAAAGAAAAAATAAGTGCTAAACATGATTTATTAGCACTTAAACGTAAAGAAGTGGCTAAACTTAAAAACAGAGATAAAGTTAAAAATATCGAAGAATTAAGCCTAGAACTTCTAACAGATAATGAAAAATTCAAGCTTGCTAAAGCAAAAGCTATAAAAGAGTTTAAAGAAGGAAAAGCCGAATTAAAACGTAAAATAGCTTCAAAAGAAATTTCAAAACAAGCTTATAAAAATAAAATTTACGAATACAAAATTAATAAAAAAGAAACAATTCGTGAAACAAAACTTAAATCAATGTTGATGTCTAATAAAGAAATTTTAAGAACAGCATTTTGAAGAGAGTTTTCAGAGCACAAAGTTAACAAAAAAATCTACGAAAGTAAAATAACTGAAGCTCAAAAAACAATACCAGTAGAAACAATGAAGAACTTAAGATTCTTAACAGCATTCTTAGGATTCATTTTCCCTGGTTTATCAGAGTTAATATTCTTTAAACAATATGTTAAAGGTGTTTTATTAACATTACTATCAACATTTATATGAACAATTGTTATTCCGTTTTCATTTGGTGCCTACTGAAGTAGAATGGGTGGTATCCCTGGATTCAGTGACCTTGGAAAAGGATTGCATAATGCATCATTAGGAGTCTTCACTGATGCTCGTTTATATATATTTGGTGGTGTTATTTCCGTTGTGTTATTAGTTTTTGCGGTTGCTTACTTATCGGTTTCATCAATAAGTTCATACCGTGTTGCTAAACAACTAGAATATGGTTCAAGACCAAGTAAATGAACACACACAAAGAGATGATTAAACACAAGTGGATTCCCATGAATGATTTCACTTTTTGGGTGATTCTTAATGATTTTCATCGTTGCAACACCTATCTTTACATCTATCTTAATTTCATTTACAAACTTCGGTTATGAACACCAAGCTCCATCACAAACAGTTGATTGAGTTGGACTTAAGATGTGAGGATACTGATGAGTGTTCAGAGAAAATAACTTATTATTATCATTACAAAGAGTTATTGGTTGAACAATTCTATGAACAATATTCTCTACATTAATACCAATTAGTGTTGGTATCATAATTGCTGTATTAACAAACAGCCAAAGAATTAAATTCAAAAAAGTGTTTAGAGTTATTTACATTTTACCTTGAGCAATTCCTGCTTTCGTTACACTTACATTTATTAAAAGTATGTTCCAAGGTGGAGATCAAGGTTTCATTAACTTAATTATGCTAAAAGTAGGTTTAATCAGTGAAGCTAAAAACTGATTAGCCGAAATTGGAAAAACAAGAGTACTTGTTATTATTGTTCAAACATGAATTGCTTATGCTTGAATCTTTATGTTAGTAACAGGTAACTTACAATCAATACCAAAAGATATTTATGAAGCTGGTTCAGTTGATGGTGCTAGAGGTGCACAGTTATTTAGATATTTAACATTGCCTTCGCTATTATTATCAATTGCCCCAATGTTAATCGGACAATTTGTTGGTTCATTCAACAACTTTACAACAATTTCTATCTTCACAGGTGGTGGTCCTGCATTTGCTAACCCTACTGTGTTTGGTGAAGCTTCAACAGATATCATTATTTCATGAGTTTACAAATTAACACTTGGTACAGTTAAATTTGCCGGAGATCAAGCCTTCGCTGCTGCCTTAACAACTTTAGCTGCATTATTCAGTATTTCACTTGGTGCTCGTGGATTTATTAAATCAATGTCAAGGAGGGATTAAGAGATGTTTTTTAGAAAAAGAGTTTATTCACATATTTTTGATGATATAAAAGTAAACAAAGAAAAACTAGACAAAAAAAGATTAAACTTTAACGAATCAGATTCAAAACCTCCTACAACAATGGAAATAATTTGATTATTCTTTAATTATTTAATCTTAATAGTTTGAGCAATAGTTGTTCTTTTCCCAATTGTTTCGCTAATCGTTTCAGCGTTTAACGTAAACAACCCACGTATTATCGCTATTACACCATTTAAATTTGGTTGAGATAACTTCACTTACTTATTTACAAGTGAGCAAAGTTATTTTGGTAGATGATACTTCAATACAATTTTAATTGCTGTTTTAACAATGGTTATTTCAACAATTGCTGTAGCCTTAAATGGTTATGCTTATTCAAGATTTAAATTTGCTGGTTCTAAGCACTCATTAACAGTTATTATGATGCTTCAAATGATACCAGCTACATCGGCTTTAATTTCGCTATATTTACTTATTAGAATGGGTAATTCACTTGGATTCCCAACAATATTTATGTTAATCTTAATTTATGCAGGTGGTTCAATTTCAGGTAACACATTTATGTTAAAAAGTTACTTAGATACCATCTCATCAGAATTAGATGATTCAGCAAAAGTTGATGGATGTAATAACTGAGGACTATTCTTTAAAATATTAGTTCCAGTTATCAGACCCGCTTTAATTATGGTTGCTTTATGGTCATTCCTAATACCATTTACAGATGTTATCTTACCTAAATTCGTTTTATTCGAATTAGAAAATACAACACTTGCTGTTGGGTTAAGTTACTTTATTGATACTGAACCTAAACACGTTAATGCTGGTGCATATGCTGCTGGTTCAATATTAGCTTCAGCACCTGCCTTTGTGTTATTCATGTACTTACAAAGATACATCGTTGGTGGTTTAAGTGACGGAGCCGTGAAAGGATAAAAATATGAAAAACAATTTAAATGAAAATGCAATTTCAGATTTAGATACTGGTTTTGAAACTATTGATTTAGAATCTATGCTTTCTGAAGTTGGGGAAATTTCTTCCACAAACAGCGGTGCCCACATTAATTTAGTAAATATTTCTAAAAAATATGAAGGAAACGAAAAATATACATTAGAAAATATTAATTTAGAAATTAAGCCAGGTACCTTCTGTATCTTTTTAGGACCATCAGGTTGTGGTAAAACTACACTTTTAAGAATGATTGCTGGTCTTAACTCAATTACTAAAGGTGATTTATTATTCAATAACAAAAGATACAACAACTTATTACCAAATGAACGTAATATCGCTATGGTTTTCCAATCATACGCTTTATACCCACACATGAATGTTTATAACAATATTTCATTTGGTTTAAAAATTGCTAAAGAAAGAAAAGATATTATCGACCGTCGTGTTAAAGACGTTGCTAAGATCTTAAAAATTGACGAATACTTATATAGAAAACCTCGTGATTTATCAGGGGGACAAAGACAACGTGTTGCTATTGGACGTGCTATCGCCAGAAAACCACTTGTTTTCTTAATGGATGAGCCGCTTTCAAACTTAGATGCTAAATTAAGAGAAAGCATGCGTAGAGAAATTGTTAACATCCATAGAATGTTAAACACAACAAGTATCTATGTAACACACGATCAGTTAGAAGCTATGACAATGGGTGACCAAATCGTTGTATTTAACGACGGAAAAATTCAACAAAGTGGTAAAGGTAAAGATTTATACTTTAGACCAGCTAATGTTTTTGTTGCTAAATTTATCGGTTCACCAACAATGAACACTTTCGATGCAGTTTACAAAAATGGTAAATTAATAGAAGAAAACAACAGTTTAGAAATTACTTTAGATGATGAATCTAAACAATTAGTTAAAGAAAACCAAAAAATCGTTGTTGGTTTCAGATCAGAAGATTTAAAAATACATAGCAAACAAGTTCCAAATTCAGTTTTAGGTAAAATAACAAATATTGAGTTAATCGGTAAAGATCAACTTATTGCGGTTAAAGTTAACGAAGATCTAGAATTTATCGTTAATGCTTCTAATAGTGAAGAATTTGAATTATATTCACAAGTTTATGTTGAATTTATAATACCAAGAATTCACTTATTTGATAAAGAAACTGAAAACAGAATTAATTAATATGAATTTATCAAAACATCTTAAAAATTACAAAGAAAGAAAAATTCTTTTATTCTTAATTACATTACTAGTTTTTATATCATTAATATTTCAAATAGTAATGTACATTAACTTTTTCGATAGAATTCAAATCGAAAAAAACTGAATTAATGCAGGTCATGTGTTAGTTCTAAACTGAAAAAAATCTTCTCCAACTTATCAACTAACAGAATTATTCTTATTCTTAAATACATTATTTGTATTTTCTGCAGTTGTTATTCTTGTTATTTTATTTGTAATGCAATACAAACTTTACAAGAATATTGGTAATGCAGATGAACACTTTAAAAGTTTATACTTTTTAATAGCGGTATTATTCGTTAGTTCATTTGCAATAATTTCATTACAACCAGAGAGTGTAAAACAAATTAATGTTATTACTATTAATGAAGAACTTCGTGAAATTGACGTTCAATTAAAATATGATCTTAGCTATAAATTAATTTGATCTTCAATGATTATGTCATTCATTACATTAGTATTTACAATTAGCGCTAAAAAGAAATTTGGTTTTGTTACTAAAGATAAATTATTAGTTACTTCAGAAGAAAATAATAATGGACGTATTAAAATGTTCGTAGGTAAAAAAACTCGTTCAGTATCTGTTTCTAAAACTAATAAAATTAACGATTTAAAAAACAAAATTCAAAATATATTAGACGGTAATTAAAATCATTTTAAACAACAGGAAGCCCTGTTGTTTTTATATTCTTTAAAACTTGGTGCACCCGTCAAGAAAATACCCTAAATATGCGATGTTTTTGTATAAATTATTATAATTTTATTACTATGAATTTAAAAGATAAAGCAATAAAAAAATATTTAAACTTAACATATAAAAAATATTTAAAAAATCAACTTAGAAAAGAATATGCTAAGTGAGATGACCCAAAATACAAGGATAATATTAACCAAACTTATAAAGATTTATGAAAGACTGCTCCAAAAGCTGAACCATTACAAAACTACAAAAATACAAATGTAATGTACCAAGTATTAGTTTACTCATTTGCTGATGGAAATAATGATGGGATAGGTGATTTTATTGGTTTAAAAAATAAAATCGACTATTTATCAAATTTAGGAATTGACCAAATTTGATTATCACCAATTCACCCTTCATCAAGTTATCACGGTTACAATGTAAAAGATTACTGTAATGTTGCAGATCAATTAGGTGGTATGGATGCTTTTATTGATTTTTTAAGTGCAGCACACAAGAAAGGAATTAAAGTTTATTTAGACTTAATTTTTAACCATACATCATTTGAACACCCATGATTCCAAAAAGCAATCGAAGGTGATGAATTATACAAAAGATATTACAGAATAGAGCCTGATTTAGACATTAATGATCCAGATGTTAAATTAGATAAGGAATTTTACAGAAAAAGCTTTCCAAAAGTTAATCAAACTCCTACAAATAAGCATTATTTAGCTAGATTTTCATACTCAATGCCCGACTTAAACTTAGATAATAAAGAAGTTATTGATGAATTAGCTGAAATTCAAAAATTCTGAACTGCAGTTGGAGTTGATGGATTTAGATATGATGCTATAGCAGAATATTTTTCAAGTGAAATCGAAACAAAAAACAATTTTAATGAAGCTAAAATATTCTCAATATTGAGAAAAGCTAGTGACGAAATCACTAAACCAGCAGGACGTGATGATGTGTTCATGGTTGGTGAATGAGTATTCACAGATACACTTAAAGGACTACAATATTTAAAAGACGGAGATCAATTAGGTTTAAACACTATTTATGATGGATTTAAATACTTTAGACAAAATACTGATGTTAGAATTCCGTTTAAAGACTTAAAAGAACTAGTTAAAAAATATGAAGAAGCATCTCCAATTAGTAGATGAATGCCTTTCATAGATAATCACGACACAAAAAGATGATTAGAAGTATTCAGAGAAGAAGTTTCTAAAAATAAACCATATCAGTTAACTAAAAAGTTAACTGAACTAGAGAAAGATAACTTAAAAATAGCTATGTTTCAACTAATGGCATTACCTGGTAATCCAATTATTTATCAAGGTGATGAATTATACTACTTTGGAACAAGATATTATGGTGACCCTTCTTTAAGAGAACCGATGAAATGATCAAATCCACAAGAGAATTGTTTCATTTATGATGGTATTGTTATTGAGAACTTAGAAGAATATATTTTATTAACTTCTGCAACTCAATTACCAGTAATCGAAGAAGCTATTAAAGTTGAAAATTCACCTTATAGTTTAATTCAATATATGTCTAAATTACGTGAAGAATTTCCTTTCTTAAAAGAAACAAATTCTGATACAATTGCAGACCCTTATACATTTGTTGATACAGATGATTACTCAAGTGTTACAGTAAGAAAAGCACCAGGTCAAGAAAAAGAATTCTTACTTTTTGCCTTCTGTAATTACAAAAACGAAAGATTAAATTTTATTAAAATTTCAAGAGATTACCACTTTAAACCTATCTTGTTAAATAAAACAAATAATTACGGTTGAAACTTCGAAATGAAGCAAGGTGGATACGCAATTTTTAAATTGATAAAAAAATAATAAAATATTAATTTTTAAATTTGGTAAAATTGTGATATGGTAAACGCAAAAAATAGAAAAAAAATTAATGAAGAATTAGTTTCTAAAGCAACTCCTAAAATATTAAGTAAAACTAATGAAGTTGTCAAATATTTAATTGATTTAATAGTAACAAGAAAAGTTCCTGTTAATAAAATTATGCCTTCAGAGCACGCATTAATGGAAATGTTTAATTGCTCTAGAAGTGTTGTTGTAGGTGCTTATCAAAAACTATACGCTCTTGGTGCTGTTTACACAATTTCTAAAAGAGGACACTTTGTCGCTGAGAATTTTTACAACTTAATTAAACCAATTAGCTTTTTAATTGGTGCTGATAGAGTTAGAGGTATCGAAAAAGAAAATCCAACTGAACCTGAATGATTCCATGAAAAAAGAATAATTTTTGTTGATGGTTTTAGACAATTCCGTACATCATATGAAATTGACGGAGAATTAATTGGTGAAGCAGATATATTTTTATCAACTAAAAATATAGATCAATTTGAACCTATAAGTTTAAATAAACCAATTATCGATACTTTAGCTGAAAGAAGTAGTTTAACAAATATTGTTTATGAGTTAAAGTACGAAGATGTTAAAATGTTTGGAGAGAATAAACTAGTTGTTATAACTATGTGAGGTTACGATAACGAAAGTATTAGCATTGCTGCTAAATTCTACGTTAAACCAGAAAACTTTATTTTCTTCCACCAAGAATTTTCATTATATTAAAAACGACTATAACAAATATGTTTTAGTCGTTTTTTTGTATATTTATAAAACCTTTATGATAAGGTAATTTTAGTTTTGATTGAGTAGTATAAACTGAATAATAATTAGGATTAATATTTGTAATTTTTTTAATTTTTAATGATGATTCGTCGTAATCAAAATAAAGAAGAATTCAAATGTCTGGTTCATAAGAATAAATCGAGTTAATTAAGTTATATATTTCATCTGCATCTGATTTTTTATTAACTAAATTTAGTAATTTATTAATTATTTTATAGTTTAATTCAGTTGAATTAGAAGCTAACAAAAGGTTTAGATAAATTTTTTCACCGTAGTAATTAAAACTTGGTAGTGGGTTGTCAGCACTAAATTTTTTATTAACAGATATTTGCTCTCTATTATAAGTTTTAAGTTTTAAAAAAGCTTGTAAATCTATAACTATTTCATAAGGGCTAGTTAATTGTTGTTCTTTTTCAATTTTTTGTAATGAATTACCAAATAGTGAATACACAAAGTTGTTTTTGTGCGCTATTTCATCGAATTTAACTAGTATTTTATTCTTTTCAACATTTTCCATACTAAAATTATACAAAATTAATAGAAATTAAAAATTTCAATCATTTTTTTGATTAAAAAAGAACTTAGTGTAGAAACATAAGTTCATTTTTTCTTAAATAAACATCTTATTTAGTAATGTTGACTTAATATTTTCCAGTTTTTCAAGCTTACGCTGAAGAAGTGTAATTGATGAGTCAATATTATCAAAAAATAATGTAATTTTATTTTGTTCTTTTTCAACATTTGGATACTGAATATCCATTTTTGTAATCATTTCCATTCTAACTGAATCAACTGTATTTTTTGCTGATTGAGATAGTGCTCTTTCTAAAAAATGACTTGAAAAGTATCAATAAAAATATTTACCACTTACATAATTAAAATCAAATATACCATAACATCTTTGGTGGAGATCGAACTTACCATTTACGTAGTGAAAAACACTTCCTATTTTTCCATCACCAATAGTAATAACTGCTTCTTTATCGAAAATGTATTTATTACTTTTTTTAACGTCTTCCGATCTAATAAAGAACGGATATATACCATTATGAGTAGCATCATCTGTATTACTTGAGCCTGTTTTTACGGTAGCAATTTCATCGACAGGCTTAAGTACTCAAGCGTTTGTAAATTCCTTAAATCTAATTTCCGGAAAATTAGCTTGACCGCTCACAAACATTTTATTCAATAAAAACTCTTTAATATTTTCAAGTTTCTTTAACTTACGCTGAAGAAGTGTAATTGATTGCCTAATTTCGTCAATTAAAGAAGCGATTTTTTTCATTTCATTTTTATCATTTGGAATATTTATTTGTAGACTCAAAAAATTATTAACATTAAGATTGTATCTAGAAATACCTTGAGATAATTTTATTATTTCTTTTCTGATGTTTTTAGATCTCATTAAAAATCCTAAAAAGTTAGGAACAATACTTTCAACATCGTACGGTCTTACTCCGAAACAAAAACTATTTAAGTAAACATTTTCTGAAGTTTCAAAATTAAAAACAGAAGCCATTCCAGATTCATTAATTGTTTCTGATGAAGTAGGTACTAAAATATCACCTATTTTAATTTTATTTTGATGATTATGAATATTTACATAATTATCAGGTAAAAAGTCAATAATATTATTTTTATAGACATCTAGATACGAAATATAAATTGATTTTCCACCCACGAAATTATCTTTAGTTAAGCCAGTTAATCCACTAAATTTGTAACCAATTTCATTGATACGTTTTAGTACTCAATCGTTTGTGAATTCCTTGAATCTAATTTCAGGCTTAAAATCATTCTTATTACTCATATTTTTCTCCGTTAAATGTCTTAAATTTATTAATATTTTACCATATATAATTTTCATTGACACCACATGTATCATGTTTTAAAAAAATATTAAATTTTTTTTGAAAAAAGTGGTACTAAAATTTTGGGTTAATTTTCATTTAAAATAATTTTAAAGATTGTTATTACGGAAAAATCATGTTTTGTATAAAATCTCTATTTTATAGATAAAAAAGTGATAAAAATATACGTTAATTCACTAAAGATTTTGCTAAATTTAAAAAAAACATTTTTTGGTCTTTGTAGTTGCGTAAAAAGTGTTTATTTTGTTATAATTAATATAAAATTAAAAGTTTATAAAAAAGGAGCTTTATGGCAAAAGGACAAAAGTCATTTTTTGAACGTTTAACAGAAGTTAATGACTCATACGATGAAAAAAAACAAAATAAAAATACTACTAATAAGAAAAAGAGAAGTTATGTAAATATTGCTATTTTATCAACTCTAGCAGTTGGTGGAATTTTAGGTATTACAATACCAGCAGTAATTAATAGTACAAAAGTTACTTACGAACAACCAACTAAAGAAAATGTTGATGTTTTAGAATTTAAAAATAGTAATGGTACAGTAACTAAAATTAATGTAAAAGAATTAACAAATGTTTTAGCGGATACAAGTAAAAGTAACCAAAACAAAGTAAGTTCATTATACAAAAAAATTATTTTAGAGTGATATAAACAAGAGCAACGTGCTTCACAATTATATGAACATATTTTAAATAACTCATTAATTAGTGGCGAAACAGTTAGAAGTGATATTAAACTAAAGAAAATAGACGATATTAGAAAAGAACAAAAAGCAAAAATCGAAGAAGAAAGAAATAATATTCAAAAGAAATATCCTTTCCAAACCTGAGAAAAAGCATTTCTAGAAAAATTACAAACAGAAGAATTTGGTAAAAGTAATACAGTTGAAGAAGCAACTGATTATTTAGTATTTAAAGAAATTGAGAACGAAGCATTAAGACGTTATACAATTGAAGTTAAATCACAAGATTTAACATTCATTAATAGAGTTGCTAAAAGAGATATTTACGATATAGATGAATTTGGAAATACTTTACCACAAAAAGTTTTATTCCACAAAGGTGATAAGGTTTTACCATTCTATGAAGAAAATGTAAATTACTACAAAGATACTTCTAATGATAAAAAAGTTGTTACATTTACAACACGTTCATTCGTTGAAACTTTAAAAAATCCAACAAAATTAATTGATGGTTACTTTGATTCAAATTCTTTAATGACAGTAGAGTCTATAATTTTACCTGGTGCTCATAATCCTGAATTAACAAAACCTTTTAAATTTGACGATAAATCAAAAGAAAAATTAATCAATCTTTTAAGTTATTCATCAATAGTTAAAACAAAAAAAGATGGTGAAAATACAACTACAGAAAGAGAATTTATTCAAAACGTTGAATTATTTAAAACATTCGAAGAGGCAAGTAAGTATTCTTTAATTAAAGAAGATCAAACAAGCGAAGATTTTCAATACAATAAATCATTATATTCAAGTTACATTGAATCTTTAACATTAACAAAATCAGACACACTTCTAAAAAACAGTTTAACAACATTTAAAGATTTATTTAAATCAAACCAAGAACAAGCTTTAGGAATAATTGCTAGTGATGAACTTTCATCAAATAACAAAAAAATTCCTACAATTGCTTTAAATGAAATTTATAAATTACCATCAGGTATAAACTCTGATTTAGAGAAAAAAATTAATGATCTAAAAAGTGAATTATCAAACACTAGCGGGGTTGCTAACGATCAAACATTTATTGAAAAAACATCTCTATTAAACAGTTACATTAATAGATTAATTAATTCTATGGATAATGCACAATTTGATAAATGAGTGAAAGAATCATTTAATACTCATTTCAATATTAATATCGATAATAAAGATTACAATTCTACAGTTTATAAAGTTTCTGATAAAAATGATTATTACGCTTTATTAAATAACACTGGAATTAATTTATTTAAAGTTAATTCAATATCTGAAAAAGATACTTACATGAAAATGTTTAAAGATGATATGATCAATGTTTTAAAAGGGTTCTCAACACACTTTGATTTAGTTAATAAAATTAATAGAAAATACTCTGAAGAAGAAGTTGTTGTTGAAGCTTTAAAAGATAATTCAATGAAAAATGTTTTAAAAGAAACATATAATCCAATCGTAACTGATAAAAAAGAAAAATACACAGATGAAGTTCTTGAAGAATACTCAAACATCGCTTACTCAATTCATAATGGTAAATTAAATGTTGATATTACAAATAATTTAGATAAAGTAGACAAATGAATTAAAGATACATACAACACAGAGACAAACTTAAACTTAAGTTATAAAGATGCTAAAATGAAAGTTGCATATTATGATCTTGTTGCTAAAAACTTTAGCTATTCAGAAGAAAGTGCATTTAATTTATATGAGAACGCATTAAGAAAAATGTTAAAACAAGGAGAGAATAAATAATGATAAAATGAATTAAAAAAGTTATTTTACCAGTATCATTAGCATCAATTAGTGTGGCAGCTATTTCTTGTGGAAGAACTGCCGATTCAATTGAAAAAACTAAACAAGATGAATTGTTTAAAGATACAAAAGTAAAAACGGAAGTTGAAAACTTATGAATTGAAAATGTTTTAAAAACATATTATTCAGTAGAAAATAACAATGAATTATTCTCAAACCAAGACTATAAAGATGCAGCGTTCCAAACTTACAAAACATATGTTGAATACCAAAATCAAAAAGATTCAAAATATTTAGAAAAACAAATCACAAACTTACTTTCACTAGGTGTATTAAACGAAAATGATTATAAAGAATTAGAAAAAGCTTTTTCTTTTAAATCGTTACCAACATTAGAACAATTCTCTATTTTATACAAAAACAAATCATCTGATGTTAGATTATTAGTTAACAAACAATTGTTAGTTAATAAATATTTAACAATTTCTAAAAAAGAAGAATTACAAAAAGTTGATAATTCTAAATACTTAAAAAATAAAGATAAATTTGATCAAAACAATTTCTTATTAATTGATTACATTCTTGACAAAAATTATGTTCAATTATGAGAGTTTAAATCAAGCAAAGAACAAGATTTATTCACTACAAAATATAAAACAATCTCAAACATACAAGAATTCAATGACATAACATTAAAAAACTACACAACAGATAATGTTGTTTCATCTAACTTATTATTCTCAAATAATAAAAAAATTGAAACAAAATTAGGTGGTTATGTAGGTATTCAAAAAACTCCATTCAGCTTTGATAACTCATTAACAGCATTATCGCAAGACAATGTATTATTAAGCGGTTTCTACAATTACTCAACTAAAAACTTAGTTAAAGTTACAGAAGATGGTAATTTAGCTGAATCTATTAAAATCACTAACAATGATGGAAAAATTAACATTTCTTACCTAAATAGAATTATGCCTTTAACTAAAAAAGTTGCTAATCCAAACGATAAAGAAAAAGAAATGACAATTTTTACAATGGATAACACTATTTTTGCACCTAATTTATTAATACTAACAACAATTTTATCTGTTAATGATGAGTCACTTTATAATAAAGCTGTTGAAGCATTCGTTGCTTTAGGTAATAAATTAACAATAACAGAAAATGATACATTGAAAAAATCGTTAGAAGGATCAAAGTTCCTTGGCTAGTATTTTTACAAAAATTATAAATAGAGAAATTAACTCTAATATAATTTATGAAGATGATAAAGTTATATCTATTTTAGATATTAACCCTAAACAACCAGGACATTTTCTAGTTATACCAAAAGTGGAAAAAACAAGCATTATTGAACAAACCGATGAAGAAATTAGTTATTTAATGAAAATAGCACGTAAATTAGCTATGGAAAAAATTAAAAATAACGAAGCTACAGGATTTAAAATCGTAATTAATACTGGTTCTAGCGCAGGTCAAGAAGTAATGCATACACACGTTCACGTAATACCATACAAATAATCGCATTGCGATTATTTTTAATACTATTTTTGTTTAAAATAAAAAGCACATCTTAATTTATAAGAGATATGCTCTGAAACGCTCATAATTAATCTGTATTGCTTAGTTTTAATCATTTAGTAATTTGTATAACTCAACAACATTTTCAAGCGGTATTTGTTGAATTCTAATGTTTTCGTCATACCCTAATTCACTAAATGATTTTAAAATTTTATCATTTGTATAAACTGTTTTAAGAGAAGTTATTAATTTCTTTCTTCTGTTATTAAAACATAATTTAAAAAAGTCTTTATATATATTTCATGTTTGATTATCAATATCATCATAAAATTTTAGAGATATTATTGCTGAATCTACCTTTGGTGCAGGTGAAAAAGCATTTTTAGGAACAATAAATTCTATTTTAGTATCTGCTAAAAATTGCGCACTTAATGATAGTTTAGAATATTCTTTAGAGTTCTCTTTTGAAACTATTCTTTCAGCCACTTCTTTTTGCACCATTAATATTGCTTCGTTAAAAATATCACGGTGTTCAAATATTCTAAACATAATATCTGTCGTGATATAGTAAGGAATATTTGCTATTACTTTTGATTTTTCTATCGATGAGAGATCGCTTTTTAAGAAATCTTCATGAATGAGTGTAAGGTTAGATTCTTTAATTTCGCCTTGAATTACATTAACCATATCTTGGTCAATTTCAAATGCGGTAACCTTTTTAGCTTCTTTAACTAATTCTTTTGTTAAAGCTCCGCGCCCTGGACCAATTTCAACTATATTATTGTCTTTTATTTCAGTGACTTTTAAAATTTTATTGATAATATTATTATCTTTTAAGAAATTTTGTCCAAATTTCTTTTTTGCATATACTTCTTTTTTCATTTATAAATTAAATAACCTTCTTAAATTTCTATTTATTTTGTCTACAAATTTATCTAAACCAACTTCTTTTAAGGCTGCAATATAGTAACTTGTGTAAACAACTGTGTTGGGCTCATTTTTTTCTCCTGAGTATGGATGTGGTCTTAAGTATGGTGAATCTGTTTCGGTTAGCATTTTTTCCAATGGAACAAATTTAACTACTTCTCTAGTATTTTCGCTTGAATTGAATGTGACTACACCACTAAAAGAAAAATATAAATTTTTAAATTCCATGAACTTTTTAGCTCACTCAATGTTACCTGCAAAAGTATGCAACATAACTTTTAAATTTGGATATTTTTTAAGTATTTGATATGTATCTTCATAAGCTTGGAATTCATTTTCTTTATCTCTAATATGAATAACTGCAGGTAAATTATATTCACTTGCTATTTTAATTTGTTCTTCAAAACAATGTAATTGAACATCTCTACCAGGACCGTCTTCATAATAATAATCAATACCTATTTCCCCGATCCCAACTATGTTATCTAAGTTGTGGATAACTTTTTCTTTAAAACCTTTAATAGAATCATTATTTTTAATGCTTTCAGGATGAATTCCAATACATGCTTTTAAAAGAGGATATTTTTGTGATAGTTCAATAACTTGGTCATTTTCTTCAAAATGACCACCATTATTTATTATAAATTCAACTTTATTATATTCTGTTGCTTCAACTATTTGTTGAATAGCAAACTCGCTATAGTATGAGTAGTTTACGTGTGCGTGTGCATCTATAAATTTATTTCTTCTTTTACCCATTATTTACCTAAACAGAAGTTAGAAAACATTGTATCTAATAAATCTTCTCTATTAGCTCTCCCTTTTATTTCTTCTAGTGAATCTCAAGCATCGTATAAATCTACTATTAGAGTATCAAAAGTATACCCTTCATTTTTAGCTAATTCTAAAGCATCATCAATATGTCTTTTAGATTTTTTAATTAATGATAACTGTCTTGTATTTGAGAAAATTCTTTCATCTAAAACATCGATATTTTTGAAGTTTTCTACTAAAGCTTTTTCGAGATCTTCGATTTCTTTTTTAATTGCAGAAATATAAATAAATCCGTCTTTTTTGCCTTGCACCAAGTCAGATTTATTCATAACTTTAATATAATATTTGTTTAATTCTTTAGATTTTTTCTCAATTTCAATATCGAACTCATTATTTTCTTGAGATGGGTCTAAAATGTGTAAAATTAAATCCGCTTGTTCGATTTGATCAAAAGATTTTTTAATACCCATTTGTTCAATTATTTCATCAGTTTTTCTAATACCAGCGGTATCAATTAATTTGAATAAAATTCCATCAATTTGATAACTTGCTTCGACTAAATCTCTTGTAGTTCCAGCAATATCAGTTACGATGGCTTTTTCTTCAGAAAGTAAAGCATTTAAGACACTACTTTTACCAACATTTGGTTTACCTAAAATAGCGACTTTAACACCTTCGAATATGTATCTACTTTTTTCGGAAACTCTTATTATTTCACTAAATTCTTTAGATAATTCACCTAAAGTGTTGATAAATAACTTTGAAGTTATTTGATCAACATCTTCATATTCTGGATAGTCAATATTAACTTCGGCTGTTCCAATTAGTAGACTAATTCTATTATTAATTTTATCTAATAAATCACTTGTTTTACCTTTAAAACGAGAAACACTTGCGTTAGCTTGTCTCGTTGTTTTAGACATTATTAAGTCATGTATTGCATCCGCTTTAACTAGGTCTAATTTACCGTTTAAAAAAGCTCTTCTTGTAAATTCGCCAGGTTCAGCTAGACGTGCGCCATGCACTAAAAGCAATTCTAAAATTTTATTTGTGACAACGATTCCGCCGTGACAATTTATTTCTATGATAGGTTCTCCAACGTAGTTGTTATAAATCATTTTTCCGTCTTTGTTTTTTTTACCTATAAATCACATTACTAAAACTTCATCTATTAAAGTTTCTTTATCATATATTTCACCATAAGTAATTTGATGATCATGACCAATTTTACCTTTGTATATTTTTTTTATTATATCTACCGCGTTAGGACCGCTTAGCCTAACTATGGAGATGGGCTGGTTTGTTCTTGAACCAGAACTTATTGCTGCTATATTATCGTTCATATTTATTAATTAAATAAAAGGTGATTTTAATCACCTTTACATTATTATCCATTCATTAATTCGTTTTCTTTTTCTTTGCTTAATTCGTTAATTTTATCGATATTTTGGTCAGTATGTTTTTGAATAATGTCTAAGTAATTTTTTGCAACATCTTCAGATAACTCATCGTTACTCTTAATTAATTTATTAACATCTTGTCTAGAGTTTCTAACTCCGACTTTTGCATTTTCTGTAAGTTTTTTAAGGTTTTTAACCATTTCGATTCTACGTTCTCTTGTTAAGGCAGGGAATGTAAGTCTAACTTGGTTACCTTCATCAACTGGTAAAATACCTAAATTAGCTTTTTCTAATGCTTTTGTAATTTCTTTAACTGATGTTAAGTCATATGGTTTAATTAGTAATTGTTGTGGTTCTGGTACACTAATATTTGCTAATTCTTCAAGTGAAGTAGGAGTATCATAATAATTAATTCTAACACCCTTGATTATTTGTGGGTTAGCTCTTCCTGTGGATAATTTTGACATTTCAAATTTGAAATGTTGTATTGCTTTTTCGTTTTTTTCTTCTAATTCCATTAAATATAATTCTATATCCATTATTACCTCTGTGTTACCTTTGTGTGTTCTATTTTGCCTTCTAGTACTTTAATTATTGAGTTTTCTTCTAAAAGGTTAAAAATTATTAAATCAATATTATTGTCTCTAGCCATGCTTGTGGCTGTTAAATCCATAACCTGTAATTTTTTCTCTAAAATTTCATCATATGTAATTTTATCGAATTTCTTAGCGTTTGGATTTGTTTTAGGGTCTGAGTCATATACTCCGTTTGTTCCGTTTTTACCCATTAATATTACATCTGCGTTTATTTCTGATGCATAAAGTGTTGAAGCTGTATCTGTTGTAAAGTATGGTCTTCCTGTTCCACCTACAAATATAACCACTTCTCCATCTTCTAAATATTTAAGTGTTTTTTCGTTTACGTATGTTTCAGCAATTTTTGGATCAATGTTCAATGAACTTTGAACTCTAGATTTTAATCCAGCTTGTTCAAAACCACTTCTTAATGCAAGTCCGTTCATTATAGTTGCTAACATACCGATATAATCTGCTCTATTTCTTGGTATTCCGTTTTTTTCAGCAGAAGCACCTCTTCAAAAGTTACCACCACCAATAACAACCGAAATTTGAATCCCTTTTGCTACTACTTCTTTTAGTTGAAGAGCTATTTTTTTAACTAATTCACTATCAATCGCAAGGTGTTTTTCTTTATTTGCAAAACCCTCACCAGATAGTTTTATCAATATTCTTTTATAATTATTCATTGCACCTCTCACCATATATTTAATATTTTAATAATTATAATAGAAAAATGAGAATTTTTGTCATTTGCACGCTAAAATAATGAAAAAAATTATTTTTTGGACGTTTTTAACTAGTATTAATATATTTTCGTTTTTTGAATATTATATTGATAAAAAACATTTGTTTGATAATTATTATGAAATTTTTTCTAAAAGTGCATTATTATAGATTAAAAAATAAAATCTTGTATAATTTTAATACATAAAATTTATATAAAGGAGTTATATGAATAATAAATACTTATTTGCCATCGATTTAGATGGTACAACATTACTTTCTAGTTCTACTGGTGAAGTACACGATCAAACAGTTAATGCTATAAAAAGAGCTGTTTCTTTAGGACATAAGGTATGTATTTTAACTGGTAGACCATGAAGAAGTACTAAATTTATTTATGATACATTAGGTCTAGATACAGTAGTTTCAAATTATAATGGTGCACACATCCACCACCCTAAAGATGATGGTTTTATTCCTTACATTAAATACTTAAATTTAAATGAAGCTTTATATGTATTGGGTGATGAAAAAGTACAAAAAGAAGTTTCTAATATCGCGATAGAAGGACCTGATTGAGTTCAATTACAAAAAAGAGATCCTGATTTGGAAAAAGTTTTTGGGTTTAGCTCATCAGCTAAACTAATGATTGGTTTAGATTTTCATAAAATTCCACTTATGCCTACAGGAATTATTTTTGATGTTAAAAAAGACACAAATGTTGAAGAATTAAGATCATATTTAAATGCTAGATATGGTGATTTAGCTGAATTCTCATATTGAAGTAAAGGTGAAGGATTATCTCCTGTTTTTGATATGACTAATATCACAGCAAATAAAGGTAAAGCATTAAGTATGCTTATGAGATATTATGATATACCTGTTGAAAACACAATTGCTTTAGGTGACGGTTTCAATGATGTTCCTATGTTTAAGGTTGCTAACGTTTCAGTTGCTATGGGTAACGCCACAAAAGATGTAAGACAATACGCAACAGTTAAAATCAATAAAACAAATAGACAAGGTGGAGTTGGTTGATACATAAACAAATTTTTAGATAATCCTGAACTTGAAATATCTAAATCTAATGAGAAGAAAAAGAAAAGAATTTTAGAGGATTAATAATGCTTTTTTATGATAATTTGGATAAAGTTAATTTAGATGATTACAATGTAATTGGAATAGATGAAACAGGTGTTGGAGATTATTTCACTCCAATAATAGGTTGCGTAGCTTATTTACCTAACGAATTAAAAGAATGGGCTATTAACTTAGGTGTTCAAGATTCTAAAAAACTTAGTGCAACTAAAATTAATTTTATTGCAAAAGAATTAATGAAGAAAATCAAGTATAAGACATATACTTTAACTCAAAAAGGTTACAATAGTTTAACTTCAAAAGGTTTTAATGCTAATGAAGTAAAATACTTTATTCACTTTAATGCTATTAGTAATTATTCAAATTCTTATTTAGATTTGAATAATTTTGAGAAAGATATTTTTATAATTGATAGATATTCTACTTTTAATTCTATTTTAAAATATAGAGATAAATTTAACTTTATAGCTGATTTTAAAAAAGTATACGAATTAAATAATCAAGTGTTTTTTATTACTAAAGCTGAAAGTGTTCATTTATCAGTAGCTTGTGCTTCAATTATTGCTAGATATTATTTAGTTAATTATATGAAAAAACAAAACGAAGAGTGAAATTTCCAATTTCCACTTGGCGCTAGTGCTAAAGTTAAAGAATCTGTTGTTGAATTCGAAGAATTATACGGTAGAGATTCGCTTGATAAAGTGTGTAAAACTAGCTTTAAAATTAAATAATAAAACATAACTGGTATAAATTAACCAGTTATGTTTTTTATATCAATTGAGATGATTTTTTAAAAATGTCTTCTGTTACTATTGCTTTGTATTCTTTAAAATTATTAATTGAGTCAGATAAATCTTTTATTTTTTTCTCTATTTGTGGAATTATAGAGTTTTTTAAATTATATGATGCAGAAATATTGTTATCTTTTTCATATTCTTTAACTTTAGATTTGAAGTTAGAAAGCGAATTATAACTATCTATTAAGTCTTTAATTATTTGTTTTTCAGATTCGAAAGTTTCGATTCTTTGTGCAATTTGATTTTCAACTATTTCAATTTGTGAATCAATTTCTTTTGTGTTTGTACTGTTTTTGTCTTTTAAACTAATATATTTGTCATATTCTAATTTAACTTTTTGATCATATAAGTCTTTCAAATTCTTTTCTCATTGATCGTTTTCTGCATTTAAGTAAGCTGCGGCAGTATCAACTTTATTAAGAATATCACTTATATAAACATTTTCATTAACAAGTTCAACTATTAATTTATCAATAGAAGGGTCAGATATTAATAATTGAGATGCTACGATTTTATTTTTTGCGTATGTTGTTACATTTATTTTTTGTTCAATACTTAAATCATTAATTGAAGAATTGATAAATAAGTCGTTATATTTATAAATTTGAGTTTCGTCTTTTAGTGTAGCGATAACTTTTATATTTGTTTGATTTTTAACACGTTCTAGTAGTTCAATAATTTCGAATTTGTCTAATAGATCAATATTTTCAATGAAAATAATTGTATTTGAGTTAATGTTTCATTTACTGTAAAATAGTTTGTAAAGAATTTTTGTTACTTTATTTCTTTTTGTGTAAATAAGTTTTTCAGTATTTAATTTATATACATTTTTGAGTGGTAATTCATTTTCTTTAGTATTAAAATTTAATTACTTGAGCTAACATTCTTACGATTAAGTCTCTAAATGATTCACTTTGGTTTGTAACCATAATAAATTTATTTTGTGTTTTGAATGAATTTATAAATAGTTTTTCAACTACATCTTTGATTCCGCTTTTTTCTAAGCTATCTAATGTTATTTTTTTGTTTTCATACATTTTTGAATAGTTTTTAGCGTATCTATTTAAAGGATTAAATAACTTAACACCTTTGTATAGGCCTCAAATTACAAATCCTAATATCATAAATCCGATGTAACTTAAAATAACTATTAATTGTGATGGATCATATTTTTCGTTAACTACAGGTGGCAATAATGTTACTATAATAACAATACCAATAAGTATTAGAGTTAGCACATAAAATACTTTTTCTCAGTTTGGTATTTTAAATTCTTTTCTTTTGAATGAAATAACTAATATAGATAAGATAGCTATTAAATATAGAACAAAGAAAACTAAATTACCAGCATTTAAAACTGCACCAAAAGAGTTAGAAATTCCTAACACTTGAGGAATTATTGTTAATAGTATCATTGCAAAAATGCTAATTACTGTAACGAATTTAATTGCATTTTTGTGTTGACCATTTTTTGCAACTTTAGCAAGTGAACTTGGTAGAAAACCATCTAAAGCAAGTGGAACAACTGTTTTTGCATAGTATACCATTGAGAATATTGTTGATGTAATTTGTTTGAATAATAAACCTATTGTAAATAATATAATTCCAGTGATACCTAGTGTGTTTCTCATTATTAATGCTACGTAATCACTTTGATTTGAGTTTGGTATCGTAGGTATAAATGAGAATAATAAGAAGAATATTAAGTAAATAAATATTACGAATCCAAATAAATATAATAATATTTTTTGGAAGTTTTTTGTTTTGACGTTTGTCGATAGTCCTGCTAAACCTTCAATTCCACCATATGCATAGATGAAACTAAGGATAGAACTAATGATTGTAAATGGAGTTATTGTTTCGAGTGTATTATTATCTTTTTTAAATAAGTGTATTTCGGGGTTTGATGCAACTAAATAAACCACAACACCTAAAATTAAGACAAAAACAGCTCATTTAACAATTCCGCTTCATAAGATTACTTTTTTTGAAACATTTAGGCTAAATGCGGATATTATTGTTAATATTATAAAAAATAATAAAGAACCAAGTTGTAATAGTATTTTATAATCTTGATTTTTAATAAATAATCCGACTAATGTTGAAAAAAATAATGGCGTAGTAGCGGAAAATAACGGAGCCTGCATAAATTGATTTCAACCATTTAAAAATCAAAATCATTTGTTTTTTGGGAAAGCTTCTTTTGCGTAAACATATGATCCACCAATTTTATTACCAAAATATTGAGTACCTCTTGCGTAAGCGAGCATAATACCTCCCGCAATTAGAGATGTAATGGCAAAAATTAGTAAACTATAGTTTCCTGTTTTGATAACACTTTGAATAGTTGCTATAAAACCAAAACCAACTATAAAGTTTATACCGTAAAAAATAAAGCTTTTTTCACTAAATTTTTTGTTCATTTTTCCTTTCTTTGTTTATTGTTAATAAATTTAATTTTTTAACAATTAAAATTCTACACATTTTTATTAAAAAGATTAATAAAAACTGTTTTTAAACTAAAAAAACGACTTTTTACTATAAAAAACGAAAAAAATTACGTGATTCACACGTAATTTTAAATATTATTATTTGTTGATGTTGTAGAATGATTTAGCACCATCAAATTTTGATGTTGTACCTAATTCTTCTTCGATAGCTAATAAACGGTTGTATTTAGCAATTCTATCTGTTCTTGACATTGAACCTGTTTTAATTTGTCCTGTGTTCATTGCAACTGCGATGTCAGCAATTGTAGAATCTTCTGTTTCACCTGAACGGTGTGAAACAACTGCTGTCATGTTTGCTTTTTGAGCCATTTGAATAGCTTCAAATGTTTCTGTTAATGAACCGATTTGGTTAACTTTAATTAAGATTGAGTTCATTGATTTTTCTTCAATAGCACGTTTTAAGATTTCTGTGTTTGTAACTGTTAAGTCATCTCCAACGATTTGAACTTTGTTTCCTAATTCAGCTGTTAATTTTTTGAATCCTGCTCAGTCAGCTTCTGCTAAACCATCTTCGATTGAGATAATTGGGTATTTAGCAACAAGTGATTCTAAGTAAGAAATCATTTCATCTGTTGTATATTCTAATTTAACATCTGTTAAGTTTTCAAATCCTGGTTGTTTTGATTCGATAGCAGCTTTTAATTTACCAAATGTGTAAACTCCGTTTTCGTATAATTCTGATGAAGCACAGTCCATTGCGATTGCAACTGCTTTTTCACCTGAAGTTGCTGGTGTATATCCAGCTTCTTTAATAGCTTCCATTAAGAAGTCAAGAGCTTCTTCGTGTGATCTGAAGTTTGGAGCAAATCCACCTTCATCACCAACTTGAACACCATGTCCATTCTTTTTAAGTAATTTAGCTAAGTTGTGGAATACATGGTTAGCCATTTGTAATGATTCTCTTAATGATTTTGCACCAACTGGCATAATCATGAATTCTTGGAAATCAAGTGTGTTTGATGCGTGTTCACCACCATTAATAACGTTTAACATTGGTAATGGTAATAAGTGAGCGTTAAATCCACCTAAATATTTGTATAAAGGTAAGTCTAATTCATTTGCAGCAGCTCTAGCTGTAGCTAATGAAACTCCTAAAATAGCGTTAGCACCTAATTTAGATTTTGTAGGTGTACCATCTAATTTAATCATTGTTTGGTCAACTAAACGTTGATCTGTAACTTCTAACCCTTCAACAACTGGTGCAATATCGTTGTTAACGTGATCTACAGCTAACATAACACCTTTTCCACCGAATCAGTTTGATTCGTATTTAGAACCTTTATCTCTTAATTCTAAAGCTTCTCTAGAACCTGTTGATGCTCCTGATGGAACCATAGCTGAACCGTATCCACCTAATTCAGTGTAAACTTCAACTTGAACTGTTGGGTTACCACGTGAATCTAAAACTTCACGTGCGTGAATTTTTGAAATTTTTGACATTTTATCTCCTATTTTATAATTAAAATTCATTATATATTATTTGTATATTTGTAATATATTTTCAATTATAACACTTTTTATTATTGATAATATACATATTAATGTTTTATTGGTTTAAAGCAGGTATTTAAATTATTTAATTACATCAATTTTTTTATCATAAAGCAACTCTAAAAATAATTAGAATTTTTATTTATTTTTTTCAAAAAGTTATAAAATTAATGAAAAATAAACCAAAAAAGGAGTTTTTATGATTTTTGCAACATACAAAGAACTAAAAGAAAATATATATGATATCAACTCTTGGTCAGTCGATGTTATCTCTGTTTATGACGCTTTAAGAAAAGTGTTTAAAAAATATATCGATAATACTTATCAAGACTACGAACAATTAACACAAAGTTTTTATACAAGAAATGATAGATTTTTAAAAGTAGCTCATGATTTTTCATTCTATTTAATGAAATATTTAGCTGATAATAATGCTTCAAGCGAAAAAGATGGTGTTAATAAAGTCTTAATTGAAAATAAGAAATTATTTGTAGAATCTAATAACGAAGAAGAATTAAGAGAAAAAGTCTTAAATTTAGCTAAACAAATTTTTAGAATTACACATTTAGATGGTTCAACTAGAGACATTTTATTGTTAGTTGATTTACTAAATAATATTGATAATTCTAAAATTGAAATGGTAGAAAAATTAGACTTTAATTTTCACCCATTTAATGGTTGTGATATGCCTTCTTAAATTCATCGAATAGACTTACAAAATATAAGTCTATTTTTTTATATCAATTCTCTTCTTTTATGCCTATGAACAAGTGTTTTTAGTCGATTTTTTCAAATGAGTTTTTCTTATTAAAAAACGCTTATAAAATAACTGCAAAAAATACCATATTTTATCGGATTTTTCTTTTGTATTTTTCAATTTTATTATAATCATAGAATGCGAAAAAAACGAAAGGATAACACATGAAAAAGAAATACATATTTTTAGGTTTATTCGGTTTAGTTATTGGTGCATCAATAGCAGTCGCATCTGCTATTGCAGCAAAAAATCAAACTAAAATAGATAAACAAAAATTTGAATTAAACGAAAAAGAAAAAGAAATTCAAATGTTAAGAAACAAAGATGATCCAACATCTAATTTGGAAGCAGAAATTAATTTGAAAAATAAAAAAATTGAAGAACTAGAAGAAAGTTTAAGAACAAGCCAAGAAAAACTTAATTCTTTAACACAAACTAGTGAAGAGCTTACAACACAAATTAATTTATTAACAACACAAAAAAATGAACTCGCAGAAGAATTAAAAATTGAAAAAGATAGAAGCGAAGAACATAATCAATTTTTAAAAGAGAAATCAAAAGAAATTCAAATTAAACAACAAAATATAGACAATTTAAAAGAAGAGAAGAGACTTCTAGAAGAAAGATTAAAACAAGAAGAAAGTGCAACGACTAGAAATGAAAATTCAATTAATTCTTTAAAAGCTCAAATTGAACAAAAAAATAATGATATTAATGCAAAGCAAAGAGAAAAAGAACAATTAGAGCAACAATTAGAACAAGAAAAAATACGTTTTATTGAAAGTCAAGAAAGAATTGAAAGATTAACAAATTTAGTAACTACAAAAGATGAAGAAATAATTAATTTAACAAGCGAAAAAAATAATCTTTTGCATGAAAAAACTAACTTGCAAGATAATTATAATAAATTAGAAAGTCAAAAACAAAGATTAGAAGCAGACTTACAAGAAAAAACAAGTGCATTAAATTCTAAAGAAACAGAACTTGAAAATTATAAAACTATGCACGCTAACACAAATTCGGAATATCAAAATAAACAACAAGAGTTAGAATCCGAAAAATTAAAAAGAGAATATCTAATTCAAAATAACAAATTAAGAATTGATTACAATGATATTTCTAATATAACTTGAGAAAGTGCAAAGGAAAGCACAAACAGTATAAACCAAAATAATTTTAATTTCCATTTAGATCAAGGTTTTAGTGGAATTTATAAATCACATCATTTTGATGATGAATCAAATTCTTTGATTTTAACATACTCAATTAAAAAAGGAGATGATGGTAATCCTGAAAGCGAAAGTTTTGAATATAGATTTCCAAAAGAAGACTTTTTAAGTATTCCTAAAGATCCTGAAACTAAAAAAGTAATGATCGAAAAAATAACAGTTTATAGCCCTAGTGTAAGACATGAACAATTATTCAATAATAGAGAAATTAAAATAACTAAAGAACAAGCACGTAAATGAAATATATCAGATGGGGTATATAGAGTAAAATTTGACGATAATTTATTACAATCTAAAATTTATTCTGGTCATATAACTGAAACTGAGCAAGGTCTTACAAATAGAACTGTAAAAATATTTGGAAAATTAGAAAATACAAAGCACGAAGACTTAAACAATATTAGATATGAAATGGACTTAATTTTTAAGGCTCCGTATACCCAAACCGGTAGTTGAGCAATGAATGGTGGTGTAAGAACTTCAAATAATATGTTTGCTGTAGACCTTAATAAATCAAGTGATGTAAAACGAAATCTTATAAGTGGTTTATTAAATTCGGGTATTAACAAAGGGTGAGATAACGATTCAAGACATAATAAAGATCAAACAAATGATAAAAATGAAATAGTATTCAAAACTAAAAATGATGATTACAAAATAGTGGATAGAATTGATGTATGATTCGAAAAAAATGCAAATTTGAATCAAAAAATGATCTTACCTCAAGAAATTATAATTTTTAGTTCTGACGATGGTAATACTTGAACACCTGTTAAATATCAAAGTAAAGTAAAAATAGAAGATTTTGGCAATGTAAATAATGTAACCTTTACCCATAGTAATAAAAATCAAAACTATAAATCTTTAACTACTAATGATAGAAAAAGATTAACAATTAGTTTTTATCCAACAAAAGCTAAATACTGAAAATATAGCTGAATACCACAACAAAATAAATTATCTGAAAATAGTGTTGAAAAAGAACACGCAATGGTTTCATTTAAAGACTTTAATATTAGATATTTAAACATAGATTTAAATAGTAACTTAAACGAAACATGAGAAATAAAAGTCGAAGATGATAAAAGATATCTTCTAGAGAAAGCTAGAGATGAAGCTATTCGTATAAAGAGAGAATTAACAGAAACTAAATATAAAGCTATAAAACGTAAATTGGAATATAAAATAAATGGAGCGTTAAAAAGCTTACGAGATAATGATTCTGAACATTATGAACAAGTTTATGAAATATTAAATAAAGAGATTGAAAAAACTAAATTAAGAAAATTAGATGTAGATAAATATTGAGAAAAAGAACTTGATGAAGTTGCCGAAAATATGTCTATTAATTTCAAAGATAAAAATTGAACAAGTAGTTCGTTGACTTCAAATAGCAATATTACTTTTGACTCTATTGACGAAAATAATTATCAAGCTAATTTAATAACTGCTGAAAAGACTGTTAATAATGATAATCCTGGAGTCATGATTTACTTTACATTAACTAAAAACGGTAATATGAAAAAATACTACAGATTAATAGAAAAATATAATTTCATAAAAAATAGCGAAAAATTTGAAGTCGTAGGGCGTACATTTTATGGTAACGCTTTAAGACTTAAATTACATATTTTAGACAAAAATATTACCTTAGATAAGTTGAAAGGTGATGATTGATATCCTAAAAATAACCCAAGAGTGGTTTACTATTTAAATAAGGAATATAAAATCAATATTAAGTTATATGATAACTATAATACCTTAGACCAACCAAATAATAATGCAAAAACTATTGGTTTAGTTGCTAATTCTTGAAACGCAAATGATAGAACTGTAGATATTTTTATATTTAGATCTGAATTCGGGGGAATACAAGCTAAAAATAATGAAATTTTTAACCCTAAAAAGAATGGTAAATATTTAGTATTAACTACAGAAAGTGAAAATAAGGGTAATAGTGATGATATGGTTAGAATAAGAATTAAGCCAGAATCATTTTATAACACTGTTGAAAATAATGAAATTTTAGATCCTAAATTCAATGGAGTTACTCCTAATACTGAAGAAGAACAAAAAAATATTGAAGCAAATCTAATTTTAAAATGAATCAATTTTTAATTGAAATTAATAAAACACAATAATAAAATTAAAAATGTTCCTTTTTATTGATAGGAACATTTTTAAAAATTTATTTTAACTCTTCAACTACTACTATTTCTTCTTCGTCATCTTTATTTACATAAGTTTTAATAATTGGTGTTGCTTTAATTAAAAAGTATGAAGCTGCAAAAACATAAACTGGTGGGTTAAAAATACCGATTATAAGTGCTGTTTTAATACCACTGAATTCAATCATTTTATGACTTATTAAATATATTTGCATAATAATGACTACTAAATATGCAATTCCAAATAAAATACCTAGTATTATGACAAATATTGTTAACGAACTTACATTTGTACTATTTGTTCCTTGACTAAAGGCTAAGGTACCGACTGAAAGTAGTCCAATAATATAACTTAATATAGGCATAATTGCTAATGCAACTATCATTAATATTCTAGAAGTCTTTAAATTTTTTATATCTTTTTTCAAATAGTTTTTATTTTTATTTAACATTATTTCTCCTTTATTATAAATTTATTATACATTATTTTGTTTTTGTTTATATTGAGCAAAAAATCAAGAATCACACTAAGATGTGATTCTTGATTTGTTATTAGTTATATTTTATTAATAAAGGAATTGATAATAATGATTCATTTAAATTTGTTAATAATAAAGTTAATTCTAAAGTGTTTTCATCTTTAATTATCAAGAATGATCCGTATATATCATCAATACCATCATAATTAAATTCATTAGGAATTTTTAATGATTCTAGCAACAACTTAATTTGACCTTTAATTTTTCTTTGTTTTTCCGACAATTTATTGTCGAAAGGATTAGTTTTTGGGAGTGGTTCAGTTTCTATAAATGTTTTAACAAACTCGAATATATTTATGTTGTTATTTTCTATAACAGCGTCTTTAATTTGATTTAATTGTGCATCTAATCTTTCTTTTTGTTCAGTTAAACTTTTATCACTAAAAGTCTTAATTAAATCAAATGTATTTGGAAAGTCGGATTTATTATTTTCTTGATTACCTTTATTTAATAAGTTATTGATATATTCTAAATTATAATAATGCTTATAATTAATTTTTAAGTCAGGTTTAACACCTTCTTCAACATCAACTAAATCAGAAATACTTTTAATTTCACTTTCTTTTTTATTAGTTGTATAAGAACCGTTAACTGAAGAGATGAATAATGAAGTACCATCAGGTAATGAGGTTGGTAAAACTGAGAAACCACCTCCACCTGAGTTGTTTCCAATTATTGTTGCTCATTTATTTTCTTTTGCTATATGAGCCATTATGTTTGCTGCTGAAAAAGTATTAAACGAAGTTAAAATATAAAATTTAAAATCATTTGCAAAGCTATCATTATCTAAAAATTCGTTATTTTCGTTGTTATCAACTGTATAATCTTTTAATGTAATTGAATTATCTATTTTATTTATTTGATAATCTTTGACATGTTCGTTAGTTAAGAAGCTCAATGCTTTAAATAATGAAATAGTTTCACCACCACCATTACTTGTAAAATCTAATACTATATTCTTAATTTTTTTACTTTCTTCCAAGTTTTTATTATCGTTTAAAATAGTTTTTAGAGATTTTTTATAAAAATCAAAAGTACTATTACCTTCCTTAAAATCAAATAAGTATGTAGTTATAAAAGCTGTATTACCTTCTTTATAGATATTTGATCCGTCATTAACTCTTTCACTATAATTGTTTTGTTTTTGATCAAATAACATAGTTGATGAAAGTATTGAATTATTAAAATTAATATTTTGATTTCCGTATTCGGTAAAGGGAAAAGAATTATTTTGATTTAAAAACGAAAAGTTTTTTACTACTGTATGTCTATCACTTAAATTATTTTGAAGTACATCAATATAACCAAAATTATTTTTAACAATTTCAGTTGATAAAATTAAATCTTTTTGGTATTTTGTGAGTGTATCTTCTCATTTTTTATTATTAAATTTTTTATCTTTTAATCCGTAAAAATTATTCATTAAGAATTTTAATGTATTAAAATTGTATTCCCTATCTTTTAAGTCTTGATTTGTTTTTAAATTAACTATTTTTCTCTTAGTATCACTATTTCCATTATAAACGGTATCAAAACCATAAATATGATTATCATTTAGATATAAATTGTAGTAGTTAGGATTAGCGAACAGTATATTAAATATAGGTAATGGTATTAACACTTCGTTATCTAATTTAATAAAATCAAAACCTGATTCATCTAGTGAGTACTCAACTCATTCTGAGTTTGATTGAACTATTTTTTTACTACTATAAAAGTCAAGGTGAATATTAGGGTCTAAAGAATCATTTTCTTTTACGAAATTTCAAAAATCAGGACTAGTAGCGGAAAAAGTATTTTTATTTAAATCTATTTTAATTTTTTCCTTATTAGGTAATATATATTCTATAACTTGATCGTTTTTTATTATGTTTATACCTTTATTTACAAATAATCCATCTAATTTATAAATCATATCTCTTAAACCTACATAAATTACTTTTTCACCTTCTTTATTATATGTAGTTATATTTTCATCCATAAAGTTATAACCCTCAAAGTAATTTGTAAATGTGTTACTTTGAGATATTAAATTAGACTTATTATTTAATTGTTTATTATTTATTACTTCATTTGTATTTTTTATTAATGTAGTTAATTCGTTATTTTTGCTTGATATTTCCGACTTATTATTTAGTATTTTATTGATTTTTTCAACTTCTTGACTATATAAATCAGGGTATATATTTTTTAAATATTCTAATAAGGAATTTGCATGATCTTTTGTTATTGAATATTGATAAATATCACTATGATCTTTTTGTATTTTTCTAATTAATTCCTTATTTTTATTTATCATTGTAGTTTTTAAATTATACAATTCTAAATTTTTTGTTTCTATATTAGTATCATCATTTTGATCTTTAGATAAAAAGGATGTAATTTCGTTTATTTTATCAGTTATTTCAGAAATTGGTTGGTCAAATTCGTTTATAGTCTCGTATTTAGATTTATTATCTTTTATAGTCTCGTTAATTATTTCTAGATTATAAAGAGAGTCCGCAATTGAAGTTTTCTTAATTATTAATTCATATTTAAGGTTGTATTTATTAACCTCTGAATTAATGTTTTCTTTATTAACTTTATTATTAATTAGTTCATTTATACTATCTTCAATTTTCTTTGCTTCATTTTTTAAAATTTGATACCCTTCACTTTTTCTTGAATATGAATTTATTAAGTCGCTAAATTTAGACTTAATATTTTCTAATTCAACATAGTTAGTGTTTGTGTTATTTTGTTGATCGTTACTATTTTGTTCTTGATTTTCTGAGTTAGATGTATCTTTTTCTATTGATTTATCTTGTTCTTGGGTTTTAATATCTTGAGTAATTGAATCATCTTTTTCTTTTGCTTCTTCTTGATTTTCTTTATTTTTTACTTCATTTGTAGTTTTCGGTATTTCATTATTTGCATCTTGTTTGTTACTAATGTTTTCACTTTTAATAGCATTGTATCTATTATTAGTATTTGAGCATGAAACTAATGCTATTAACGGAAAAGTGGAGGCTATAATACCTGTTATAAATTTATATTTTTTCTTCATAATTTTCCTTTTGCATAATTTTAAACCATTTTTTGAAAAATATTTTTATTTTTGAAAAAGTCCAATTTATATGAAATTAATTTACTAAAAAGCTTCATAAAAAAACTTTTATGACTATATTGTAGGCTTAAAAAAAATAAAAATATGATACACACGGCTATGTTGTTTGGTATAATATATTAGCTATATTTTATAGTTGAACAAATTACATTTAATTATATTAAAAGAAAGGAAGCAGAAAATGCCAACAACAAATCAATTAGTTTCAAGTGGTCGTAGTTCAAAAATTAAAAAGCAAAATGCTCCTGCATTAAGCTTAAGCTACAACTCACTTATTAAAAAATCTAAAAAAATGGCATCACCATTCAAACGTGGTGTATGTACTCGTGTTGCAACAATGACACCTAAAAAACCTAACTCAGCTTTACGTAAATATGCTCGTGTTAAGTTATCAAATACAATGGAAGTTACAGCATACATTCCAGGGGAAGGACACAACTTACAAGAACACTCTGTTGTTTTAATTCGTGGTGGACGTGTTAAAGATTTACCTGGGGTTAGATACCACATCGTTCGTGGAACACAAGATGCTGCCGGAGTTGCTAAACGTAACCAAGGTCGTAGTTTATACGGAACAAAAAAAGCTAAAAAATAAGCATAATTAATTAAATTTATAATATTAAGGAGGACTTTATGTCAAGAAAAAAATCAGCACCTATCCGTGAAGTACTTGCAGATCCAGTTTTTAACTCAGTAGTAGTTACAAAGTTAATTAATCAAATTATGCTTGACGGAAAAAAATCAATAGCTCAAGATATTTTATATTCAGCTTTTGAAATTATCAAAAAGAAAACAGAAAAAGAACCAATGGAAGTGTTTTTAGCAGCAGTTGAAAACATTACACCTCAATTAGAAATTCGTACAAGAAGAATTGGTGGGACAAACTATCAAGTTCCTACAGAAGTTCCTACTCGTAGAAAACAAACATTAGCACTTAGATGATTAGTGCAATATGCTAGACTTAGAAACGAAAAAACAATGGACGTTCGTTTAGCAAATGAAATCATCGATGCATCAAACAAAACAGGTGGAGCAATTAAAAAACGTGAAGACACACACAAAATGGCTGAAGCTAACCGTGCATTTGCACACTTCAGATGATAGTGTACACTTTACTTTTTAAATAATATGGCTAGAGATTACGAATTAAGTAAATACCGTAACATCGGTATTATGGCTCACATTGATGCAGGAAAAACAACAACAACAGAAAGAATTTTATACCACACAGGTAAAATTCACAAAATTGGTGAAACACACGATGGTGGATCACAAATGGACTGAATGGACCAAGAAAAAGAACGTGGTATTACAATTACATCAGCTGCTACAACAGCATTCTGAAAAGGACACAGAGTAAACATTATCGATACTCCAGGTCACGTTGACTTCACAGTTGAAGTTGAACGTTCATTACGTGTATTAGACGGTGCAGTTGCCGTACTTGATGCACAATCAGGGGTTGAACCTCAAACAGAAACAGTTTGAAGACAAGCTACAAACTATAAAGTTCCACGTATTGTTTACGTTAACAAAATGGATAAAGCTGGAGCTGACTTTGCAGCATCAGTTGCTTCTGTTAAACAACGTTTAGGTGGAAATGCTGTTGCAATCCAATGACCAATTGGTGCAGAAGCACACTTTAAAGGAATCATCGACCTTGTTACACGTCAAGCATTCACATACAACGGTGAACAAGCAGAAGAAGAATTTCCAACAGAAATTCCAGAAGAATTAAAAGACGTAGTAGAAATCAAACGTCAAGAATTATTAGAAGCTGCTTCAGCTTTTGATGAAGAATTAATGATGAAAGTTCTTGAAGGTGAAGATGTTACAATCGAAGAATTTAAAGCAGCAATCAGAAAAGCTACATTAAGTTCAGAATTCTTCCCGGTAGTATTAGGAACATCATTCAAAAACAAAGGTGTTAAGAAAATGATCGATGCAGTTATCGATTACTTACCTTCACCATTAGATATTCCACCTATGAAAGCTCATGATGAAGATAAAGAAGTTAGCGTTGAAGCTAAAGACGAAGGTGATTTCGCAGCTTTAGCATTCAAAGTTATGAACGACCCATTCGTTGGATCACTTACATTCTTCCGTGTGTACCGTGGAGTATTAAATAAAGGAAGTTACGTATTTAACTCAACAAAAGGACAAAAAGAACGTATCGGACGTATTCTTCAAATGCACGCAAACAGCCGTGTTGAAATCGACGAATGTCGTGCCGGGGATATTGCCGCAGCTGTTGGACTTAAATATACAACAACAGGTGATACATTAGTAGATGAAAAAGCTGCAAAAATCGTTTTAGAAAAAATGGTTTTCCCAGAACCAGTTATTTCACAAGCTCTTGAACCAGAATCAAAGGCAGCTACAGAAAAATTATCATTAGGACTTCAAAAATTAGCAGCAGAAGACCCTACATTTAGAACATACACAGATGACGAAACAGGACAAACAATTATTGCTGGTATGGGTGAACTTCACTTAGACATTATTGTTGACCGTCTAAAACGTGAATTTGGTGTACAAGCTAAAGTTGGTGCTCCTCAAGTTTCATACCGTGAAACAATTACAAAATCAGCTGACGTTGAAGGAAAACACATCAAACAATCTGGTGGTAAAGGACAATACGGACACGTATGAATTAAATTTGAACCAAACCCAGATGGTGGATTTGAATTCGTTGATAAAATCGTTGGTGGTAAAATTCCTAAAGAATACATTAAATCAATTCAAAAAGGACTTGAAGAAAAAATGGCTGTTGGTATCTTAGCTGGATACCCAATGATCGATATGAGAGCTACATTATTTGATGGATCATACCACGATGTCGACTCTTCAGAAATGGCTTATAAAATAGCAGCTTCTAAAGCTCTTACAAAAGCTAAAGATCAAATCGGTACAGTATTATTAGAACCAATTATGGACGTTTCAGTTGTTGTTCCTTCAGATCACATGGGGGATGTTATCGGTGATTTATCACGTCGTAGAGGTCTTGTTAACGATCAAGAACAAAGATCAGATGGTGCAGTTGTTGTTAAAGCAGCAGTTCCTCTTTCAGAAATGTTCGGTTACTCAACAGAACTTAGATCTATGACAAGTGGACGTGGAACATACCAAATGCAATTTGATCACTATGAAAAAACTCCAAAAAGTATTTCAGACGAAATCATTAAGAGAAGAAACATTCAAAACAAAGACGAAGAATAATATTCAAAAGTCAAACCTTAACGGGTTTGATTTTTTTACTTTAATTTGTGTGAGAAAAGTTAAAATTTATATATAATATGTATGCAGAAATATATTTGGACGCTAAGGGGACTTTCCGTTTAGGTACTTAGAATTGGAATATATTAATGACGGAATAAGCGAAGAAAAATACTTTTCAGACATAACAATGGTTATGTCACTTTTTTTATACTTTTTTACACGACAGTATTATGAATTAGTCATAAATTAGTTGAATTTTTGCATAAAAAAACTTAAGACTTAATGCCTTAAGTTTAAGTTAAATTATTTTTTAGAATTTAATGCTAATTGAACTAATGTTTTAACCATAACACCTGTTGGTCTACCACCAATATCAGCTGTACCAGCAACATCTAAGTGAATGTATTCAACACCTTCTGTAAATTCTTTTAAGAACATAGCAGCTGATGAGCTACCTGCACCTGCACCACTTAAATCTGTATTTTTTAAGTCAGCAACTGGTGAGTTTTTAATTTCTTTTGCATATGCTTCATCAAGAGGCATTCTTCATACAAGTTCGTTTTGAGCATCTGAAGCATCTTTAAGTTCTTTTCAAGCATCTTCTGAAGTAGCTCAAACTCCTGTGTATGTGCTTCCTAAAGCAACAACGATTGCTCCTGTAAGTGTTGCAACATCGACTAATCTAGTTGCTTTTAAGTTTCTAACAGCATATGTTAAACCATCTGCCATAACTAAACGACCTTCAGCGTCTGTGTTGTTAATTTCAACTGTTTTACCATTCATACTTGTTCAAACTGAATCAGGTAATGAAGCGTCACCGTTAACTCTGTTATCTGTAATAGCCATAACTGCAGCAACGTTTGTTTTAGGTTTTAATTGTGCGATAGCTTTTAATGCACTAGCAACAAAAGCTGAACCTGACATATCAAATTTCATTCCTAACATTGAACGACCTGGTTTAAGTGAGTAACCACCACTATCAAATGTAATACCTTTACCTACATAAACAGTTTTTTCTTCTGAATCTGGGTTTCCGTTGTATTCAATAACAACAACTCTAGGTTCGAACATACTTCCACGGTTAACTGAAAGTAATAACCCCATTCCTAATTCTTCAATTTGAGCTTTATTTAATACTGATACTTTTAAGTTATCGTATTGAGCTAAATCTTCTTGAACTCTTTTTGCTAATTCTTCTGAATTTAAGATGTTTGGTGGTGTAATTTGTAAGTTTCTTGCAAAGTTAACAGCTTCTAAAAGGATATTTGATTTGTTTAATTGTTCAATTTCACCTTCTGTAGCTTTTTCGCTTAATAAACTTACGTTAAATTTATCTTCTTTTTTGTTTGTTTTTGCGCTGTAGATTTCTGCAGTTACGTATGAGTAAGCTTCTGCGAATGCTTTAACAACTTCTGCTAAAGTAACTTTTTCAGTAACAAAACTATCTAAGTTAACTTGTAAATCACGACCTAAGTTTGTGAATAATCCTTTTGCAAAATTGTATAATGAAGAGAATTTTAAATCTTCTTTTTTTCCTAAGAAAACAAATGATTTGTTTTCGTTAAAGTAGTCAGTAACTACTGAATTTTTTTCTATTAATGATTTTGGGTATTCTTCACCTTTAAAAATGGCGCTTAATAACATAGAATCATTTCTTTTATTATCTATTAAATTAATTTTCATAATATTTCCTTTCTATGATTTTAATATAATTTAAATTTTACAACTTTTTATGTTAATTTTGATATTTTAATGCAAATTCAACTAATGTTGAAATCAATTCACCTTGTGGCTCACCACTTCTATCTGCTGTTCCGGCAACATCACAGTGGATAAAGTCAATGCCTTTTGTAAATTCTTTTAAGAACATTGCTGCTTGACTTGAATCTGGACGAACTGTTTTAGATCAGTTTGCTAAGTCAGCTACTTTAGAACCTTTATTTCCTTTGTTGTAGTCTTCATGAAGAGGCATTCTTCAAACTTTTTCATTTGCTTCTTTAGAAGCTGTTTCAAAGTTTGTTCATTTTTCATCATTTGTACTTCAAATTCCTGTGTAAACGCTACCTAAAGCAGTTAAAATTGAACCTGTTAATGTTGCAACATCAATAATTGTAGTTGGTTTTAATTTTTCTGCAGCATAGTAAATTCCATCTGCTAAAACTAAACGACCTTCAGCATCTGTATCAACAACTTCAACTCATTTACCACTCATTGAACGATAAACATTTTCTGGTAATGAAGCATCTGAATTTATTCTGTTATCTGTAATAGCCATAACTGCTGATACATTTACTTTTGCTTGCATTTGTGCAAGTGTTTTAACTGCGTATGCACTGATTACTGAACCTGACATATCGTATTTCATTCCGTCCATGTAGTAACCTTTTGTGTTAACACCACCTGTATCAAATGTAATACCTTTACCAACGATTGAAATACTTTCTTTTGATTTTGAGTCACCATTATATTTAATTACAACAACTCTTGGTTCGTGTGTACTTCCTTTGTTTACTGAAAGTAATAATCCCATTCCTAATTCTTCGATTTCTTTTTTAGTTAAAACATCGATTGTTAAGTTTGGTATACCACTGAAATCTTTTGTAATTTCAGAAGCTAATTGTTCTGAATTTAAAAAGTTTTCAGGCATGATTTGTAAGTTTCTTGTTTTTTGAATGTTTTCAGCTAAAATAAATAGTTTTTTGATTAATTGAGCATGTTCTTTTTGTTTAGTTTCATCAATAATTAAGAATAATTTTTCTTTAGATTCTTTTTGTTCTTCTTCAGTTTTTTTGAATAATTTTGCTTTTGCAAAGTATGTTTTAAGAACAAAAGTTCTTAAAACTATTTCAAAATTATATACTTCTAAAAAGTCGTTTAATTCAACTTCATAAGTTCTATTGTGTGATGAAGCAAATTTTAATACAAAATCTGATAATGAATCAACACTTTGATGTTCTTTATCAAAATATACGTATGATACTTGGTTTTCTAAATCATCTGTTATAACAAAATTTTTCTTTGTTATAAATTTAGGAAAATCTTTTCCTTCAAAAGCAGGTTTTAAAACCTGATTTTTACCTGTATTTTTTTTAATTAGTTTAATCATTTTTTATCTCCTCTAAATATTTATCTATTACCATTGAGCTTGATACTCTATAAGCTTTAATTAGACCGCCAGCACCTAATTTAATTCCTCCAAAATATCTTACAACAATTACTAATGCGTTAGATATATTTTTGATACGCATTAATTCAAACATGGGTCTACCAGCTGTATTTTTAGGTTCTCCATCGTCACTAAAACCAGCCGACTCAACTCCATTATCATTTATTATATAACTATAACAAATATGTCTTGATTTTTTATGTTCTTTTTTAAGTTCAGATAATATATTTTTTAATTCCTTTTTATCATGGAACTCAAAAATATATGATATGAAATTAGATTTTTTAACTATATATGAAACGGGTTCAATAATTGGTTTAGTCAAATGTAACACCGGACATATTTTTTACAAATTGTATAAAATGATTTTGTGCTTTTTCTAAATCTAATTTCCCTTTTTCTTTATAGAAATTAAATTTTTCTGCATAATCGTGGAATAATGAATAAATTTCTTTATCATCATTCGAAGGTTTTAAACCTCAACTTTCAATAACATTTGGATAATATTTTGAAAGTAAGGCTCAAATTTTAGTAGCAACAAATTCTCTACCAAAATTTTCAGTTTTAATAGAACCAATTGCAAGTAACTTGATTGCAACTTCTTGGTCATGGAATTTAGGTAATAAAATACCTGGTGTATCTAAAAATAAAAATTCACCATTAACAACTCATTTTTGACTTTTTGTAACCCCTGGATAATTAGCAACCTTTAATTTTGAAGTTGGTGACACTAAGTTAATTAGTGTCGATTTACCACAGTTAGGTATTCCAACAACAAAAGATTTAATTTTAGTTTGAATTAAACCTTTTGCTTTGTTTCTTTCAATTCTTTCTTGATTCATTGATTTTAGTTTTTTTAAGATAATATTCTTTGATTTATTTTTTCTTAAATCTAATCAAAGGACATGTTCACCTTTGAAACGTTTAGTTATAGCATCTTTTTTGTATGGATCCATTAAATCACTTTTAGTTATAATAAATAACCTTTGTTTTTGTGGTGCTATTTTATCAAAATCTTCATTATATGAACTAATCGGACATCTAGCGTCTAACACTACAATAAAAACATCTGCAAGTGTTGCGTTTTCTTTTATCTCTCTAATCCCTTTAGCCATATGGCCTGGATATCAGTTGATCAAATTGTTATATTCTTTTTCGTTTTCGTTATTCATTTTTTCCTTTTTTTATTTCTGACAACTGTGTTTTTAATCTAATTAAATCAAATTCAAGTTGTTCTTTTTTAGTTTGTGTTTTTTTTAATTGATTTTGTAATTCTTGATTTTGCTTTTGTTCAACTTCTAAATCGTTTAATAATATACTTATATCAGTATAAATTTTTTCAAGCATTCTATCTATTTCAAATGTACTGTAACCTTTTAGTGTAATTGGGATTTTGCTATTTTGAATGTATTCTAAAATTTTATAATTATTCTTTTTATCCATGAGTTATCCGTTTCTAACTTTATTTAAAATAATTGCAGCACTAGTTGATACGTTTAAGCTTTCAAAACTAATTGGAATATATACTTTGTGATCTAATAAATCAATAATATTTTTATCAATTCCGCTTCCTTCATTACCAAAAACAATTACTATATTTTGATTATTAAAGTTAGTGTCATTTAGTTTTGTTGAATTTTTATCTAATAATGTACCGTAAATTCTAAAATTTTCTTTTTTTAGTTCCTTGATAGTATCAAAACTAGTTTTTGTCTCAATAATATTTATGGAGAACATTGAACCTTGTGATGAACGGATTATTTTATCATTGTATGGGTCTGTATTTTCAATTATAACGGTATCAAATTCAAATGCTTTTGCTAATCTAAAAATAGTTCCTATATTTCCTGGATCTTGAACATTATTTAATAAAATTACTTTATTTTTTGATACATTTTTTATTTTTGAACTATTGCATAGTGCAAAAATAGGTTGTGTTGTTTTAGTTGGCGAAATATAATCAATTAAATGTTCTTCTATTAAAGATGAATTCTTATATTCTTGATTTCCTGGAATTTCAAAAATTTCTTCAATAATACCTGCGTTTTTAGCTTCTTCAACTAAGTGGTACCCAAAAACTAAAAATTTATTATTTTCTCTGCGATACTTTTTATCAAGTAATTTTTTCAAAAATTTAATTTTAGGATTCTGTCTACTACTTAAAATCATTTTTAATTAAAAAGTCTTTTCCTTTTTCTACTTCGTATAAAGATAATTCTTTAAAATCTAATTGTCTCATAACTTCAAAACCTAAAATAGAAACACAGTTTGCTAGATTAATTGATCTCATTGCAGAAACCATAGGAATTCTTAAACAATTATCTATGTTATTTTTTAAGATTTTTTTATCTATTCCTGTTGATTCACGTCCAAACATTAATCAAATTTCTTTGTTTTGATTTAAAACATTTTTATAATCTACCTCTGTATAATTTTTTAATCCGTATCTTGTTATGTAGTAAATATTTTTGTCATGATATTTTTTATGAAAATCTTCATATGAATCATGAATTTCATGTCTAATATCTGAAAGCATTCTACCAGCTCCATAACGTTTTAGATATTTAGGATGTAAATCAAAACTAGTAGGCTTGATGATGTGTAATTTCATACCTAATGCAAAACAAGTTCTAATAATATTACCTGTATTTGGGAAAATTTCAGGTTGATAAAGTACAATATTAATCATTTTTTCTCCTTATTGTTAATATATTATTTAAATTATATAATTTTATTATTTTTTATTGCATAAAAATGTGTTATATTTATTTGTTTTTGTATATATTTTTCTTAATTTCACCTTGTATTTTTTAGTTTGTTTTATAAAAAGATACCTAATTAATTTGTATAAAAATATATTGAATAAATTAATAATTACAAAAATAGAAAAATTTTATATAATTAAAATACAAAAAAGAGGTAACATTGGACAATTTAATATTACATATAAGGCGTGCTTTTAGAACGTTTTCAAAATCATGAGTTTCTTTTTGAAAAACAAAAGAATTATTAAAAAAAGGTATTTTTACACTTTTGTTTTTAATTGTTTTCATTTTAGGGACATCACTTACAGCACCTTTCATTAGAATACAAAATCAAAATCAACTATCTGAAAATTCATTTTTAAACACTTTAAACCTAATTGGTGGAGGTGGTTTAAGACAATTTTCACTTTTCGCACTTGGAATAAGTCCGTTTATTAATGCGTCATTGATTATGATGATTTTACAATCTAAATTTTTCCCACCAATACATAAACTTAGCCAAAGTGGTCCGCAAGGTCGTAGAAAAATTAATATGATTACACGTTTAATTACGTTAATTATTGCTTATCCGCAAGCTGTTTTTCTTGTTAAGTCATTATCATCACAAGGCTCAAGAGGATTTATTGAAATTGTCGGAAATGACGTTTTTAGTGAGGCTACTTTAATTTATTTTATAATTCCAATTATTTTAACCGCAGCTTCATTATTTGCTTTATTCATTTCTGAGCAAATTACAAATAAAGGAATAGGTAATGGTACTAGTTTAATTATTTTTACTGGTATTGCAGCAAGATTACCATACCAATTTAAAAACGCAGTTGAATATTATGTTGGTGGTAATGGTTCTAGCGGTGTTATGACCGGAATTATTGATGTAGTTACATATTTTAGTGTTTATTTATTAACAATTTTGATAATTGCAATATTTTATGTTGCGGAACGTCATATCCCAATTCAACAAGTTGGTGCTGGACGTTCAAGAAACATTAAGGAAATGGGTAAATTACCAATTAAGGTTAACCCCGCAGGAATTATGCCGATAATTTTTGCTATGATGGTTTTATCATTTCCTACTATGATTGCTAACTTACTTCCTGAAACAAGTATTGCTAAACAATGAATTAATACTAATTTACAATTTACACAACCGGTTGGATTTACTTTATTAGTAGTGATTGTTTGAGTATTTTCATTATTAATGGGTATTCAACAATCTAAAGTTGATAAAATTGCAGAAGATTTTACTAAGAATTCTACATTTATTCCTGGACTTAGACCAGGTGAAGAAACACAAGATTACTTAATCGGAACTGTATTTAGATTAAGTGTGTTCTCATCGATTTATCTACTAATTTTAGGAAGTATGCAATTTGTTCAAATAATGACAGGTATATTACCACAAAGTATTGCCTTTGGTGGTACAGGATTAATGATTTTAGTTTCAACAAGTATTGAAACATTAGATCAACTAAAAGCTAGAAGAAAAACAATGCGTTTAGCTAAAGCAAAACGTTTATCAAGAGATATAAATGATATTAAAGATACAAACAATGTAGATGAAGGATTATTGTGATAACAAAAAACTTAATTTTTATGGGTCAACCCGGTGCCGGAAAAGGTACAGTAGCAGAATTGATAACAAAACAGACTAATTTAGTTCACTTATCAACTGGAAATATTTTTAGGTCAGAAATAAAAAATAAAACACCATTAGGCTTAAAAGTTCAAGAATATGTTAATTCAGGTGGTTATGTACCAGATGAAATAACAAATGAAATAGTATTTAATGCTATTAACAAATTAAAAAATGAAGGTAAATATTTTATTTTAGATGGATACCCAAGAACAGTACAACAAGCTGAATTCTTAAAAAGTTTAGATGGCTTTGAATTTAATGTTGTTGAAATTAGAGTATCTCAAGAAGTTGTATTAGAACGTCTTGGAGGAAGAAGAACTTGTTCTGTTTGTGGAACTGGATACCATGTTAAATTTAAACCAAGTAAAGTTCCTGGAAAATGTGACTTAGAAGGTGCTGATTTAATAATAAGAAATGATGACACCGAAGAAAAAATAGTTAATAGATTAAAAATTTATGAAGAACAAACAAAACCATTATTAGACTACTATAAAGGTCTAAACGAATTAAAAGTAGTTGATGGTAGTCCTTCACCTGAGGAAGTGACAAAAAAAGTTCTTGGAATTTTATAAAAATTTGTTAAAATTTAGATACTTTTGGTATCTATATTTTTTATACATTTAAGGAGAATTTATGATTCAAATTTTAAAAGAAAATGAAATAAAAAAAATTACTAAAAGTTGTCAAATCTTGGCAGAAGTTAAACAAGTACTTTGAGACTTTATAAGACCAGGGGTTTCTTTAGAAGAGATTGATCAATTAGCTTGTAAAGAAATTGAGAAAAGGGGAGCAAAATTAGCCTTCAAAGGTTTATATGGTTTCCCCGCTACAGCTTGTATATCTGTAAACGAAGAATTGATCCATGGTATTCCATCAAAAAGAATTTTAAAAAACGGAGATTTAGTCAGTGTAGATCTCGGTTGTGTTTGAGATGGATATTATAGTGATAGTGCTTTCACTAAAGGTGTTGGCAAAATATCAGAACTAGACCAAAAATTAATCGATGTAGCAAAAGGTGCTTTTGAAGCAGGTGTCGCAGCTATAAAACCAGGAGCACGTGTAGGAGATATTTCCTATGCAGTTGGTCGTTACATTAGAAAAAACAAATTATATACACCATCCGAATTTTGCGGTCATGGTATTGGTAAAAAATTACACCAAGATCCAGATGTTTTTAATTCAGGGCGTGCAGGAACCGGTCCACTATTAAAAGACGGAATGGTAATTTGCATTGAGCCTATGATAACTCAATCAAAAAATATTTATATTAAGAATGATGGTTGAACAGTTGTTAGTGAAGATGGAACCAATACAGCTCACTATGAACATACTGTTTTAATTAAAAACGGAAAAGGTGTTATTCTTACGAAAGGAATTTAATTTGGCTAAAGACGGATTAAAAATAAAAGCTGTTGTAAAAGAAGCTCATACAACAGATTTATATACTGTTGAACTTGAAAATGGTTTAACAATTAAAGCTCACATTTCTGGAAAAATGAGAGTTAATCATATTAGAATTTTACCAGGTGATACAGTTGATGTCGAAATGAGTCCTTACGACTTAACTCAAGGTCGTATTGTGTATCGTCATAAATAAAATTATTCGAGGAGATACAAAATGAAAGTTAGAGCAAGTGTTAAAAAAATCTGTAAAGATTGTAAAATTATTAAACGTAGAGGAATTAACCGTGTAATTTGTGTTCAACCGAAACACAAACAAAGACAAGGTTAATATTTAGAAAGGGAAAAATATGGCTAGAATTTTAAACGTTGAAATTCCAAATGATAAACGTGTTGTTATATCACTTACATACATATATGGAATTGGTAAATCAACAGCACAAGATATTTGTGCACAAGCTGGAATTGATGAAAACGCAAGAGTAAAAGACTTACAAGAAGATCAATTATCTAAAATTCGTGAAATCGCTAAAAATTATGTAACAGAAGGTGATTTACGTAGAGAAGTAACATTAAACATTAAACGTTTAATGGAAATTAAAAGCTACCGTGGGATAAGACACCGTAAAGGGTTACCTGTACGTGGACAATCTACACAAAAAAATGCGCGTACACGTAAAGGTCCAAGAAAAACAGTAGCAGGAAAGAAAGGTAAATAATAATGGCTCGTAAAACTAAAAAGAAAAATATTGTTAGTGGTGTAGCACACATACATTCTACAAACCAAAATACCATTGTTACATTTGCTGATGAAAATGGTAATGTTATTGCTTGATCTTCTGCAGGAAGCATTGGATACAAAGGTACAAAGAAAAAAACTCCATATGCTGCAGGTTTAGCAGCTCAAGCAGCAGCAGAAGCTGCTAAAGAACACGGAATTAAAACAGTTAAAGTTGAATTAAAAGGTTTAGGTGCTGGTAAAGATGCAGCTAGAAAACAAATCGAAGTTGCAGGAATCACAGTTACAGAAGTTAAAGATGTAACACCAGTTCCACACAACGGTACAAGACCACCAAAAAGAATTTTAAAACGTGAACGTGCTAAAAAATAATTTAAACCAAGTTTAAAAAGAAAGGAAATCTAAATATGGAAAAAATGAAACCATTATCATATAGAAAAAAACCAGAATTTAGAGTTGTTTCAGACAATGAAGTAACATTTATATTAGAAGGACTAGAAAGAGGTTTTGGTAGAACTTTAGGTGTTGCACTTAGAAGAATGATTTTATCAAGTATGCCTACTCTAGCACCATTTAGTGTAAGAATTGAAGGCGTAGAATTTCACTACAAACCACTTAAAGATGTTACTGAAGATGTTCTATCATTAATAATGAACCTAAGAGAAGTTCGTTTTACATACTCACCATCTGTTGTTGCTGACGATGAAATTGTTAGAGTTACACTTAAATCAAATGAAATTGGTCAAGTTACAGCTAAATCAATGGAAGTAAGCAACCCAGGTGTTAAAATCATCAATCCAAATCAATACATAGCAACTGTAAACTCAGCTGATGCGTTAAATGTTGAATTATTCCTTCGTGTAGGTCGTGGATACATGACAGAAGAAGAAAATAAAGCATACATCAACGATAAAGATTTAAAATCAAAACTTGAAACAGATATCAAACGTGCTGAATTTTTAGCAGTTGATTCAAATTTTGCTCCAATCAAAACTGTAAGTTATGAAGTTAGAGAATTAAACTCTGCTTCAACTAAAATAGAAGAAGCTTTAGAATTTAAAGTTGTTACAAACGGTTCAATTACAGCTAAAGAAGCAGTTAAATATGCATCAGAAATGTTAATTGGATTATTTGCAGTTATTGGTGATGTTGAAAATATGGAAGATATTCAAATTTTTGAAGAACCAAAAGTAGAAGAACCACAACAAATAGAAGATGATTTAGATATTACACAACTTGGACTATCAGTTCGTTCATTAAACGCTCTTAAGAAAAGCGGTAAGAAAAAACTTAGTCAAGTTGCTGAGATGAGATATGAAGAACTTGAAGGAATTAAGAACTTAGGTAAGAAATCTGTACAAGAAATTATCGAAAAACTTGAAGAACATGGTTTACAATTAAAAGAGGGAGAAGAATAATATGGCTAATCCAAAACAAATTTATTCACGTAATACAAAATGAAGAAACGGTGTGATGCGTTCACTTACAAGTGAATTATTCGCAAACGGTCACTTAACAACAACTTTAACAAGAGCTAAAGAATTAAGAAAACATGCTGAAAAAATGATTACTAAAGCAAAAAACCCTACATTAGCTAATGTCCGTGTAATTACAAGTTATGTAAGACCTATTACTGTTAAAAATTCAGACAAAAAAGTTTACAAACACTTAATTGACACTATTGCACCAAAATACAAAGAAAGACAAGGTGGTTACACAAGAATTATCAAATTACCTAAACGTCTTGGTGACAATACAAGAATGGCAATTATTGAACTTGTAGATTAATTCAAAAATAATTAAATATTCGAATCTATTTCGAATATTTTTTATTCTAATTATTAAGATGAATGACCCTTTATTTGTTATAATAAATTAATGAATTTTAAAGATAATAATAAAAGTGTATTTGAGAATGATCAAACAGTAGTTAGGTATGCAAAATCAAATTCATCAATTGGTTTATGAAAATCCGAAGAGCATATTTTAAGTAAATATTTTATTAACAAAGATTTTAAACTTCTAGATGTCGGTTGTGGAACAGGACGAACAACGTTTGCTTTAGTAGAAAAAGGTTACAACGACATTATTGGAGTCGACATTTCTAAAAATATGATTGATACAGCTAAATATCTTTCTGAAAATTATGAAACTAAACCTATTTTTGAAGTTGCTGATGCATCAAATTTGAGATATGAAGATAATACTTTTCACTATGCGTTATTTTCATTCAACGGTTGACCTGGTATACCAAATGAGAGCTCTAGAATTAAATCATTAAACGAAATATATAGAGTCTTGAAACCGGAAGGAATTTTTATTTTTTCAACTATACTAAGAAATGATGAGAATTATATAAAACCTAGTAGTGATGTAATTCAAAAATGTACCGAATTTAACATTGAAAAATATGGTGATCATATATTTTTAAATGAAGATAATTTATGTGATTTTATGCATTTATACACTTACGATGAGTTAATTGAAATACTTCATCAAACAAATTTTAAAATAATTGAGATTATTGATAGAGATAAAAACTTCATAGAAAGTTTTAAAGTAAAAGAATTTGCAAATAATACTCATTTTATTATTTTGAAAAAATAATATAATTAATATATCTTAAATAAAACAAGGAGAAAAGATGAAAAAGAAGTTATCACTAATCAAAAAAATAGCCATTAGTTCTCTAATAATTTCGCCAATTCCATTTACTGTTAGTTGTGGTGTTTTGGACTTTTTATTAGATAATGAAAAAAGCGATAAAACTACAAAAACTGAAACTGGTATAGTGATAAAAAACGACGGAACTTCAAATACTTTTGATGGAAGTAATGGATTTGATCAAGCTCCTAAAAATAATAATAAACCTGTAGAAAATTCAAACAATAATAATACTGATTCTAATCCTTCTGATAACAAAGAAAACAACACTAATGTTGAAAATGAAAATAATAAAACACCTGAAATAACAGATAATAATGAAGGTCATGGAAATTCATTCACAGAGTTTGAAAATGACAAAAATAATGAGAGATCAGTAATAAGCGGTCTTTTAGATATTAATTTATTCCCGATTTTAAAAAATGAAACTTCGTATAGCACTTCATTAAATGAAGATCAAGTTTATGAAAATTTAGTTGCATTAAACGCAACTTCAGTCAATAGTCTAGATGAAATACATGAGAAACAAACTAAGGATGGACGTTTTTACTATGAATATCAAGATCCATACACAAAAATATTTTTTAGGGATTTTTCATATTATTCAGTTAAAGATGAGCATAGATATTTATTAGGTAAAAGCGGATTAGTTAAATTAGCACAAGAATTTAAACGTAAAATACCTTTTGGTACTGAAGTTTTTGACTTACATGGAATCAATATAAATGACTTTAAAACTATTGGTAAAAATGCTAATGGACTTTATATTCCTTCAACAAAAACTATTTATATAAATGGTTCAATTTATAGCGAACAGTCATTCACTGAGTACCAAAGAATTGGCGGAATAATGCCAACAATTTTCCACGAATATATTCATCATTGAGCTACAACTTATGCAGAAAGCGGATTAGAAAGCGATCCCGAAGCTAACGTTTCAACCACAGAAGAAGAAATTCAAGATAAAAGAAGAATTAATATTTATTATAATCCTAATTCAACTACAAAAGAAAATCATACACATGGTTCAAAACAATATTGAAATGCATTTTTTACAAATAAGTTTTTCAATTTATTAAACTATGATGTAAATAAATATGGATTTATCGATTACCAGAGTTTATCTTTATTTGGTGGACCTGATTTAGCATTCAGAAGTGATTTAACTTTCATGTATAGAAAGTTATCGGCAAATGATTTATGAATGATTTCTAATTCTAAAAACGGACCTGAACATTTAAAAAATCCAGAAAATTATTTTGACTTAGCTTATTCTCCAAGTGAATCATTCAAATTAGATTATTCTAAAATTAAATATTATTATTCATTAACTGAATTATTACCAAGAGAATATTTAAAATATGCTTATGAGTCATATTTTAATATGAATGATGTTAACGAAGCTTATGAAAATAGAGAAACAAGTAAATCAAGTATAGGATGATTCGGAATACACTCATATAAAATGGAAAACGGCGAAAAAACATTAATTTTTTCACCATCAGCAAATGCTGATGATTGAAGTAAGGTCTTTTTAAATAATTTTGATTCATTTAGAAGACAGTATATGTTCCAAGATGGTAACATTGACCCTAATACAGGTGAACCAAGAATGAGTGCTTATATGTATCCAACATCTGTTTTTGATATTTCTCATTTTAAATATACAGATGAATCTGGTATTAATTATAATAGTAGAAAAGTTATTAAGAAACTACCAGAAAATAAAACAAGAAATAGATCAGAAGATTTTTATAAATTATTTTTAAAAACAATGGGTTATGGTAAAACTATTTCTCAAATTTACTTTGATAACGACTTTGAATGAGTTAGTGATTCTGGTGTTTCAATAGATGATCAAAAAGCTAAGACAATTAAGTTTTCAGGATTTTTAGATAATAAGAACGTTACAGGAATCGTTCTTAAAGATTCTAAAAATCAGATATACGACACTTTAAAGATCGAATATTATGACTTATTTAACTTTTTCGGTCATAAAGATTTTGATCAAGGTGCAACCTTAGTTGATCCTAAAACCGAAAAAAATTCACAAGATAGAGAAACTCAAATTGCTAATCGTTTATATCCTGAAAATAAAAATTATTATCAATATATAACAAAAGACTTTGTTAAAATTAAGGATAATTCTTTAATTTATTTATGAACTGACTTAAATAAAAACGGTATTGTTGAAGATAATGAATTAAATAGCGACCAAATAACATTACCAGAACAAAGATGAGTTTCTACACAAAGATCAAGTATTGCAAATACAAAATTACCTAAATACAAAATTATAAAAGATGAAAATAACAACACAAAGATAGAGGAATATATTTAATGAAATGAGATTTTAGTAAAATACAAATTGGACAAATGGTTAACATTCAAGCTTACAAACACAATGGTAGATTATATCGCCAGTGATCTAATGCTAAAATTATCTTTCATAATAAAAGGCATATTGTTTTATCACTAAAAGGTACAAGAGTTATTGAAACATCTAAAAACTATAAAGGTTGAAAATACAAAGAAGATGCAATTTGATTTTTCCCAAAAGATAGTTTATATAATACAATTGTTTTAATTAAGAAAAAATTAGGATATTCATACTATACTAATTTAGCATCTAGACCAATTTTTGAAGATAATACACTTAAATTTATTGACTATGATTTAGATGTTAAAAGTTACCCTAATAGAGATTTACAAATTGTTGATAAAGAAGAGTTTAAAGAAAACTCTAAATTATATAATTATCCTGATCAACTTAAAAAAGACATTTATAAAGAATTAACTGAAATTATTAACTTATATAATAAAGATGAATATTTCTTCAACGAAGGCATTATTGCTTATTATTTAGAATTAATGTTAAAAGACAAGTTAATTGATTTAAAAACATATAATATATATACAAAAAGATATAAAAACAGTTATAGCGAAGAAACTGATATGTTCAAAAAATTGAATAAATACTTAAAATATAAATAATTAAAAGTCAACACTATTAAAACTAGTGTTGACTTTTAAAATTAAATTATATGTCCTGATTCTTTAATTAAGATATAAAATTCGGAACGTATTTTTCTATCTAAGTTATAATCTGCAATTTGTAAATATTTTTCAAAGTTATGAAATAAAGATCAATAAGCGTTTAATTCTAAATTAGTTTTTATATAAATATGGCCATGTTTATTGCAAATAAATCCGCCTTCTGATGCTTGAAAATCAATCAAATTTTTTCTTGAACCACATATTCTACATTTATTAAAAACAGGAACAATACCGAAATATACAGTGCTTTGAACGTAAATAAAAGTAACAAATTTTTCAGAATTTTCTATGTCAAATTTATCAAAATAATCCTTGTAAGAATCGAATAAATGATTAGGAAAATTAAAGTTTAAAAATATTTTTTTTATTCTTAAAAAAGCTGCATTTTTCTTCTTATTAGTAATATCAAAAAAATGGGTAATTGTAGCCTTCTTTAGCCGTCCAACTTTATCTTTTAATCTACTTGCAAAATATTCAATTTCCACTATTGAACCGGGTATTAAATTAGCTCTATTTTTAGACTCTATTTTATTTAAACCTTGTGCAAAAAGTCTTAACATTCCTCTTCTTGTGAAGAAACTAACAATGAAGCCGTTTTCTTCAATCTGTTTAACTTCCAAAACTATCCCAAATTTAATACTAACAGCCATAAAAAGATTCTCCTCAATTAATATTTTACTAGAATTAAATTTTATTAAAAAACTAATAATGTTGTAAAATATAAATAATAACTAAATAATGTACTTATTTACTTTTTATATACTAGAATAGGGGTTTTAAGTGGAAATAAAACAAGCGAGCGAATTATTTTTCAAAATAATTACTTCGACTCCTGGTATTCATGCGATTCATGAACTATCCAATGATGAAAAAATTACAAAAGATACCGATGATGAAAACGTCGATTTAATCGACCGTATTTTTACTTTCGAAAGTACGCCAAATGTTTTTAGTTTTAAGGTAGCTATAACTGTTTTAGAAGGTGTTGATGTAAATTCTTTAAACACCGATTTATATAAGAGAGTACAAAGAACTTTTAAGAAAAATAAAATTTCGATAGATAAATTAATAATAATTGTTAAAGGAGTTAAATAATGAGTAAGAAATCAATTAATTTAACTGGTTACGAGTTTGCACAAGCGGTTATTTCAGGTGCAACAGCATTACAAAATGCAAAAAATCAAATTGACGCAATGAATGTTTTCCCTGTTCCGGATGGTGATACAGGTACAAACATGTCTTCAACAGCTTATGCTGCTATTGAACTTTTATCTTCTTATGATGAAAATGTTGATATAGCAACAGTTACTAAAGAATTAGCACATAGCATGCTTTTTGCGGCAAGAGGAAACTCAGGAGTTATACTTAGTCAAATTTTTAAAGGTTTTGCCGAAGCTTGTAAAAACAAGCAATCTTTAAATTTAGATTCATTATTAAAAGCATTTAGAAGTGCAACAGAATCTGCATATAAATCTGTATTTAAACCTGTTGAAGGTACAATGCTAACAGTAATTAGAGAAACTACTGAAGATTTAGAAAGAGAATTTTATCGTTTTGATAGTAGTAAGGTTACTTTAATTGAATTTTGATCAAAACTTTTAAAGTTTATGCGTGAAAGTTGTGATGAAACTCCAAATAAACTTAAAACCTTACGTGAAGTTGGTGTTACCGATAGTGGTGGTGAAGGTTTATTTAAAATATTCTGAGGTATAAACGAATATTTTAATGGTAGAGTTGTTAAATTAGAAGAAAACGAAAATGTCAATGTATTTTTAAGTAGTGAAGAAGTTTATAATGGTGAATTTGGTTACTGTACTGAAGTTTTAGTTGATTTAGATGAACCTAAAAAATTCGATAAGGAAGCCTTCACTAAGAAACTTGAAATTATTGCTAACTCTTTAGTCGTTGTAAATGATGAAAATATTTTAAAGGTTCACGGTCACACTATCAAACCTGGTGATATGCTTAATTTCATTCAAGAACTTGGTGAGTTCATTAAAATTAAATCTGAAAATATGACTTTACAAGCAAATGGTTCTAGAGAAAATGCAAAAGTTGTAAAAAATAATTTAGAAAATTCTAAAAGAAGTTTATGCGGTATAGTTTCATGTAATCTAGGTGCCGGAATTATTCAACGCATGAAAGATTTTGGTGCTGATTTTGTTGTAGAATCAGGTCAAACACAAAATCCTTCAGCTCAAGATTTAATCAATGCTATTAATACAGTTAATGCTGATACAGTTTTTATTTTACCTAACAATTCAAATGTTATTCTAGTTGCACAACAAGCTGCGCAAGTTGTTCGTGATAAAAATATTATTGTTATACCAACTAAAACACAAGTTCAAGGTTTGAGTGCAATTTTAAACTTTAATCCAGAAACAGATGCCGAAGATAATAAAGAATTAATGGAAGAATCAATCGAACAAGTTTCAACAGGTGAAATAACTAAAGCTGTAAGAAACACAAAAATAAACGGCATAAAAGTTAAAGTAGATGATTATTTAACAATCTTAAACGGTAAAATTGTTAATTCAAACAAAGATATTACTAGTTCATTAAGAGATTTAGTTTCAAGAATGATTCAAGAAGATAGTGAACTTGTAAGTATTTACTATGGAGAAGAAGGAAATATAAATGAGGCTAATGATTTAAGCAATTATATTGAATCTAACTATGAAGTAGAAGTTCAAATAATTGATGGAAGTCAACCTAATTATCCTTACTTAATAGGAGTTGAATAATGGAATTTAAATACAAAATTGCTTTAGATGCAAATGGATTAGATTTAGGTCCAATCGAAGCTTTAGAAGCCTCAAAAATATTTATTAATAATAATCCTGATACAGAAATTCATTTAGTCGGTGATTTCAAAGAAATGCAAACTGATAATTTACCTACAAATATTAAAATTTATCAAAACGATACTAAATCTGTTAACCCTAGAGACATTCGTCAAGTTATGCGTGAAAACATTTCTATAAATCAGGCTATTGATTTAGTTAGAAATAATGAAGCTAGCGGAATTATTTCAGGCGGTGATAGTGGTTCTTATTTATCATCATTAACTTTTAAATTAAAAAGATTAGAAAATGTATCTAGACCTGCATTTATGGGTGTGGCTTTATCAATAAAAAATGAACCTGTTTTAATGTTAGACATTGGAGCGAGTTTAGAAGCTAAACCTGAGTATTATGTTGAATGAGCACACCTTGCTGATAGATTTTATAAGGTAATGTATAAGGTTGAAAATCCAAAATTAACTTTAATTAACATTGGGGTTGAAGAATATAAAGGGACTCAAAATTTAAGAGATGCTAACGATCTTTTAAAACAAGAAAATTTCAATTATATTGGTTTTTCAGAGCCTAGAGAATTGCTTAAAGGTAATTACCAAATTGCTTTATCAGATGGTTATGGCGGGAACTTAACTATTAAAGGTTTTGAAGGTGGTTTATTAACTTTTAAAGAAGCTCTTAAAATTCATGTTAAAAATAGTTTTATGGCTAAAATGGGTGCTCTTTTAATGAAGGGCGCATTTAAAAAAGTGGCGGCAACTTTCGATTATAGAAATATTGCAACTGCTTGAGTTATAGGTGTAAATGCTCCAGCTATTAAAATTCACGGAGCAAGTGATAAAAATACAATTCAAGTAGCCTTAAAAAATATGAAAGATGCTTTAGAATTTGATTTAATGTCTCATTTAAAAGGTTAATCATGGAAGAAAAAATAGATAAAGAAAAAAATGAAAAAATTTTAGCTAAATTAGTTCCGTTTATTAAAGGTTCTAAAAATGAGTACAATCTAAAGGTTACAGAATCATATGCTAAAAGATTAATAAAATGATTTATCAAAAATTTTTATTATGTACCAAATGAGATTCATTATTATATTTTAGCTACTACTCATAAGTCTTTTGATCCAAAAGATGAAACTAAAAAAATAAATTATGAGAGATTAGAATTTTTAGGTGATGCTTTTTTACAACTTTATACTTCTGATTTAATTTTTAAAAACCTTAAAAATTTAAGTCAAGGTGAGTTAACAAGATTAAGAGCTGATATAGTTAATACTAAAACATTAGCTAAAGCATCTGATAAAATGAAATTAATAAATATTTTAAGAACCGGTAACGGTAAAATGGAAGAAGAAGTAAAAAGTTCTTTAAAGGTAAAAGCGGATGCTTTTGAAGCTATTGTTGGTGCAATCTACATCGATATGGGTGCTGAATTTGCGAGCAATTTTGTTTTTGAACATTTAATTAAAGAAAATATGGAGCATAAAGTTGCTTCAATTGATGATGAAAAATTAGTAACAGATGAAAACTTAATGTTTACAACTGAAAAAGATCCTAAAACACAATTACAAGAGTATTTTCAAAACATAGATAAAAGAAACATTACTTATGAAACAAAAGAAGAAAATGATAAAATTTTTATAGCAAAAGCTATAAAAGACGGTATTGTTTATGGTGTAGGTTCCGGAAGTTCTAAAAAAAGAGCTGAAACTGAAGCTGCAAAAGATGCGTTAAAAAAACTATATAAATATTAGGAGTAAAATGAAATTAATTAAGTTTGAAGCACATGGGTTTAAATCATTTGCTGATCCAATTGTATTGCGTTTTGATGGTGGAGTTGCTGGAATTGTTGGTCCTAACGGTTCAGGTAAAAGTAACATTAACGATGCTATACGTTGAGTTTTAGGGGAACAAAGTTCTAAAGAATTACGTGGTGATTCTATGCAAGATGTTATCTTTGCTGGTTCTAAAACAGTTCAGCCTATGCAAAGAGCGACTGTATCACTTACATTCGATAATAGAAAAGGTGAAAGTTCAATCCAAAGTGATTATGTTAAAATTACACGTTCATTAGAGCGTGGTAAAGGTATTAATGAGTATTTTATTAATGATCAAAAAGCCTTACACAAAGAAATAAAAGCTTTAGCTATGGAAACAGGTATTGGTAAAAGTTCTCTTGCCATTATTTCGCAAGGTACTGTTTCTGATATTGCTAACTCATCAGAAGAAGATAGAAGAAGAATTTTTGAAGAAGCTGCCGGTGTTTCTAAATATAAATTACGTAAACACGAAGCTACACTTAAATTAGATAGTTCAGAGCGTTCATTAGATATTTTAGAAGCTAAAATTAAAGAGATGGATAGACAATTAAAACCTTTAAGAGAAGCAGCTGAAAAAGCTAAAAAATATAAAGAAAAAGTAAATGAATTACGTACTGTTGAAATCGGTTATTTAGCTCACGAAATCGAACGTAACGAAAAAATATTTAATGATTTATCTGAAGAATTAGTTGGTGTTGAAGAGACTAAAATATCTTACAATAAAGAGATCCAAGATTCAGAAGAAAAGATTGCTAACAAAAGAGAAGAAATCGTCGAACTTGAAGCAGAGATAAATGATTTAACAAGTAAAAAAGAAGCTTTAACAACAGAGATTCAAATTGTTGATAAAACAATAACAGAAAATAACCTTCTTAGAGAAATGAAAGTTAAAGGACAAGGTAACTTCAACGAAGAAGAAAGAATTCAAGCTGTTATCGAAGAAGCGACAATTGCTGAAAATAAAATTAAATACCTAGAAAAAAGCTACAATGATGTTGTTGCTGATAGAGAAAAAGCAGCAAAACTTATCGATGAATATCGTAGACAATTTAATGATTATGAACGTAAAATTAACAATACTACAAATCAAATTATTTCTATAGATACAAGATTAAAACTCCTTATTGAAAAGAAAAATAAACAAACAAACTTACATCAAGGTACTAAAAATATTGTTCAAAACAAACATGTTTTTAGAGGATATGTAGGACTTGTAAGTGAATTATTTAGTGTTGAACAGGAATTCGTTCCAGCTATTGATGTTATTTTAAAAGCAGCGGCACAAAATATTGTTGTTGAAAACTCAGATGTTGCTGTTAAAGCAATTAATTACCTTAAAGCAAATAATGGTGGTAGAGCTACATTTATTCCGTTAGCATCTATTAAAGGTAAAACAGTTAGAGATGACTACCAACTAGTTTTACGTAATAACCCTGGTTTCATTGGTATAGCTAAAGATTTAGTTTCAATTGATGATAAGTATAGAGTTTTAAATGAATTCTTATTAGGTAATATTATCGTAGTTTCAGACATTAAAGTTGCTACTCAAATTTCAAACTTAGTTGAGAAAAAATATATGGTTGTAACCAAAGATGGTGACATCATCAGAGTTGGTGGTGTTATGCATGGTGGAACTAAGGATGTTGCGAGTGATTTAATTGGTCTAGATGGACAAATTAATCAATTGAAAGAAATTATTCCTGGGCACAAACAAGTTGTTGAAAACTTAAGAAAAGAAAAAGACAACTTACTTCAATTAATTGAAAATGAACAAACAAAACACAATTCACTTGATACACGTGAATCATTAATGAGAACTGAAATTCAAAAAGAAGTTGAGAAATTGAAAAAATATAAATCAACAATTGCTTTTTCAGATTTAAATAAAACACAAAAAGTTGTTGAAGGTAATGTTTCAGCTGAAACAAAAATTATCGAACTTGAAAACGAACTTAAAATTACTAATTTTGATTTAGAAACTAAATCAAAAATTAGAAATAAAATTAATGCTGATATAGTTTCTATTGAAGAAGTTAGAAAAAGAACACAAAAAATGTTAAATACTTTATTAAATTCATTCTTAGAAAAAGAAAAAGCCAAAAATAAAGCGGAAAACTTATTTAACATACATAAAGATAGATTGGGTTCATTCTACTCTATTACATTAGAAAACGCTAAAAATAACTTCCCATTAACAATGTCAGTTGATGCCGCTAAAGAATTAGTATTTGACTTAAGACACGAAATTGAAGAAATCGGAAATGTTAATTTAAATTCAATCGTTGAATTAGAAGAACTTGAAAAAAGATTTGAAGAATACACAAGCAACTATAACGAAGTTAAAGAAGCTAAAGATATTCTTATCGAAGCTATAAAAGATCTTGATAACAACATTATTAATCGTTTAACAAAAATCGTTGATGATGTTAACGTTGAAATGGATATTGTATTCCGTTCAATGTTAGGTGGTGGTAAAGCTTACGTTGAATTTATTGATCCTAAAAACATTTTAGAAAGTGGAATTAGTATTTTTGCTCAACCTCCAGGTAAAACAGTTAAGAACTTAAAACTATTCTCTGGTGGTGAAAAAGCCTTAATTGCAATTTCATTATTATTCGCAATTCTTAAAGCAAGACCACTTCCACTTTGTATCTTAGATGAGGTTGAAGCTGCTTTAGATGAATCTAATGTTGTTAGATATGCAGAATACTTACAAAAATTAAAAGAACAAACACAATTCTTAGTTGTAACACATAGAACAGGAACAATGGCTAGAGTTGATAGTCTATTCGGTGCTACAATGCAAAAAAGAGGTGTTACAAGTTTCTTCAGTGTTAAATTAGAAGAAGCTAAAAAATTAACCGAAAGTGAACAACAATAATAATTAAAATGAAATTACAAAATAAAATGTAATTTCATTTTTTTAACTTTTAAATAGTCATTAAGAAAAATTCTAAAAAAATAACATTGCAGTTTATTTTTGCAATGTTATAAATATTTTTTATTTTTTAGTAATGTTATAAATTAATTTTGCTAATTCTTCTTTTTCCATTTCTTCATAACCGAAGACATTTAGTTTTTTAGCGATATCATTTAATTGTTCTCTTGGTAATTCGATAATTTTTTTATAGTTTTCTGAATTTAAATAATCGTCTGTTTTTGTACTTTGTGTTTTACTTTCTTTATTTTTTTCTTCATTTGATGCAGGGTCAGCGTTAAATGTTGAAGGACCAAATGGGTTATTACTTCTTATATTTTCCATGAAAGCTTTTTGATATTCTTCCATAGTTTTAACGTATTCAATATATTTGAATGCTCTTTGAATTTTATTTAATTTTCCATGTAAGAAGAAAATAATTACCATAAAAATAAGTAAAGATAATATATTAAATACTAATGATATTATTGATAAATAATTATTTCCCATTCCGACAAAAGAATTTTGAGTTATCGAAACGATAAATCCTATTACTTTTCAAATAGCTAAAGCGTAATAAATTAATTGAACTCATGAACTAATGTATTTAAAGTTTTTGTTTTTATAACTTTTAAAAATTGACATTATATATGACACATTCATTGCAATAAGAGAAATTGCATAGAATGTTTGTTGGATCAATTCTGCTTTATAATAATCTATCGGGTTCCCTGGTTGCTTCATGTCTTTTGTAGTCTCTGCTACTAAAGATAAATATTGATCCTTAGCGGCTAAGATTATTATAAATCATGTGAATCAAATTAAACTTAAAAGGGTAATAGCTACTGCATATAAAATAAAGTAAATTCTAAAGTCCTTTTTTTCGTGTTTTCATAATTCTTCTGTGGTTTTTATATTTTTATATTTTTCGTTTCAATTTTGGTTAAACATTATTGTGTCCTTTCATTTTTTAGGAATTCATCAAAATCAAATCCTGAAACTGCAAACTCTGTAGGTGTTTTAGAAAATAATTCAATTTTCTTTTGAGTAATTGGATGTATAAATTCAAGTTTATAAGCATGAAGTCTTTGACCAAAATCATCTACTTTTTTACCATAAACAGGATCACCATAAATTGGATTTCCAATGTATTTTAAGTGAACTCTAATTTGGTGTGTTCTACCTGTTTCTAATTCACATTTAACTAATGTTTTTGGTAATTTATCAATATAGAATGTTGATAATTTTTCAACTCAAGTGATTGCGTGTTTTGAATTTGTATTTGTAATGGCCATTTTTTGTCTATCAGCACTACTTCTACCAATTGGAAGATCTAATTTTAATTTTTTATTTTCTATAATACCATCACAAATTGCAATATATTTTCTATTTATTTCGTGATTTGCAAATTTTTCAGCAAGTAATTGATGCACTTGGTTATTTTTTGCAATTACTAATAAACCACTTGTGTCCTTATCAATTCTATGAACAATACCAGGTCTTAAAATTCCGCTTTCATTAGAAAGGTTATTTTTAAAATGGTAAAGTAAACCGTTTACTAAAGTACCATTTGGGTGTCCGGGTGAAGGGTGTACCACTAAACCACTTGGTTTATCTATAACAGAAATATATTCATCATCATAAACTATATCAAGTTCCATCTCTTCTGGTTCGATATTAATTTCTTTATCGATAACTTTCATTATTTTAATTATTTGACCTTCTCTAACGGCAAATTTAGGTTTGTTAACAGGTGTATCATCAACTAAAATTGCATGTTCTTCAATTAAAATTTTTATATCATTACGTGAAATATTTGTATTGTTTGAGATATATTTATCTATTCTTTCTTTGTATTCTACTTTTAATTCAATCATATATTAAATTATACATTAAAAAGACATATTTTTAAGTTTAATATCTTACCTAGATAATTGCAAAATAATGTATTTTAAATTATATTTACTATCCTAAATTTGTAATTACTATGAAAATAACTAACTTTATTTAATAATAGTTAATTTAACTACTAAATGGTATAATTTAAACATGGTAGGATTTTTAGAAAAAAGAATGCAAAAAGCACTTGAAAAAGTGTCTAAAAAAATAAAATTAGAAGAAGCAGATTTAGTAGCAGTTACTAGAGAAATAAAAATGGCTTTATTAGAAGCCGATGTTAATTTACAAGTTGTGAAAGAATTCATTAAGAATGTAAAACAAAAAGTTTTAGATCAAGAATTAATTGGTAAATTAAATCCATCACAACAATTTATCAAAATATTACATGAAGAATTAGTTTCTATTTTAGGTGACAAAGTAAAAGAATTTAAAATAGAAAAGAAACCTTACATAATTATGATGTGTGGTTTACAAGGTTCTGGTAAAACTACAGCAACTGCAAAATTAGCTTATTATTTCAGAAAGAAAAAACACGTTCAAAAACCACTTGTGGTTGCAGCTGACATTTATAGACCGGCTGCTGTTGAACAATTGGTTACTCTTGCTAAAAGTATTCAAGCAGATTACTACGAGCAAGGTGTTAATAATCCTGTTTCTAAAATTGTTTCGAACGCTTTACAATATGCAAAAGATAATGATAATGACTTAATTATTTTAGATACTGCTGGTCGTTTATCTATTGATGAACCATTAATGAATGAATTGCTTGAAGTTAAGAAAATCGCTCATCCTGATGAAATTTTCTTTGTAGCCGATTCATTGAGTGGTCAAGATATAATAAATGTTGCAAAAACCTTTAATGAAAAATTAAAATTAACAGGTTCGATAATTACAAAACTTGATTCAGATGCAAGGGGTGGAGCTGCGTTTTCATTAAGATACATACTTAATTTACCAATTCGTTTTACAGGTACAGGTGAAAAAATTGGTAATTTAGATTTATTTTACCCAGAACGTATGGCTGATAGAATTTTAGGTATGGGTGATGTTATGTCATTAATTGAACATGCTCAAGATAATCTAGATCAAGATAAAATGACCAATATGGTTAAAAAGATTTTATCTGGTAGCTTTACTTTAGATGATTTAATGGAACAAATTAAACAAGTTAAAAACTTAGGTAAGTTTTCAAAAATACTTAAAATGCTTCCTGGTAACTTATCTTCAAAAGTAAATGAAGATCAAGTTGAAAAAGCGGAAGAAAAAATGAAAGTATTTCAAATTTTAATTTCTTCTATGACTAAAAAAGAAAGAAATAATCCTAAATTACTTAGACAAGCTTCAAGAAAAGAAAGGATTTTAAAAGGTTCAGGAAGAACTCCACAAGAATTTAATAAATTATTAAGTGATTTTGATGCTATGGTAAAACAAATGAGCGAAATGGCTAAAAGTTTCAAAAAATCCGGTGGTTTCGGTGGATTTGGAAGTGGTTTTGGATTTTAAAAAGGGTATTTTGCCCTTTTTATTTTATTAATTTAAACTTTTAAAAATCATAAAACTGCAAAAAACTTTTTTAAATTTTTTTTATGTGTATAATATTGGTATGAAAAAAGCGTTACAATGAGACTTTATGATTATTATTAACGAAATTATGAATAACAATATTATTATTCACATTCGTTAGTTTTATCATTAAAATTTTGTTGTACTAATTACGTATGCATAACAGATTTTAATGTATAAATTGAAATCTGTTATGTCTATAGAGGAGCTACTAGTATTAGTAATCAATTGAGCTGGCAAGCGTTGATATTGATGAAAGGATATAGTGGCCGAAACTGAGTTAACGGCAGTTAAGTCAGTTGGTAGAAAAGCATAAAAGATTTCTACTCTTTGGTTAATCCATTGGTGCTATAGACTTACACTTCTTTAAATTATTGAAAAATAATAAAAAAGTTTTGTATGGTTATATAGCCTATACAAAGCTTTTTTCATATTCAGATAAAAGTAAAATAAAAGGAAATAAAATGAAAAGAAAATATTTATTATTAGGTTCATTAGCTAGTTTATCTAGCTTAGGACTTGCAGTCGCATGTGGTACGACTGAATCACAAAATAACAATGGTGGAAGCAATACATCATCATCAACTTTAGGTAATTTTGATGTTTTATCAAAAAATGGTATTTATTCTTCAAATTATAATTCACCATTTTCATATAGCAGGAACCGTTTTGATATGAGTAGTTCATATGGTGGTTTCACTTTAACAAACGAAGATACAACATTTGGTAAATTAGTTGAAGTAAAAAGTGAAGGTAAAGCAGAATACACAGAAGAAAATAAAAGAAACTCATTCGGTGCTGTTACAGAAACAATTACAAAAATTACAAAACCTTCAACATGACATTATGAATTAAATGTTGCTGATGCTGTTGTTTTAACAGTTGATAACCAGGAATATACATTTGATAACGATGATGCTGAAATTATGCCAAATCCTGGAAAAGATGGGTTGTATTCATCAATGTGAGTACAAAAAACAAGTGCAAATGAACGTTCAATTAACTCACAAAACTTCTTTGACAAACTTAAAAAAGCTACTAAAGTTTCGACAAGAGTTAGAGATAATGTTTACTGAGTAAATAACAAAGGTGAAAAAACTACTTACAAAATGAGTGCAAATGACTATTATGTAGGGTTTTTAAGAACTTACTTATCAAACGATACTTCTTTTAGACGTAGTCACGGTGGTTCATCTGAGTTAGATGCTGCATCAAAAGCTTTATACACAAAAAATGGAGCTAAATTATTCGAAGAAAAAGATGCTTACTCAAACTCTTATTTATTTGATTTATATAAAATCGATATGAAAAAACTTCTAAACGAAACAGAAACAGTTACTAACAAAGATGGAAGAAGTTACTTTAACGTTTCAACAAGTGGAGATGATGCGTTAGTTTACGAATGATTTACAAATAATTTCATCGGTTCATACGAATACGCACCTGCTCCAAGTGCTTACATTAATGAATTAAACGAAAGTGGTAATCTTCCTGATTTCGCTACTGATTCAACATTAACTACAGAAGTAAAAACAGAAAAAACAAACTTAGTTAAAAATGCTAGTGATTTAGCTAAAAAAGCTGGTGTTTACTGATACGGATTTAATGAAAAATCTTCGTTATTCTCAGGAAAATACTACTACGAAGGATATAATGGTAATACATTTACTGCAACATATAAAATTAATAACCATTATGCTTTAGAGTCATATTACAATGATCCAACAACAATTAAAGAATTTAGAAGTGTTTACGTTCAACAAACTAAAGAAGGTAAACAATTTGAAATAGACCAATTTAACAACTATAAATCAGGTTTAGTTTCTACAATTTCATACTCTAACTTACCAGAGTCAAACAAAAAAGAAGTTAATGCTAACCCTAAATTATTCGGTGTTTCAAAACAACAATCATTAAATACAGATCACAGTATAGGGAATATATTCTCAACATTAGTACCACGTGCTAAAGAAGCACAAGGTGGTGAAACTTATGTTAACGAAGCGTATTCACAACTTGTTTGAGGTAAACCTTTATCTGAAATTGAAGCTGGTACAGCTAAAAATGTTTTAGAATACACAACAACAGGTATCGCAGGGGAATTTAGAAATATTTTAACAGCCGCAGTTAATTGATCACACATTACAACAGTTATGTCACCAACTGAAGAATCAGTTACATGATTATCTACATTAGCACCTGATTCATCAATTAATAGTGATGTAAACGATACAACAGTTGAAACAAACAGTCCAAGAGATAACTGAAAATTATTATCAACACTTTTCGTTGTTGATAATGAAACAAATCAAAAAGTTGATTTAGGTGGAACAATCGGTACTGAATTAGACCCAACAGAATCAGAAACAGCAGGTTCAACAGATAATGATAAATATAAATCAGGAGCATTTGTTGAATTACAAAAAAGAATGAAAGCATTACTTGATAAATTCTATGCCGCTCACCCTGAATTAAATGGACAAAAAATTGAATTTAAATTACTAAAAAGATATAAAAACTACCCTCAAACTTACATTGAAATAGTTAAAGGTCAAATCGAAACAATTAAAGCTTTAGATGAAAGATTAGCGCCTACATATGTTGAAGAATTACAAGATGCTCAATTCTACGCATACTGATTAAAATCATCTTCACCAGTTCATACAGCGGGTTGAGGTTATGACTATAAATCAATCGGTTCAGGTCTTGATGGATTATCATGAGGAATGGGTAAAGCTTTCCCAATCTTAATGAATGTTTTAGGTAGTGAAACATACAAACAAAAATTATTAAGTTCATATCCAACAATTGTTAAAGCTGCAACAAAATTAGGTGAATTCTTAGAACATAACAAAGAAACTATAGTACTTTCAGTTGAACCATCTAAAGTAAACTTATTAACTAACTCAGAAATAGATGACTTATCTGAATTATTAGGTTCACAAAAATTCAATGACCAAGGTCAATTAGTTGACTTAACAACTGAAGAAGTAGCTACAGGTAAATTTAAAGATGGTTACACAATTTCAGCTCAATTCTTCTCATGATTAAATAACGGTGATTCTTCAGCAACTAAATTTACAAAGAAAGAATTATTAGAATTAGCAAGAGAATTTACTAACCAACAAGGTACAATTGTTAAATTATCTACAAAAGTAACTAAAAATTCATTTGTTACAACAATTTTAAACACAAACTATGTCTCACCAGTTGATCAATTAAACTACGTTGATTTAACAAAATTAAGAATAGTAAAAAATAAATAATTAAAACTAAAAAACAATTAACCACAAGATAGGTTAATTGTTTGTATTTTAAAATAAAGCAAAGGAAAAAATGACAAATTATATATTAAAACGTATTGGATTTGCTATATTAACCCTGCTGATTATTTTAGTAGTAGTATTCCTACTTGTTGCTCAGTTTAGTGAAAATCCATTTGCTCAAAAGGCAATTGGACAGGCTGACGGAACTGGTTCAAGTGGAAACGTGGAAAAACTAAAACAATTATATGAGCAGTCGGTTAAATATCATTTCTTACCAAGTGATTGAAGTGGTAAATATGATTTACACTCAAATGAATGAATTACATATAAATTAAACCCTGTAACTCGTTTTGGTTACTGAATAAATGATTTATTTACAAATTCAAAACATCCATTTGGATTACCTTTTGAAGAAACAATCTTTACAAGATTTTCTGCTAATTCAATACCTCAAATATTCTTCAAATATTTAAGGTATTCTGTAATTATTACAGTTCCTGCATTTATTGTTAGTGCTCTTATTGGTATAACACTTGGAATTATCTCAGGATACAAACGTGGAACAATGTTTGATACTGCTATTAATGCATTTTCACTTTTATTTATAGCATTACCATCATTCATTATTGCGCCAATTTTAATTAGTATTCTTCTTAAATTTGGTGTTACACCAAAATTCTTATTACCAACAGACACAGAACATACAAATACCCAAATATTTTTATCATGATTACCACCAATGGCAATAATTACATTAGGTTCATTATCAGTTTATATAACTTATACAAGAAATCAAATTATTACTGTTTTAACTTCTAATCATGTATTAATTGCTAAATCTAAAGGTTTAAGCAAAGCAGAAATATTCTTTAAACACGTTTTAAGAAATATTTCAATACCGCTTGCAGCATTATTAATTCCATCATATATTGGACTACTTAGTGGTGGAATTGTTATTGAGCTATATTGATCAGTTCCAGGAACTTCTCAAGTTCTTGCTCAAGCATTCCCAACAGGTGAAATTAATATTATTATGTTTAATACTTTATTCTTCACTTCGTTAGGTATATTTACATCAATATTAGTTGATGTTTCATATACACTTTTAGATCCTAGAATTAAATATAATTCTGGTTCTAACCAAAGTAGATTAGTTCTACTAAAAAGAACTTATCTTAGAAATAAAGAATTTAAAAAGAATTTATTAGATATGAAAGGAGTTAGAAATGACAGCTAAAGAATTTGAATCAAAATATAAAGTTTCTTTAAATGGTATTGAAAATCCATTTGAATTTTCACAAAATACAAATGTATTCACTAACGTTGCTGGAAAACCTAAAAAAATCTTAATTGAGATTTTAAAAAGATTTTTTATGAGTTGACCTTCAGTTTTATTCTTAATAGTTTTCTTAGTTGTGTTTTTAATTTCTATTATAGTTACAGTAAATTCACAATATAGTGCTACTGAAAGCGTTTCAAAAATACAACTAAATTTAATTGGTGATAAAATTGGACAAACAACAAATTCAGGTTCATCATTTGATAGTTCCTTACCACCTTTATATGCCGATCACTATGTTAAGTTAGGTGATACAATTAGTGATGACGTATTTAAAAGTACAACTAATGCATATGCTAAAGCTACAAACTTCAATGGTTTCTTTGGTGAGCAATTCTTAAATAAAAATATTAGTAAAACAATTAAAGACGATACATACATTGATGTATATAAATTATTTGAACTTGATAGTGTTTTCATTGTGTTCAATTACTCAGGCGTTCCAAGTAATTTAACTAATGCTCAATATCAAGAATTATATAACCAAGCTTTACAAGCTAACCCACAAATATTTTTAAACACAATTTTAGGTACAAAAACAAGTGGTGTTGATATTTGAACTCAATCATGAGTTGGTACTTGAAAAGCAGTTAGGTTAGCTATTATTGTAGCTACAATTCAAACAATTATAGGTGTTGCAATTGGTTCATATTTAGGTTTCCATGTTGGTAGTCAAATTGACACAATTATAATGCGTATAATTGATATCTTTTCAGCGCCTCCAACACTTATTTGATTACTGTTATTTGTTTCTTTATTCGGAACAACAGATTTAACATTAGGGTTTGCACTTATTTTTGTTGGATGAGTTGGTTCAGTAGGAAGAACAAGATTATTTATTATCACAGTTAAAGATTCAGAATTTATTAAAGCTTCAAAATCTGTTGGGGCATCAAAAGCAAGATTGATTTATAGACATGCTTTACCAACAATTATTGGTAAAATTGCAACAGGATTTGTTGAATCTATACCATCAATCATTCTATCAATATCTTCATTAGCATTCTTAGGATTCTTTAAAGCGGAATCAGATATCAACTTAGGTCAAATTATTTCACAAGCACCATCAGAATCAGGTGTTAACATTTGAGTATTATTATTACCATCATTAATTTTATTATCAATCTCAGTATCATTACACTTTATAGCATTAGGAGTGCACGACGCTCTTGATCCAAAAGTTATTAGAGCAAAATAGGAACATTATGAAAGAAAAATTATTAGACATAAAAGATTTGAGAGTAAGTTTCAAATTAAAAAGAAATAAATTTATTACAATAGTTCGTGGTGTTGATATTGAGCTAAACAAAGGTGAAATAATTGGAATTGTTGGTGAATCAGGTTCAGGTAAAACAGTTACTTCGAAATCGTTTTTAAATATAAATGAAAACGCAGTTGTTTCAAGTGAAAAAATGGAAATCGAAGGAATTGATCTTACACAAAGCAAAAAAGAAAAATTCTGACAAACAATTCGTGGGCACAAAATTGGTTATATACCACAAGATCCACTTACATCATTAAACCCTACTCGTAAAATAGGAAAACAATTAATTGATGCTTTAAATAAAAATGAAGATTGAAAAAATAAACCATATTCTGAAAAAAGAAAATATCTAGTTGACTTATTAGTCAAATTCGGTATTAATGGAGCTGAACAAGTTTTTGATATGTACCCACACACATTAAGTGGTGGTATGAAACAACGTGTTGTTATTACAATGGTTGTTGCTCTTAAACCTAGTTTGATTATTGCCGATGAACCTACAACAGCACTTGATCCAACTGTTCAAGCTTCTGTTTTAGCCTTATTTGAAGATATACGTAGTACAATGGATATTTCAATAATACTTATTAGCCACAACATTTCTGTTGTTGCTAAATTCTGTGATTACATTTATGTAATGTACGCAGGTAAAATTGTCGAAAGAGGAAGTAAAAAAGATATTTTTACAGATCCAAGACACCCATATACATGAGCTTTAATTTCTGCTATTCCAGAAAATAAAGATGATAGATTGTACTCTATTAAAGGTACACCTCCAGACATGAATAACTTACCATTAGGAGATTCTTTTGCACCTAGAAATGATTATGCAATTGAATTAGATTTCATTAAAGAACCTCCATTATTCGAAGTTAGTGAAGGTCATTGAGCTGCAACTTGATTATTACACCCGGATGCACCAAAAGTTAAATTAAGTGAAGAATTAGAAACACGTTTAAACCACTTTAGAAAGGTATTTTCAGATGGAACAAAATAATAAATCTATTTTAGAAATTTATAACTTAAAAAAGTTTTTCAAAAATAAAAATATTGTTAATAAAGCTGTTGACGATGTTTCTTTCGATCTTAAAGAAGGTGAAATTGTTGGTTTAATCGGTGAATCAGGTTCAGGTAAAACAACTATTGGTCGTTCATTATTACGTCTATATGATGACTTTAATGGTTTTGTACGTTTAGATGGAAAATTAATCTCTGGTAAAAAAATTACACGTAAAACAAATAAGTTTTTACATAAAAATATACAAATGATATTCCAAGATCCAATGGCTTCATTAAATGGTCAAAATACTATATTTTCTATATTAAAAGAGCCACTTGTGGTTAACGGTATTATTAAAAATAAAATTAAAGATATAAGAGTAGATTGAGATAAAATCAAAAACAACTTCCACTATACATTTTTAGAATACTCTCTTAAATTGAAGTTAGAAAACTTAAAAATAAATACTAATTTATCAAATCCTTTTATGAAAAAATGATCTAAAAGGCTTGATAAAATAGAATTCAACGAACAAACTTCAGAAAGTTATGATGATTTATACAATTCATATTTTTCATATTTAGACGAAAAAAATAAAATCAATTCTAAAATTATTAACAGTTTATATACAAACACAGAAAAATTATTGAATTTCTATAAAGATAAACAACAAAACTTCAGAAATGAAGAAATTGATTTTGATGAAGAAAATCTTAAAAAAGCTACAGATAGATATGTTTTAGCAAAACAATTGACTAAAAAAACTGAATCGTACTATGAATATAAGAATTTAGCTAAAGAAAATTGAACAAAATTTAAAGAAATTTTCGCAAACGGAAGAGAAGCGTATGTTGATTCAAACAACTCAACAAAAAATCTAGTTAGTGAGTTAAAAAATGAAGCAAGATTATTGTTTAATGAAGCTTATTCAAGCCCTTATATAGATATTTTTGCTTATAAAATTAAATTATATGAATTAAATAGAAACGTTTACAAGTTATTCAAGAAAAATAGAAGAAAATTAGCATTTTTAAACTACGAAGATCTTCAACAATTAATTTATCAAATTGAAGATGATTCAAGAGACTTTTTTGTAAATAATTTAAATATTGAACCGTATGATTTTGGATCATTATCTGAATATAAAAAGAAAATACGTAGTATGATTGATAAATCATTTACACTCGATATTAATAAGTATTTAGAGACTTCGACTAAAATAAAAAAAGAAACATTAACTGCTATTAAAAATTCATTTAAAGAGCTATGAGTAAGTGTTAAAAATACTACTAAACATTTCTTTGTTTCACCTAAAAAAGAAGAAAATTATCAAGCAAGACTTAACGAACTTGAAGAGTCTAAAAAAGAATATTTAGAAGCTAAGAAAGTTGCTGACGAAGAATTAGCAAAATATATTATTGAATATAAAAATAGAATTCTTAAAATAAATGAAGAAATCCAAGAACAAGAAGCAATTCTTAAAGAAGTAAAAGAACAAGAAAAAGTTTATGATAATAAATTCAAGCAAATTCATAAACAATTTATTAAGTTTTATCAAGCAAATATGATAACTAAGTTGAAAACTAAGTTAAGTAAAGTTGATAGAAAAAATAAATCTCAAATTGATAAAATTAAAGATAAAATCAAACAAAATCAAGTTCAATTGAAGGTATACCAAACAAATGTAAACACTAAAGAAAATAGTAATAATTCATTCTACATTGAATCAAAATATCTAAATAAAGATTTAAATAATATTTATATATTAATGGGTATTTCTAAATTGGAATTATTACTTAAAAATAAGGCATATTCATTTGTTTTTGAAAAAATATCATTATTCTATAGATTATTTAAACTTAATAAATTACTAACAAGAGTTGCTATTTATAAAAGTTTAGAAGATGTTGGGTTATTAAAACAATTTGCATACCGTTATCCACACGAGTTTAGTGGTGGTCAAAGACAAAGAATTGTTATTGCTCGTGCCTTAATCACCGAACCTAAAGTTATTGTTGCTGATGAACCGATAGCATCATTAGATATCTCGATTCAAGCACAGGTTGTTAACTTACTAAAAGACTTATGTAGAGAGAAAAACATCGGTATGATCTTTATAGCTCATGATTTATCTATGATTGAATATATTGCTGATAGAGTTCAAATTATGCACTTAGGTAAAATAGTTGAATCAGGTAAAACAGAAGAGATTTACAAAAAACCAATACATCCATATACAATTAATTTATTTAAAGCAATTCCGAAAATTTCGAATGCAAACGAAAAATTCAAAGGAGTTAAATTTGAACTGTCATATATGAAAGACCAAATATTCCCAAACATTCCATTTGTTCACCAAATCAAAGATAAAAACCACTATGTTTTAGGAACTGAAGAACAAGTAAAAGAGTGAACAAAATAATAATCAATATTATAAAAAAATTAACATCGAAAGGTGTTGATTTTTATTATTTTTTAAACTTATAAATCATTAAAATAATTTAAAATTCTCTTAATTCTCTTATAACTTTTAATATAGTATAATTATTTTATGGATAAAAAAAATGACAACATGACTAGAGCTGAGAAAACTAAAATTAAAGTTTTAATCGGTGATTTATGGTTAAATTGATCATATTTACTAAAAATTTTTACAAACAATAATGTAGTAATAGAAGAAAATGTTTTAGAGTATTCATTAAAAAAATTGTTTACAAAATTAATAATTGCTAGAACTGAAATAAAAGATAAACTAGAATCTCATAATACAGAGCAACAAACATCTAAAAAAGAACTAGAATTTTATGGTAAAAAATGAGAAAATTATAGTAAGTGATACTCATGGTATAAAGATAATAAAATAAGTAAAAAAAATCCTGATTTATATGAATATGCCTTAAGTAAAATAGATCTTACTGATATTTTTTCAAAACTGCCAAATGATTTAGATGTTGGTGAAATAATTATTTTTGCGATAGATTTAGTTAAGAAATATGTTGTTTATGATGAAAAAAAACATTTCAATAATGATGTTACAAAAATTTTTATTACATTTATAGAAAGACAAATTGGCAAAAAGTTAATAATTAAGAATGATAAATATGAAATTTTAAAAAATAAAGATTATTATGCTAATTTATACTCCTTTTTAGAACCTATTAATGAAAATAATGAATATAAAAGAAAATTAAACCATTTCGTTTTTAAAAATAATAGTGGATATAAAGATGTATTTTTATTTTATGTTTTGAATAAATTATTGATCAATTTAGAATTGATGTTAAACACACCTTGAACTAATTTAGTTGTTGATTTTAAACAAACAATAAATAATAATATTTACAAGGAAAATTACACACATTTTTTAAAAGATAATAAATTCAATGACTACACGGATGAAAAAAATAATACATTTAGTAAATTTAAATATATAAATCCTAATTTAATACTGGACACTAACGAAAGTCTAGATATAAAGTCTTTTATTTTACCTTTTGAATCAATTGATTTAGAAGATTTACAATGATCTTTTAGTGAATTGAAAGAATTTATGTATAAAGATGATATTTTTTTAAATAATAAAATAAATTCAAAACTTAATTTTATTGAAGCTAATTCTAATATAGACACAATCAATGATGAAGAAATTAAGTATTATTCTAAAAAAATATATAAAGAAATTGAAAAAAATGAGGTTAAAAATATTTTAGTATCAGGGGAAGCTTTATCTGGAAAAAGTAGTATATTAAAATTGTTTTTAAAAAATGTAAAAGAAAAAGATTTTATTAAAATTAGTTTTAGTGACATAAATAAAATTGAATCAAACGAAGAAAAATATAGTGAAAATTTAATTGAAAAAAGTTTAGTTAGACAAATAATGTATCAATTAGATAATAATCGTTTTGTTGGTAATACATTAGTAAAGAAAAATAAAACTCCAAAAAGAATTGTTTTTATAATTTTGTTATCTTTCATTACAGCTATTTTTCTTACTCCTTTATCTCTAAAAACATTTTATAAGTTTGATTGAAATATAAATACATTTATTAGCGAAATAATTAGTAAAAGTCATTTTGATTTTATAGTTTTAATAACTTTTGGTTTAGTATGAATTATAACGTTTATAACTTTTTACCTTATAAATAATAATTTATGAAGATTTAAATCTATTAAATTTAAAGGTAGTGAACTTAATCTAGAAACTAAAACTACTTTTTTAGATGCTAATGTTGACGATATTGTTGATGTAATAGCAAAATCTAATAAAAAAATAATAATATTTGAAGATATAAACAAACAAAAATTAGAAAGTGTGTTTCAAAAATTATTTGAAATGAATAGTCTTCTAAATTTAAGAGAAGACGAGAAAAAAATTACATTTATTTATGTTGTTGATTCATCTGTATTGAACGAAGAGTTTAAAACAAGATTTTTCGATACCATTATTGATGTAAAAAATAATTTTAAAGACATCGATAAAGATATAATATCTAAAAAAATTATCAATAAAATAACATTTTCAAAAAGAAAAAAAATTATAAAAACAGACTATCCTCTTTTTCAAAAAATTAAAAGAGATGAAATTACAAAAATTGTAGATTCTTACATTAATTATTTCTTAAATTGAAAAGAAATAAATGTTATTTTGAATGAGATAAGTAATTTTGAAATAATAACAAAAAATTTATTTATAAAAGAAATATTAGAAGATAATTCGTTGCTTAAAAATAACATTGAAAAATTAAATAATTTTATACATGACAAAGATACTGAATTAGACGATGATTACTTAAAAAAATTTGCAGTCACATGAAAAGAAATACAAAAGTTAATTATTTTTAATCCAACTAAAAAAGAATTATATGAAACTTTGCAAGAATTTGTTAATAAAACATTTTATATACCGAAGAATATTAATAAAAAATATAGTTCAGGCAAAATAGCTGATGAATTATCGGACGATTTAATTCTTGGTTTTTCTAAACATTTTTCATTTTATATAATAGACAAATTAGTTAAAAAATCTTTAATTAGATTTACGTTTTTTAAATTTTATTTGGTATTTTTAATTTCTAATAAATATTTAGAAAATGATAAAAATAGTAATTTTTTACTAAGTAATGAAAATATTATAAAACTTCGCACAATTGATGAAACAATAAAGACTCAAAACGGTTATTACTCTATCTTAAATTCAAATAAAAAAGATATTTTTGCTAGGTTAATAATTAAGGATTTACTATTTTTAGAAGAAAAATGAACAAAAAAAGAGATAATTAATATTTTTACTTCTAATAATAAAAATAATAAGTTTAAATTTATACTTTATTTTGTCTTTGGTGAATTTGAAAATGATAAAATAAATAAAATTTTTAAAAATTTAATAGAAGAAAAAATCGATCTTGCAATTAAATCATTTATTAAGAATCATTCCTTAAAATTCTTAGATGAACATTTATCAACAACAAAGGAAGATAAATCGATAAAGAAACAAATAAATGATGAATTACAATCAGAATTTCAAAATATTATTAGTAATAGTAAGACAAATGAACTTTTAATCCAATTAATATACGATGGTTATACAATGACTAATCCTGATTCATATATTATTCCATCTAAAATTGATTATTCATTAGATAATAGTAGTGATACTTGTTTTGTAATTGACCATTTATTTAAACGTAAAATTAATCAATCGTTTTTACTTAGAGAAACAAAGAAATGCTTTAATATAGAATTAACTGATATTTATGATATTTTTGATGAAGTTAATTTTGAATTTAATAAGATGGACCAATATATAAAAGAAATACAAGATTATTGTGAGGCATGATACAACGTGAATGAAAGCACAAAACCATTATTTGAAATGAAAAATTTAGATTATAAAATTAGCGAAGCGTACAATAAATTGATATTTAAAAAAGAATAATAATTAAATAAAAATAATATTTATTAATAAGGAGACAAAATGAAAGCAAAACAGTTTAAAAAACACACTGATATACCTAAAAAATATACATGAGATTTAGAAGACTTACTTAAAGGTCGAAAAATCGAAGAATTAATTAATGAGTATGAAACAGTATATCGTGAAAGAATTAAAAATAAAGATTCTAAATATGATAACTTAGAATCTTACATACAAGATGTTAAAAAATCAGAAGAACAAACATTATTGGAATTTAAAGTAGAAAACTATGTTTCAAATAAATTAAACGAAGATTTAGTTAATCCAGAAATTTTAAAATTAGAATCAGAATTAAAAGTTCGTTTTAACAAATTAAACATTGAATTTGGATCTGAGACAAACCGTTTTTATAAAAATATTGAAAAAATTAAAGAATGAAAAAATGATCCAAGATTAGCAGACTACAAACGTCATTTAGAAGATCAAATTGAAGAATACAACCATAAATTAGACGATAAAGTTGAAGAGTACTTAATTGAATCAGCATATGGCCAACCTGATCCCCATAAAGTATTTAGTATTCTTACAAATAGTGAATTAGATTATGGTTATGTTAATTTAGGTAAAAAGAAAGTTAAGTTAAACCCAACTAACTATCGTCAATTTGGTAAAAATAAAGATGAAAATGTTAGAAAGGAATCATACAAAAACTTTTGAAAAGCGTATGAAAATCACAAAGATTCGCTTGCTGAAGTTTTATTTCAACACTTTAAAGAAATTGTTACAGAAGCTAAAATTAGAAAATTCAAGTCTGCCACAGATATGTTAACAAAAGATGACAAGATGACAGATGAATTATTAAATAAATTATTCGAACAAGTCTCACAAAGTAAAGATATGGTGCAAAAATATCGTAACTGACATAAAAGATTTTACCAAGCAAAATTTAATTCAAAAATGCAAAAATGAGATTCTATGCGTGATTTAGTTAATGTTAAAACTGAATATACTGTTGATGAAATGGTTGAATTAGCAAAAGAAGCACTTATGCCATTTGGAGATGAATACAACGAACAAATTAATAAAGCGTTAACTGAAAATTGAGTTGATTATATGCCTACAGACACCAAACGTGGCGGAGCTTACAGTATTGGTGGTACTTACGGAATTGATAAAAAATATATTTCAATGAACTTTGAAGGATCATTACGTAGTGTTGAAACATTAGTTCATGAATTAGGACACTCAATGCACTCATATTTTTCAGACACAAGAAATAGTTTGGTTAATTCACAATACCCTATTTTCTTAGCTGAAATTGCCTCAATTTATAATGAATTAATGTTAACAGATCACTTATTAAAAAATTCAAATAATGATAAACTTAAATTCCAAGTTTTAGGTGCGTTAATTGATAATTTTATTGGTACAGTTCACAAACAAGTTTTATGAGCAAATTACGAATATGACTTGTATAAAGGTATTTGAGATGGAACAATTTCAGGAAGTTATGACTCAATTAGTAAAATTTACTTTGAAAATGCTAAAAAATATAATGCTAATAAATTAAAATATTCGACATCAAACACAATCCAATCAATTTATGTTCCACATTATTACTATGGATTTTATGTATACAAGTATGCTATAGGACAATTAGTTGCACTTTATTTCTTTAAACAATATAAACAAAACGGCGAAAAAGCACTTAATAATTACATTGATAATTTCTTAAGTGCTGGTGGTAGAGATTATCCTATTAACATTTTAAAATCTGTTGGAGTTAATTTGAATGATAATAATTTCTACAAAGAAGGATTTGATTTTATTGACGAAATAATTGTAGAATGAGTCAAATTAGGTAAAAAGATATTTAAAATCAAATAATTATGAGAAATAAATTAAATATTTTATGAACACATTTTAAAGAACAAAGTTTATTAAATTTTACTTCTATACGTTTTTACGTAATAAGCTCAGTTTATTTAGTTATGTATTTTTCAATTTTTACTTACTCCGTTGTTACTGGAAAAGATGATATAACAAAATGAAATAATGCCGTAACAGCTTCGGGAATAGTTACATTTGCTTTGGTTTTATTTATCCTTCTTTTCAAATGAGGTTTCTTAGAAAGAACTATTGAAAAAATGAAATCAGGTATTAACTCAAGTAATAAAAGTAGGATTGAATACAGAGCTAAAAAAATGAACGAAACAGAAAGAAGAATATTCCTAGAAAATAATAAGAAAAAAGAAATTGAAAAAGAAAATAAACCAACAAAATCAAATTATCCATTTTATTTTAACTTGATAATTTACAGTTTAAGTCTAATTTTAATTGCTGTCGTATAGAAAAAAACACAAAATAGTTAAAAAATAATTGTTTTGTGTTTTTTATATAAAAAAATAGCTAATAGTTTGTTATAATTAAGAAATATATTCCGTTATTAAAAACAAGGAGATGACAAAAATGGAAAATGTTAAAATTTTTGCATTAGGTGGTCAAGACGAGAACGGAAAAAACAGTTACGTTTTTAGTTATAATGATGATTTATACATAATTAATTCAGGTGTAAAAATTCCTATTAATTCAAAAAATGGTGTTGATACATTAATACCAGACTTTACTTTTTTAGAAAAAAATAAAGATAAAATTAAGGGAATTTTCATTACAGATATTAGAAATGAAAGTTTTTCCGCGTTGCCTTGATTGCTAATGAAAGTGCCAAATATTAGAATTTATACTTCTTTTTTAAACAAACACTTCATACAAGAAAGACTTCAAAAATACAATATAAAATTGGATAAATTCCAAATAAAAACAATTACCGAAAGAACAAAAATAGGATCTATTATTGTTCAACCTATTTCTCTTCCGGGATCAACTCCAGGTAATCTTGGTTTTGATTTTATTACCAAGAGTGGTGATTACTTATTCATGTTCAACTATGTCGAAGGTGATTTAGGAATTTTTGGTAAAACATGATTCTACCACTTATCAAAACTTTTCGGTAAGCGTAAATTAAATGCAATTGTTAGTGATGCAGGTAGATCTAAAACAAATGGTAAAGCAATTGATAAACTTAAGTTGCCAAGTTATATTGAAGACGCATTTAAAAAATCAAACTCAAAAAATAAAATTGTTATTGGTGCATATTCAGAAGATGTTGTTACTTTACAACAAATAATCGAACTTGCTAAAAAGTACAATAGACCAATTATTCCTTATGGGAAAAATTATGCTGATATACTATTTTTAACTAAACAATTTTTAGAAAAAGGTTATCCGGATTATCAATTCCCAGAAATTTTAGACTATAAATTAATCAACAAAACAGATAATGCTGTAGTATTAGTTACAGGTTCAATTGAGAGACTATATTCACGTTTTGTGAGAATAGTTTCAAACGATGATGTTTATATGAGAATTAATAAGAATGATACTGTAATAATGATGGCTCCTCCGGTAAATGGTTTAGAGTCTGAAGCAGCTCAAACTTTAGATGAGATAGCAAAAGTTACTTCGAATTTAATTGATGTTCCTGATAATGAATATTTCTATTGTAGACCTTCAAGAGAAGATATTTTTAGTTTAGTTAAAAATCTAAAACCAAACTATTTTATACCTGCTCAAGGTTTATATAGATATTTAATTGATGTTTGTGATTATTTACAATTAGAGAATAAAAACACTAATTCAATAGTTCTTTTAAATGGTAAGATAGCACACTTTGAAAATGGTAAGTTAATTTCGCATAACGGTAAAGTTAAAGAGGTTGGCGACACAATTATTGATGGTTTTGGAGTTGGTGATATTTCTTCGGAAGTATTAGCCGAAAGAGAAGTATTAGGTCGTGATGGAGTAATTATTATTAATTCATTATATTCTCCAAAAACTAAAAAAATAGTTGGTAAACTACATATTAATTATGTCGGAATCATCAATAGTGACGAATATGATAGATTTGATAATCTAATTAAAGAAGTTATTATTGATTTAATCTCAAATAGAGAGTATGCAAATATGCGCGAGCTAAATGAAAGAGTAAGAAAAACAATAAGAAAAAGAATTTTTAAACTAACAGATAAAGACCCTATGGTTGCTTTCACACTTACACAGGTAAATTAAAATGTTAAAATCTAAATTACTTAATCTATTAAAAATGCCTTATTTAGAAGAATTAAATAATAAAAATAATAGAGAGGTATTTTATAAAAAAATAAGCAAAATTAAACTTACTATATCTATAGTATTATTTATTTTGCTTTTTATTTTCTTTGTTTTATTCAGTGTGGGAGTTTTACCAACATTTTTGAATTGAGTTTATATTTATACTTTTGGACTCTTGTTTGGTAACACAATTATTTTTTTACTAGCAGGATTAACTATATTTTTTGTCTTTGAAATTTATTTTAATTTTAATCAAAATAAAATACTTTTTTATTTTGATAGAACTCAGATGATTAGAATCGGGGAATTAAGACACAAAATTTATAAGTCCATAATATATTTTTTCTTAGCAATAACATTATTAGACCACTTAATTATTTATTTTGTTACAATTGAAAATTTTAGTTTTAACCCGCAAAATTTATCTACTATATTTACAGAAGGATGGTGAAAAAAATTCGGTTTAAATCAAAAAGATTCGATTAATATATTAGATATTTCTATTTGAAATAATACTGGTGTATTTTTAGATACCATTATTAATATTCTTTATATTCCTTTAATTTCGCCTATTTTACCAATAATGTTATTTGTATTTATTTTATTTTTAATTTTTAAGCATTTATTTAATTTTAAAATAAATAAAAAGACAAAAATTACATTAAGTGATAAAATTAAGGAATTAAAAGATCATAATACAAATTTTGTGTATACAAAAAAAGTTAAAGATTACTATGACTTCATTTTCTTTGCATCTAGACATTTTGTTTTAGATTTCAGGAATTTAAGTTTCAAAAAACTTGAAAAAATTATTTTAAAAAGATCGGATTTAAAACTTGTAGATGATTTTTATTTTTGATACAATGATTTAAAATCAAAAACTGATGAATTTGATTATAATATTGAAGAAAAAGATAAAACAATTAAATTTGTCAAAAAAGAAGTTCAAAATATAGAAAATGATTGATTAGATGAATTTGACATAAATGATGAATTTAGCAATTAAAAAGGAGCAAAATGATTAAAAAATTAAATTGAGCAGAAGCGCAAGAAGTTATTCAAAATAAAACTTCAGATAAATTAACTTTCTTAACATTCACAACAGAATGATGTACAGATTGTAAAATGATGAAACCTGTTTTTAATGAAGTAGCCAACAAATTCGAGAATAATGAACAAGTAGAATTTATCAATGTTGACGCCGAAGAAGCAAGACTTTTCAGAGATCCAAATACAAAATGAAGAGTTCTAAAGGTTCCTACAACTATATTATTAAAAGGTGATGAAATAGTTGAAAAAGGTTTCGAATACGTTCCAGAAGAAGTTTTAGAAGACTGAATTGATAAAAGAATTGCATAAAAATACATAGCGATACACCGAGAACAGTTGTTAAAATTAAAAACCGAAAAAAATGATTTCCATTTTTCGGTTTTTATTATATAATTATAAAGCAACTATAACGTTGATCTATAAGGTTGCTAGTAATACAAAGTTGTTGAGGTATTTCTAGGTTTTTATAGTGAGTTATTGTTCAAAAGAACAAAAAGGAGACAACATGAGCAAACTAAATATTAAAATTAAAGGGTTTGATCACACATTAGTTGATGAAGGAGCTAAAAAAGTTTATTTATTATTAAAAGAACTTAAAGCTAAAGTTAGTGGACCAATTCCATTACCAACTAAAAGAGATGAAATCACAATTTTAAGATCAGTTCACGTTAACAAACCAAGTCGTGAACAATTTGAAAGTAGAACTCATCAAAGATTAGTTGTTGTTGAAAACGCTAATAGTGAAGTTACTGACAAATTAAACAGATTAGAATTACCTGCTGGAGTAGGAATTCAAGTTAAAGTAAAATAAAAAAATTTTTTAAGGAGAAAAAATGAAAGGAATCTTAGGACGTAAAGTTGGTATGACTCAAATTTACACTGAAACAGGTTTAAGAATCCCTGTTACTGTAATAGAAGTACAACCAAATGTTGTTACAAAAGTTTTAACAAACGACAAAAATGGTTACGTTGCTACACAACTTGCTGTATTTGAACAAAAAGCAAATCGTGTTAACAAACCAGACTCAGGTCAATTTGCTAAAGCTAAAACAACACCTAAGCGCTTCGTAAAAGAAGTTCGTGAAATGTCAGGTTTCGAACTTGGAGACACAATTAAAGCTGACATATTTAAAGCTGGTGAACTTGTTGATGTTACAGGTACATCTAAAGGTAAAGGATTCGCTGGTACAATTAAAAGACACAACCAACACATTGGACCTAAATCACACGGTGGTGGTGGTGGATCACAACCAGTAAGACAAACAGGATCACTTGGGGATATTGCCGGAAACAGAGTTTTCAAAGGTATGACAATGCCTGGACACTTAGGTAATGTAAAAACTACAGTTCAAAACCTAGAAGTTGTTAAAGTTGATTTAGAAAACAACATTATTTTAGTTAAAGGATCAATTCCTGGACCTAAAAAATCATACATAGTAGTTAAAGAAGCTGTTAAAGGACTTCCAGCACACGAAGGTGTTAAACTTGTTGATGTTCAAGAAGTACAATTATTAAATGAATTAATTGAACAAGCTAAAAAACACAACATTGAAGTTACAGTTGGAATGCACTCATCAGAATTAAAAGCATTAATCGAAGAAGCAGAAGCTAAAGAAGCACAAGAAGGGGATAAATAGTTATGGCAGATACAAAAAAAGCTACTACAGCAAAAAAAGCAACTACAACTAAAAAACCTGCTGCTAAAAAAGCAACTACAACAAAAACAACAACAGCTAAGAAAACTGTTGCTAAAAAAGCAACAACAACTACAAAAAAACCAGTAGTTAAAAAAGAACAAGTAGGAACAAAAACAGAAGTTAAAACAACTACAACTACTAAAAAAGTAGTTAAAAAAGTTTTAAAATCAGAAGTTAAATTACCTAAAGCATTATTCCAAAGCGAAAAAATTTATGAACAAGCAATTTTTGACACAATATTATCAGAAAGAGCTTCAAGAAGACAAGGTACACACCAAGTTAAAAACCGTGCCGAAGTTAGTGGAAGTGGTAAAAAACCATGAAGACAAAAAGGTACAGGTAGAGCACGTCACAGTTCTATGCGTTCACCTATCTGAGTAGGTGGTGGTAGAGCATTCGGGCCTCAATCAAACAAAAATTACTCACTTAAAGTTAACAAAAAAGTTAAATACAACGCTTTTGTATCAGCATTAACATTATTATCACAAGATAATGCAGTTATTGTTGATGACTTAACATTAAACTCAATCAAAACTAAAGACTTAGTTAATAAATTAGTTGAACTTAATGTAAACGATTTAAAACACGTTTTAGTAGTTAATGAAGATTACAATGTATTTAAATCAGCTAAAAACTTACCAAACGTTGCTACAACTAAAGCAAACTCACTAACAGTTGAAGAAATCGTTGGTGCTGATGTAATGATCATTTCAAAACAAAGCTTAGAGCTTTTAGAAAGAAAGGCTAAATAATCATGGAATTAACACAAGTTATTAAATCACCAATTTTAACAGAAAAAACTGACGTTTTAAGAACAACACAATCAACATTTGTTTTTAAAGTAGATTATGCAGCTAACAAATACCAAATTAAAGAAGCAGTTGAAACAATTTTTGGTGTTAAAGTAGCATCTGTTAGAACAATCAAAGTTGAAAAACAACCAAAAAATGTTGGTCGTTTCCACGGATTTACAAATCGTTACAAAAAAGCTATGGTTACATTAGTTGAAGGACAATCAATTAACTACATCCCAAGTGAAGATGAAGAAAAAGCACAAATAGTTTCAGAAGAAGTTAAAGAAGCTAAAAAAGCAAAAGAAGCAAAAGCAAAAGACGTTGAAAACAAAGTGGCTAAAAAATTAGCAGCTAAAAAACAAGTTGCAACAAAAAAAGCAACAGTTAAAGCAAAAACAACAACAAAACGTAAAGTTGGTGGAGAATAGTTCTCCGATGAACTTTTCGTAATTAAATTAAAATTAAATAATATATATAAATATAAGCGGATTAAATGTATTGCTTAAAAGAAATTCCGCACTATTTTTAAGCAAAGGAGAAAAGACAATTATGGCAATTAAACATTATAAGCCAACTACAAACGGTCGTAGAAATATGTCTTCTCTTGATTTCAGACAAAATTTATCTGGTCATGCACCTGAAAAATCACTTTTAGTTAATCTAAAATATCATGCAGGACGTAACAACCAAGGTAAAATTACTGTTAGACATCACGGGGGACGTGTAAAAAGATTTTACAGACTTGTAGATTTTAAACGTAATAAAGATAACATTCCAGCTATTGTTAAAACTATTGAATATGATCCAAACCGTTCAGCAAACATTAGTTTATTAGCATATGCAGATGGAGAAAAAAGATATATCTTAACACCTAAAGGAATCGTTTTAGGTCAAAAAGTTATTTCAGGAGAAAATGTAGATATCGTTGTTGGTAACACACTTCCTTTATCAAACATTCCTGAAGGTACATTTGTACACAACATCGAAATGCAACCAGGTGGAGGTGGTATTATAGCACGTAGTGCTGGAACATCAGCTCAATTACTTGGAAAAGATGACGATGGAAAATATGTTGTTCTTAGACTTAAATCAGGAGAAACACGTCGTGTGTTAGCGCGTTGTCGTGCAACAATCGGTGTTGTTGGTAATGAAGAACACTCACTTGTTAACGTTGGTAAAGCCGGAATTAACAGACACAAAGGAATTAGACCTACAGTTCGTGGATCAGTTATGAACCCTGTAGATCACCCACATGGTGGAGGGGAAGGTAAACAACCAGTTGGACGTAAAGCTCCACTTACACCTTGAGGTAAAAAAGCTCTTGGAGTTAAAACAAGAAAAACTAAGAAATCTTCAAATAAACTTATTTTAAGAAGAAGAAAGGATGCTAAATAATGGCACGTAGTCTTAAAAAAGGTCCATTCGCCGATGAACATTTACTTAAAAAAGTAGATGCAATCGTTGAAGGGAACGCACCTAAAAAACCAGTTAAAACTTGATCAAGACGTTCAACAATCTTCCCAAGTTTTGTTGGTTTAACATTCGCAGTTCATAACGGAAATAAATTCATCGAAGTTTACGTAACAGATGATATGGTTGGACATAAATTAGGGGAATTTGCACCTACAAGAACATTCTCAGGTCACGGTGCAGATAAAGGTAAGAAGAAATAATGGCACAACAAGCAAAAGCACATGTAAAATTACAAAGAGTAAGTTCATCTAAAGCTAAATTAGTAGCAAACTTATTCAGAGGAAAAGACGTAAACGTTGCTTTAGGTCTTTTAGAAAATACATCTAAAAAATCAGCACCAATTTTCCTTAAATTACTTAACTCAGCAGTTGCTAACGCAACAAACAACCACGGAATGAACGCATCAAAATTATTCGTAAAAGAAGTTTATGTAAACGAAGGTCCAACACTTAAAAGATTCCAACCAAGAAGTCAAGGTAGAGCTTATTCAATTTTAAAACGTACATCAAATTTATCAATAGTATTAGAGGAGAGAAACTAATGGGACAAAAAGTTAATCCAAATGGATTCCGTTACGGAGTTTCAAAAAACCATAATTCAACATGATTCGCAGATAAAGATAATTTCGGATCATATTTAGTTGAAGATGCTAAAATTTATAAATTCTTCGATAAATTAGTACGTGAATACCAAATCGGAAAAGTTGAAATTAAAAGAACTAAAGACAACAAAGTGACAGTTAATTTACACACAGTTAAACCAGCAGCAATGTTAGGTCAAGAAGGTAAGAACATCCAAGAATTAACAGTTAAGGTACAAAAATTTGTTAAAAATAGAAATCTTAACTTAAAATTACAAGTTATAGAATTAAAAAACTATGACTTAAACGCAAGATTACTTGCAGAAATGATTGCAACAAAATTAGAAAACCGTGAAAGCTTCCGTCAAGCTCAGAAAATAGCTATTAGAGCTGCTTTAAAAGCAGGTGCTAAAGGTATTAAAACTATGGTTAGCGGTCGTTTAAACGGAGTTGATATGGCTCGTTCAGAAGGATATTCTGAAGGAGAAATGAGACTTCATACATTAAGACAAAATGTAGAATACGCAACAGCAACAGCTAGAACAACATATGGAGCTATTGGTGTTAAAGTTTGAGTTTCACTTGGTGAAATTTTAGGAGGTAAAAAATAATGTTACAACCTAAAAGAACTAAATATAGAAAGCCTTTTGTTGTTAGACACGACAAAAGAAAAGCTACAAAAGGAAATACTGTAGCATTCGGAGAATTCGGATTGCAAGCAGTTACATCAGCATGAGTTACAGCTCGTCAAATAGAATCAGCACGTATCGCAGCAACACGTAGAATGGGTCGTGAAGGTCAAGTTATCATTAGAATCTTCCCACACTTTTCAAAAACATCTAAACCTATCGGGGTTCGTATGGGATCAGGAAAAGGTGCTCCAGAATTATGATATACAGCAGTAAAAGTTAACACAATGATGTTTGAAGTTGGTGGTGTTAGTGAAGAAATCGCACGTGATGCTCTTCGTTTAGCAGGTCACAAATTACCAGTTAAATGAAAAATCGTTCAAAGAAAAGGAGATGAATAATTATGAGTTACAAAGATTTATTAGAAAAATCAACAAAAGAACTTGAAGAATTAACTTTAAAATTAAAAGCTGAATTATTCACACTTAGATATAGAAATGTTACTGGTGATTTAAGAGACACACACAAAATTAAACTTTTAAGAACAGATATTGCTAAAACTCTTACAGCATTAAATGCAAAAAAGGAGAATAAATAGTTATGGAAAGAAATACAAGAAAAACTTTAACAGGTAAAGTTGTTTCAGCAGGGAAAAGTGCTAAAACAATTATTGTTGCAGTTGATACATACAAAAAACACCCACTTTATTCAAAACGTTACAAATCAACAAAAAGATTTGCAGTACATGACGAAAACGAAGTTGCAAAATTAAATGATGTTGTTGTTATTATGGAAACAAGACCACTTTCAAGAACAAAACACTTTAGATTAGTTTCAATAAAAGAAGCCGCTATCGAAGGAAACAACTAATATGATTTTAGAATTATCAAGAGCAAATGTAGCTGATAACTCAGGTGCAAAAACAATAGGTGTAATTCGTGTATTAGGTGGTTCAAAGAAAAAAGTTGCCAAAATTGGTGACATCGTAGTGTGTTCAGTTAAAAAAGCATTACCTAACGGTATGGTTAAAGAAGGTCAAGTTGTTAAAGCGGTAGTTGTACGTTCAAAATATGGTATTCACCGTACAAACGGTTCATACATTAAATTCGATGATAACGCTGTTGTTATTCTTAAAGAAGATTTAACACCACGTGGAACTCGTGTTTTCGGACCAGTTGCTCGTGAAATTAGAGAAAAATTCCCTAAAATCGTTTCTTTAGCACCAGAAGTATTATAGTAAAGGAGAAAATCAAATTATGACAAAAATTAAATTTAAAAAAGATGATCAAGTTATTGTAATCGCTGGTAAAGAAAAAGGGAAAATTGGAGTTATTGAAAAAATATTCCACAAAACAAACAGAGTTATTGTTAAAGACGTAAATATCGTTACAAAACACAACAAACCAACACAACAAAATCAAGACGGTTCTATAACAGAAATGGCTGCTCCAATTCATGCATCAAACGTAGCTTATTTAGTAAAAAAATCAAGTAAAACAAGTAAACAACAAACTTCAAAACTAGGATATAAAGTTAATAAAAACGGTAAAAAAGTAAGAGTTGCTAGAAAAACTCAAAAGGAAGTGTAGTATATGTTAAAACAAGTTTATTTAGAAAAAGCAGTTCCAGCTCTTAAAGAAAAATACAACTACTCTTCATCTATGCAAGTACCTAGAATTGAAAAAGTTGTATTAAACATGACAGCTGGTAAAGAAGTTTCAAACTCAAAAGCAATCGAAGAAGTTTTAAATGAATTAACATTAATTTCAGGACAAAAACCATTCGAAACAAAAGCTAAAAAATCAAACGCTTCATGAAAACTTCGTGAAGGAATGCCTATGGGTGGAAAAGTTACACTACGTAGAGATAGAATGTGAGAATTTTTAGACAAATTAATCAATGTTGCAATGCCACGTATTCGTGATTTCCGTGGTGCAAATCCTAAAGCATTTGATGGTAGAGGAAACTTTGCCTTAGGGATTAAAGAAGAAATCATTTTCCCAGAAATCGAATTTGACAAAATTCGTCGTATTAAAGGGTTAGACGTTCTTGTAGTAACTACAGCAAAATCAAATGAAGAAGCAAGAACATTATTAGAATCATTAGGTGTACCATTTGAAAAAAAAGGAGCTAAATAATGGCGAGAAAAGCATTAATAGTTAAGGCAAAACGTGAACCAAAATTTTCATCACGTGCTTATACACGTTGTGAATTATGTGGACGTCCACATGCAGTATTAAGAAAATATAAAATATGTCGTATCTGTTTTAGAAACCTTGCACATGAAGGTAAAATTCCAGGTGTGAAGAAAGCGAGTTGATAATTATGTTTATTACAGATCCAATTTCAGATTTAGTAGTTCGTATTAAAAACGCAAATATTAGAAAACACAAAACCGTTTCAATGCCTTATTCAACAAAAAAAGAAGAAATTTTAAAAGTGGTTCACTCAGAAGGATACATTTCATCTTATGAAGTTAAAGGTGAAGGTACATCAAAAGAATTAGTAGTTACATTAAAATACAAGAAAAATCAACCTGCTATCGTAGGAATTAAAAGAATTTCAAAACCAGGACTTAGAGTTTATGTTAAAACTCTTGAAATTCCAACAATTATGTCAGGTTACGGAACAGTTATCATATCTACATCAAAAGGATTAATGACAGGAACACAAGCTAGAGAGGCAAAAGTGGGTGGTGAAATTATCGCTCACATTTGATAGGTAGTTGTATGTCTCGTGTAGGAAATCGTATTTTAACAATCCCTGCTGGAGCAACAGTTACAGTAGACAATTCAACAGTTACAGTTAAAGGACCATTAGGAACTTTAACAAGAACATTCAGTCATTTAATCACAGTAAAAGTAGAAGATAATCAAGTTTCAACAATTCGTGCAAACGAAGAAAAAACAACTAAACAATTACACGGAACAACAAACTCACACATTTCAAACATGATTGAGGGTGTTACAAAAGGTTTCAAAATTGATTTAGAAATTAAAGGGGTTGGATATAAAGCAGTTTTAGCTGGTTCTAAATTAGACGTATCAGCCGGATACAGCCACATCCACTCATTAGAAATTCCAAGTGACATTAAAGTTACAGTTGCAAAACCAACAGAAGTTTCAGTATTTGGTATCGATAAACAAAACGTAGGACACTTTGCTTCAATCGTTAGAGCGGTTAGAAAACCAAGTGTTTACTCAGGTAAAGGTATTTCATACAAAGGTGAAAAAATTAGACGTAAAGAAGGGAAAACAGCTTCTAAATAATTTTAGAAAGCTAATTAAAACATTATGGCAAAATTATCAAGAAATCAAGCTAGAAAAGTTAAGCACCAACGTGCACGTTACTGAATTAACGGTACAGCTACAAAACCACGTTTAAACGTTTTTAAATCTCACCAAAACTTTTATGCACAATTAATCGATGACCAAGCAAGAGTTACATTAGCGTCAGTTTCAACACTTAAAGATGAAACATACGGTGGTAACGTAAAAGCTGCTGAAAAATTAGGTGAATTAATGGGTGATAAAATTAATTCACTAGGAATTAAAGAAGTAGTATTTGATCGTGGTGGATATTTATACCACGGTCGTGTAAAAGCATTTGCTGAATCAGTAAGAGCGAAAGGAGTTAAATTCTAATTATGGAAAAAGATAATAAAAAAGTTTTAACTCAAAACGAAACAACAGGTACAAAAGAAGTTACCGCTAAAAAAACTTTCAGACCAAGAAAAAACACTACTGGAGAACAAAAAGAAAACTCAGATAACAAGGGTAGAACACAAAATCGTCGTGGACCAAGAAGAAACAACCCAAGAAACAACCGTCAAAGAGTAGAATCAGAATATACAGAAAAAGTTATTGATATTGCTCGTGTTACTAAAGTTGTTAAAGGTGGTAGAAGATTTAGTTTCTCAGCATTCGTAGTTATCGGAAACAAAAAAGGTGTTGTTGGATATGGACACGGAAAAGCAAATGAAGTTCCAGATTCAATCAAAAAAGCTATCAAAGATGCTAAAAATAATTTAGTAACAGTTCCACTTGATAGTAAAACAGGTACAATACCACACGAAATTCCAATGACAAAATACTTAGCATCTAAAGTTATGTTAAAACCTGCTCCTAAAGGAAAAGGACTTATCGCTTCTGGTGCTGTACGTGCTGTTGTTGAACTTGCTGGATATACAGACATCGTTACAAAAACATACGGATCACGTAAAAAAGCAAACATCGTTAAAGCAACAGTTAAAGCTCTTAAACAATTAAGAACACCTGAACAAATCGCTGACCTTAGAGACAAAGACGTAAAGGACTTTAAATAATTATGGCAATTAAATTACATACATTAAAATCAACAGAAGGTTCAAGACCAGACAAACACCGTAAAGGGCGTGGACATGCTGCTGGTAAAGGTAAACAAGCTGGTAAAGGTCAATCAGGGCAAAACAAACGTAAAGGGCACAGATTAGGATTCGAAGGGGGTCAAACTCCATGATTCCGTCGTATTGGAAAACGTGGATTCACAAACGTAAATCACGTTGAATACCAAGTAATTAATTTATCAGACTTAGAATTAAAATTCAAAGATGGTGAAAAAGTAACAGTAGAAAGATTATTCGAAGAAGGTTTAGTAAAAAGATCATTACCTATTAAATTATTAGGAAATGGTACATTAACTAAAAAATTACATGTTGTTGTAAATAAAGCTTCTGCTTCTGCAAAAGCAGCATTTGAAAAACTTAATGGAACAATTGAGGAATTATAATAATTTTAAATAGAGGGTAACCTCTATTTTTCTAATTATTTAATAATATGAAAGTAGAAAAGAAAGAAGAGAAATTATCAGTAGAGCAGAGAAAGATAATCGACTCTTTTTATGGTGATAATTTAATAGTAAACGCAGCTGCAGGAAGCGGTAAAACTAAAACAATAGTTGAAATTATTTATGATTCAAACAAATATAATTTGAGTTGGAAAACACTAGTTTTATCATATAACACAAAATTAGTGAGTGATACTAAAGAAAGAATTAAAAGTAAAGGTATCGCTGATAAAAGTTATGAAGTGCATACATTTCACTCATTTGCAACTAAGAAAAGTAAGAAAACAGTTTTAGATGATTTCTCATTAAAAGAATTTAATCAAATAGCTACATTAACTTTAAATGAATATGACACAATTATTATAGATGAGGCTCAAGATATAACTCCGCTTTATTGAAGTTTAATACTTAAAATACTAAAATGTAATCCACTTGCAAGAGTTATGTTTATAGGTGACTCTAACCAGGAAATATATAGTTTTAAAGAAGCTAATTCAATGTTTTTAGAAAATATTGATAAATTAATACCTTCTAAAACTTGAAAAAAATTAGAAATAAATGGTTCATTTAGAGTTCCAAATGCAACATGACATTTATTAAATGGAAGTAAACAATATAAAAACGAATCTTTTAATGCGTTAAATAGAGATGGCTTAGTAAATATTAGTACATTTGATTACGGAAGCAATTTGATAGAAGAAACTATATTAAATAAAATTAAACAATACGGACAAGAAAACATATTCGTATTATCATATTCAACAAATTCAGAAAACATAAAATCTATCGCTAATAAACTTACTTTAAACGGGTTTAATGTTTATGTTTCTAGATCGGATAATGAGGAAAAAGTAAATCCTATAGAAACTATGGGTAAAATTGTTTTTAGTACAGTACATCAAGTAAAAGGATTAGAGCGTAAAGTTGTTGTAATGCTTAATTTTAATCAACGAACTGAAGCACTTTACAATACAGATAAATTTAATAAATTGTTTTATGTAGCAGCGACTAGAAATATAGAAGAATTACATATTTTTTATAATAAAAAAGATAGCTTACCAACTTTAATGAAATATTTAAAAGACCAAATTTATGGTTTAATAAATGAAGATGACGAAATTGAAGCAAATGATGATTTCCAAAGATTTAAAAAAGTAACTGAAATTGTAAAATTTTTACCTAATCAAATTGAAGAAAAATTTAAAGAATTAATTGAATTTGAACAAATTAATACTAAAGATGAAAACATAGAAATATCTAATAACATCACATATAATAATTTAGTCTACAATATTTCCGATATAAACGGAATTTATGCCGAGAATATATTTGAAAGAAATGACTTATATAAGTTTAAAAAAGAAAATAAAACATTATTGGAAATTATGAAAGGTTTTAAACTTATATCAAATAGTACATCGCATTATATTAATAAAATTTTAGATAAAAAAGTTAACACTTTTTTAGAATTATGTTTTATTAAGAATTCTATTGAAAACAATGACTTAACAAGATTAAAACCATTTGAAGATAATATTAATAATTTTCCAACTTGAATTGATGAGAAAAATAGTGTTAAAATTAATTTAAGAATGTTAGAATACTTATCAGACTTAAATCTTCAAAAACAATTTCAAGTCACTTGGAAAAATGTTGTAGGTATGATAGATTTATATCAAGAAGATGCTAATATTGTTCATGAAGTTAAATTCGTAACAAAAGTATCATTCGAAAACTATTTACAAGTAGCTATTTACTTATTTTTAATACATAAAACAAATATAAATAAAAATATTCCATCTGGTAATTTAATAAATATTAGAGATAATTCTCGATATACAATCAACATTAAAGATTATGATAAGTTTGAAGAAGTATTATTAGAAGCTTTAAACAAAAAAGAAAAAGAAATTAGTGTTGAAGAATTTATTAATACTTATAACGAAAACGAAATCGAAGCTATTAATAAAAATTTAATAATTAAAAAACCTACTTCAAATATAAAACAAGATGACTCCATTGGATTAACAATTAATAATTCAACAACCAAAAAAGTAACTAATAATATTCCAACAACTGTCAAAAAAACAAATAATAAGTCAATAAAAACAAAAAGAAAATATGATAAGATAGTGTTTTTTGATACAGAAACAACATCATTACAAGGTGAAATTATACAACTAGCACTTGTAGTTTACGAAAACGAAGTTAAAGTTGATGAAATGAATTTATATTTTAAAAATGATTTACGTATACATTATGAAGCTTATTCAGTCCATAAAATTAGTGAAGATTTTTTAAAGAATAAACCTAAATTTTACGAAGAGTTTGACAAAATACATAAATATTTAACTGGTGATTATTTATGAATAGCACATAACAGTGCTTTTGATGTTTATAGATTATTCTTCAATTTTAAACATTATAGCGAAGAAATTGGGGATAAATTAAATGATGTAAAATTTGATTATTTATGTAGTTTGCAAACAATGAAAAAACTTGCACCAAACCACAATAGTTATAAACTAGAACATCTAGTATATGATTATAATTTAGAACGAGGAGCTTTCCACGATGGTTTATTTGATGCTTTATCAATTGTAAGGATATTGAAAAAAGTAGACAACACTATTGAAGGTTATATAGATAGATCAATCAAATCTGGTTATAAAATTAAAAAATTCAATTATGTTGAATGATTAACAAAAAAATAGAGGCCAAAACCTCTATTTTTTTTATTATCAAATTTTTACTTTATTTTCATCAGGTACATACATTTTATCACCTGGTTGAATATCATAAGTTTTTTCAAATAATTCGTTATTAGCTAAAATAACATTTGCACGTATTTTTGCTGGTGAGTGAACATCAGAGTCTAATAAACGTTTCGCTGTTCCTTCTTTGTAGATTGATCGTCATGTTGTTGCTCAACTTTCAAAGAATTCTTCTGCTTTAAAATCAGGCTCACGTTGTGCAGATTCTAAAGCACAATCAAATCCACCTAAATCAGCAATATTTTCTGAAACGGTTAATTTACCATTAACTTTACCAAATTCAGTTTCTCTACCATCATATAATTTAATAGCAGCTGCTGTTCTTTTTTGGAATTCTAATCTGTCATTATCAGTTCATCAATTATTTAATTTACCATTTTCATCAAATTGTGCACCGTTATTATCAAAACCGTGTGATATTTCATGAGCAATAACTGCACCAATAGCACCAAAGTTAGCTGTTTTAGATCTATTAACATCATAGAATGGGTAAGCTAAAATAGCTGCAGGGAATACAATATGGTTTTTCATTGGATGGTAATATGCATTAATTGTTGAAGGTGACATACCTCAAAATCTTTTATCTTCTTCTTTATGGTATAAACTAAGTCTATATTCAGCCATTATTTTTCCGAATGAATGTACTGATGAGAATATACTTCCGTTTTCATCATAAGTTTTAACTTTAAATTCAGAATAATAAGGTTGTATTATTTCTGGGTAACCTACCATGTATTCAAATTTAGATAATTTAACAAGTGCTTTATCAATTGTTTCTTTCGAAAGTCATTTGTTATTTTTTAATCTTTCTTCATAAACTTTAATCATGCTTTGAACCATTTGTTCAACATCTTTTTTAGCTTTTTCACCAAAATATGTGTTTGCATAATACATACCTAGTGGCATAGAGAAATATTTTTTAGTTAAATCAAACGCATAATCTTCTAATGATCTATTTTTACTAATTGAATATACTGTATTTTTGAACACAGATGCTTTAGCTCTAATTCTTTCATTTAAATAGGGAGTTGTACCTAATAAATTAAAAATAAACATTAAGTCTTTGAAATTATCAAGGTTTTTATCATTAAATATATCATCAAATGCATCAAAAACTTTAAGGTTTTGAATTGAAACTTCTGTTACTTTTTGTCCAATTAATTCGTCTAATTTAGTTCAAAAATCAAATTGTTTAGATAATGTAACTTCTCCTCTTTTTCTTAAGTTGTATGCTGAAACATAATCTGCATTTTCAACTGAACTCTTAACATAATCTTTATAAAGGTTATCGAATTCAATTGCATTATTAACCATTTTATTTGCAACTTCTTGTTCTAATCCATAATCAGTTAATAAATCTAATACCATTTCTTTTCAAACGTTTAATAATTTATTTTTTTCTTCCTCATTTTGATATGTTTCTTTTGAAGGCAAAATTGTTGGTAATTCACCTAATCATGCAATTTTTCTAGTGTTATCAACAAAATCTTCATCGACAGAGAAATCAAATGGTAAATATGAGTATTCTAAATATTTATCTCTATCTCAGTTAAAGAAATCTTTAAAAGTCATGCTTTTTAATTCATTTCTAAGTGGTTCTAAAAATGTTTCTTTAGCTGGAGATCAATTTAATTCATCCCTTTTTTCTGTGTTAATAATTAAATTGTAGAATTTAACCATTTCTAATAATTGTGGATTATTAGGTATTTGTGTTTGATCTTTTGATCATTTAGTAATCGTTTCTTTTAATAATTTTTCTAAATTAATATCTAATTCAACGAATGAACCGATACTTGAACGGTCATCAGGAATTTTAGCTGTTTTTAACCATTCTGCATTTATATGTGCAAAAAAGTCATCTTTAAGTAATTTTTTCTCCATTGTTTCTCCTTTATTTTTTTGGATCTATATTTGTTTTAAGAATTGATAAGAATGCTTCTTGTGGAACTTCGATTGATCCAAGTTTCTTCATACGTTTCTTACCTTCTTTTTGTTTTTTAAGTAGTTTTTGACGACGTGTAACATCACCACCATAAAGTTTAGCTGTAACATCTTTACGGAAGGCTTTAATAGTTTCACGAGCAATAATTTTTCCACCAATTGTGGCTTGCACAGGAACTTCAAAGTTTTGACGTGGAATTGCGTCTTTTAATTTTTGACACAATTCTCTAGCATTTTCATATGCTCTATCTTTATGAGTAATTATTGAGAAAGCATCAACTTTATCACCATTTAATAAAATATCAACTTTAACTAAGTCGCTTTCACGATATCCAATTCATTCGTATTCAAATGATGCATAACCTTTTGTGCTTGATTTTAGTCTATCAAAGAAATCGAAAATTGTTTCTGCTAATGGTAATTCATAAACAACAAGTGAACGTTTTTCATCAATCATTTCTAAGTTTTTATAAATACCACGTTTATTTTGACATAATTCCATTACATTACCAATATATTCATTTGGTATGAAGATTTTAGCTTCAACATATGGTTCTTTAATTTTTTCAATAAAAGTTCTATCTGGTAATAAAGTTGGGTTAGCGATCATTTCAACTTCACCATTTGTTAAATGTACTTCATATTCAACACTAGGACTAGTTGCAATAATTCCAACTTTATATTCTCTATCAAGTCTTTCTTGTAGAATTTCCATGTGTAGTAGACCTAAAAATCCAACCCTAAATCCAAAACCTAAAGCTTTAGATGTTTCTTGATCTCAGGTAATTGATGAATCACTAAGTGAAATTTTTTCTAAACTTTCTTTTAAAAGTGAGTAATCACGAGTATCAATTGGGTAAAAACCTGTAAAGACAACAGGTTTCATTTTTTTATAACCTGGAAGTGCTTTATCTGTAGGGTTCGAAATTAAAGTAATAGTATCACCGACATTAACTTCTTTAGCGTCTCTAATTGCGGCTGAAACTCAACCAACTTCACCAGCTTCTAAGAAGTCTTTTTTAGTTTCGTGTGGGTTTCTAATTCCAAGTTCTATAACGTGATAGTCATTTTCTTCATCGTGTCTTGACATAAATTTAAATTTATCGCCCACTTTAAGTTTACCTTCAAAAATTCTAACAAGCATAACAACACCACGATATGGGTCGAAATAACTATCAAAAATTAAACCTTTAAGTGGTTTATCATCGTTAGCGTCTTTCGGTGAAGGAATATATTTAATAATACTATCAAGTAATTTATCAACACCTAAACCAGTTTTAGCAGACACTAAAACTGCGTTATCTGTTGATATACCGATAACCTCTTCAATTTCTTTTTTAACCGCTTCAACGTCAGCTGAAGGTAAATCAATTTTATTTATAACAGGTATGATTTCAAGATTATTTTCTAATGCTAAATAAACGTTTGCTAAAGTTTGAGCTTCAATACCTTGAGTAGCATCGACAAGCAATAATGCACCTTCTGACGCCGCTAATGAACGTGAAACTTCATAAGTAAAGTCGACGTGACCTGGTGTATCAATTAAGTGAAAAATATAATCTTTGTGTTTAATTTGCACGGCGTTTAATTTTATAGTTATACCACGCTCTTTCTCTAAATCCATCGAGTCTAAAAATTGACTTGTTAAATCACGAGTCGCTACGGTATTTGTCATTTCTAAAATACGATCAGCAAGTGTACTTTTACCGTGATCGATATGTGCAATAATTGAAAAATTCTTTATCTTTTCTTTATTCATAAGTATTTAAATTATACTATATTAAAGTTATAAATATAACTATTATATTAATAAAAAAATGATTTAAAAGGCTTATTTTTTTATTAATATTTTAAAGTTTAGTATAATTTAAATTATGAAAAAATGAGTAATTTTTAGTGACGTAGACGGAACAATTTATCCGTTTCCTGGAAAAGTTTTATCACAAGTAAATATTGATAAAGCAGCAGAAATTAAAGAAAAGGGAGTTGAATTTGTAATAAATACAGGTAATGCTCCATACCAAAAAATACAAAGGTTAGCTGATCAAATGAGTTCTCGTTACATTGTTTGTTCAAACGGTGCACTTATTTATGATAATTTAGAGAAAAAAGTATTGAATATTGAATATATCGATACTACTGAAGCTAAGAAAATTTGAGATTTAGCGGATGAAGTGGGTGTATCTTTATACTACTTTGGTGACAATAGATATTTCTTAAAAGACCCTACACCTGAATTTCTTAAATTTATAACCGAATTTTGTGAATATGAAGATTGAATTTTAACTGGTGAAATACCAAATGATTTACATAAAATCGAATTATATGGTGACAAAGATAAGTTAAAAGAATTTTATGACAAAGCTTTAGAAATGAAAATTAATTTAAATATTGTTTATTTAGTTTCACATATTGAAATTACTAAACCCGGTGTTTCTAAAGGTACTGGAATGAAATGATTATGTGATAATATTTTTGATACAGATGTTAAAACAACAATGGCTATAGGAGATAGCCAAAATGATATTTCTATGTTTGAAATGACTGATTATTCTTATGCTATGGCTAATATTGATGATTATTCAATCCAATTTGCAAAATTACATACATCAAGTGTTGAACAAAATGGTTTAGCAGAAGCTATTGATGATTATTTATATCGCACTGATTTTGATTTAAAAAGACAAATTTCGCAGCAAACTTCCAAACGAAAAAAATAAAGCAAAAAAGCTTTATTTTTTTGTATTAACTATATAATAGTTAATTATGAAAAAAATATTTAAAGATAAACCAAATTGTCGCAAAATTGTGACACTTGTTGTTAGTTTGGTATTACTCGCGATTACAACGGGACTAATACTAACTTCAATGATTTTATTTAAAGATCCAGATCCAAATAAAAAGATTACGCATTTTAACCTTGAGACTTTTTTCTTAAGGTATTCACAACTTTTTTATTTCACTAATTTAACAAACTATTTTAGTCTAATAACACTACTATTAATGTGTTTTAGTCAAAAACATGTGATTAGAAGGTTATTCTTTCACTCTATAGTATTAATTTCAATTACTTTTTTAGTCTACTGAGGTTTAATTTCATGATCAAGTAACTGAAATAATATTTTTGAGTCATATAAGTCATTACATACACACTTAATTAATCCACTTATCATGTTCATTTTTGCCTACATTTGAAAGGATAAGTTAAAAATACCTTCAAAAGATAAATATATGACTTTAATTTATGTTTTTGTTTATTTTGGATTTGCGTTTATTTTATTTATAAGCACATATTATTTAAAATACAACAAAGAAGGAGGGATTGTGATTTATTCATTTTTAGATTTCTTCCACCCATTTTTCTATAAAGGTAATAATTTAGATATTAAATTATTATTAAATTTTGTTATTGTTTTAATTGGAGTAGGATTGCCTATTTTAATATTTAAATTCTGATATAAAGTATTAGGATTAAGCAATAAAAAAACTAGTTAAGTATAGTAAACCCCTGAATCTAAATAAGGATTCAGGGGTTTTTATATTAAGTTAATTTTTTTATAAATTTATTTAAGTTTCTTTGAAGTTTCTTGTTATAAAAATAATTACTTATTTTTGTTATTCATTTATTATTATGTTTTATTTCAACTTTAAAATTCATTTTTTGTTTTGATTTGTCATAGGTAAGAGTAAAAATATTAATCTTATTTTTACTTGTTATAAGCCCTTTAATTAAGTAACAAAAATCAGGAACATCAACATTAATGTATTCTAATTTTTCAAAATGAAATTTCTTTGAAATTTTCGCTTCATTCATTATTTTTTGTGCTATTAAAATTGATTTATCTAAAGTTGTTTTATATGCGTAATTTTTTATTAATATATTGGAATTATCATCTAACATTTTTTTGTACTTGTACGCAAATAAATTATTATTTATTTTGTAATCATATAGCATTAAACAAAAGTTAAATATAAAATCAAAATTTTCTAAATTTAAATTATAGCTATTTGATGTAGAAAATTTATTTTTATTATAAGCTAATAAAACATCTTTAGGTTTTAATTCATTTTCAAATTTATAAGAAATTGAATACATATTCATTAAGTTTAATATGTTAGATGATACATCGTGAGGTAAGAAAATATTTTTATATATAATTTCTCCGTTTTTCTTTCACTTTAGGAAACTATAATTAATATAAAGGTATATTAATTCATCTTCAGATAACTTAATATAACTATTTTTAACACGAACTATTATGTTTAAGTTGCTATTTTGGTCTAGAATTATAATTAAATCGGCTTTATAAGTTGAAGTGTTAAATAGTTTATATAAATTATAAAAGTTAATATCATTAATTATATTTTTAGATAAACCACTTTGTAACTTGGATACCTTAAAACCAACATTTGATAACATCTGAGTAATAATATAATTATCTTGCTTATTACTAATTAAAGTTTGAACGTGAAATTGAGGTTTTTTATATATATTTTTAAACTTCATCAATTGTGGCTGAATATTTTTTTTATCAATTAAACTGAATAATTTCTCTATATTTAACACTGTTGAATCTGTGTTGTGATTAAGAATTAATAATTTATTAAAATCGTTTAAACTTTCTATTATTATATTTTGTTCTTCTAATGAAATTAGTTCATTTGAATTGTATATTTTTATATAGTATTTATTGTTAACAGGATTATAATCAAGCAAAATTGAATACTTAATATTCATTCCTTTAAGTGTATTTAGTATTATAAATTCGTTAATTTCTTCGGTGTTATAAGTAAATATTTCTGCGCTATTTTTATTAGCAATTTTAATCATACTATCTAAAAGTTTATTATCAATATATTTACTTTTTCCGACTAAAATTTTTCTATTATTTTTTCTTAAATTAGTACAAAAAATATCAGTTATAGCTAACACTGTAAAAAGATTAAAGTTATTCAAACCTAAAATATTATCTGTATCAAATTCAATACCATAAATAGTAGTTTTAGGTTGTTTTAAATTATCGAGTCCATTTGTTTCTTGTTCTTGAAATTTGTTTTTAAATTCTTCGTAAGTGCTATAAAAAATTGATTCATTGTGATATAAGCTATATCAATTTTTTAAAATTTTTTCATTCATGTTTTAATTATACTAATTTATTTATAAATCATTTTTTAAAATGCTTATATAAGGTATAAAAAAACATAAGTAATGATGTATTTGCAACTTTTTATTCTAATGTTTTTTTATTTAAAAATATATTTTTATATTATTTTATTAATTTTTAAAGTTTAGTTACTCCTTTATAGTGCCGTATTATTTATTATTTTGATATAATTATATAAATTTTATAAAATACACAATTTAAAGGAGAAATATGTCATTAAAAGCAGGTATAGTAGGTTTACCAAACGTAGGAAAAAGTACTTTATTTAGTGCTATTACAAAAAAGAAAGTCGAAGCATCTAATTATGCGTTTACTACAATTGAACCAAATGTTTCTTCAGTTCCATTAATTGATCCAAGATTACAAGAAATTGCAAAATTAATTAACCCCGATAAAATTGTTTGAGCAACTTTTGACTTTGTTGATATCGCAGGTCTTGTTAAAGGTGCGTCAAAAGGTGATGGTTTAGGTAATAAGTTTTTAGCTAACATAAGAGAAGTCGATGCGATCATACATGTTATTAGATGTTTTGATGATAAAAGAATTATGCACGTTGCTAATTCTGTTGATCCAGTTAGAGATAAAGAAATCATTAATTATGAGTTAATTTTAGCTGATTATGAAACAATTACAAAGGTATTAGATAGGGTTGCTAAAAAAGCAAAATCTGGTGATAAAGATGCGATAACTGAACAAAATGCAGCTAACAAAGTAAAAGAAGCACTACTTGCTAATATCCCGGCAAGAGATGTTGAATTAGATGAAAAAGAAGCTAAATTCATTAAAGGATATCACTTATTAACATTTAAACCTATAATTTACGTAGCTAATTTAGGTAATGAGCAATTTATGGACTATCAAAATGATGAATTATTTTTACAATTAAAATCATCATTAAAAGATGATGAAAAAATAATTCCTATTTCAGTTCAAATCGAATCAGACCTTGTTGCTATTGAAGATGAAAATGAAAAAAATGAACTTTTAGAAATGTACGGAATCAAAAGAAGTGGTTTAGATTTATTAACTAAAGAAGCTTTCGATTTACTAAATTTAGAAACATATTTTACTGCAGGTAAAATTGAAGCAAGAGCTTGAGTGTACCACAAAGGTTGAGAAGCTCCAAAATGTGCTGGTGTAATCCATACCGATTTTGAAAAGAAATTCATAAAAGCGGAAGTTATTTCATATGAAGATTATATAAAATATGGTGGTGAACAAGGTGCTAAAAACGCTGGTAAAATGCGCCAAGAAGGTAAACAATATATAATGCAAGATGGTGATATTTGTCACTTTAAATTCGGAAAATAATTTATTTAAAAACCAAAATACATAACTGTAATGTATTTTGGTTTTTTTAATTGATTAATGTTTAATTTTTGAATAGTAATATGTAGTTAAAAGAGAATCTAATTTATCGTCTACTCCATTTATTGAATTATGGACAATTGATCCGTCTTGATCGCTAATTTGATAAATTTCTAAAGCTTTATAATCAAAAGTATTATCATCATTTACAAAATAATTACGTTTAATTAACTCATATTCAGCTATATTTGTTGGAGTATAGTTTATAAAATCAAAATTCACGTAATTAGGATATTTGTCCTCTAAAAATTCATAGTATTTTTCATTAAGAAAATCAATGTGTGAAAGTTTAAATGAAATTTGGTCTATTTTTTCTTCATCACTAATAGATGAATCTAGTGTTTCAAATAATGAATCTTTTAATGTTTCATCATTATTAAATTTATTCATTACATATTCGTTGAATGATTTTAATATATCGTTATTGAATTCCTGTTTTAAACCCTTTAAGTAAATATCCCTTAGTTCAGATTTAAACTCATCGAATTTTAAAACACCTCTTAAATTTTTATTATTATAATCAGTTATTATTTTGTCTCTATATAAATTATTTAAGTATTCATCATACATTTTTAACTGATAGTGCTCGATAGTTGTGTTATTATATGCTGCTGCCATATCGTTATAAATTGTGCTATTTAAAGTTGAGTATAAATCATCTTCAAGTGAACTATTTATACCTTTTGCTACAACTAAACCATCAACCAACAAGATATTATTTTTAAATTTTATTGTTTGTATTGTTCCGTTTGGTATTTCGATTTCTTTCTTCTGTTCATTATCATAAATTGTGAAGCCATTTCCTTCTGAGTAATAGGCATCTAATGCATCACCATTATACATAATTGCAGCATTTACATCTATACGTTTTTTATCTAATAATGATGCTATAATTCCTTGTCCATCAGAATTAAATGAAATATAATTACCGCTTGAAATGCTAGTGTTAGTAGAATTTTCGATTGTATTAATAAAATCATTTATTGATTGTTTATAGTTGTTTTCGTTGATTTTACTATCATTTTTTTGTTCTGTTGAACCGTACAACATATTAACTCTTACGGCATCTGTTATAACTAAATCTTTATAGTTATTTTTAGATATTGTATCTAAAACATTAGAAATACTATTGTCATAAATATTATTTTTTGTAAAATCATCTTTATTAAGTATGTTATTATTGTTTTTCAACGGATTATAAGCTATAATTCCATCTTGTGCATAGTAAGGAACAAAATATTTTCATAAATGCTTAGGTTTTTCAAATTTATTACCGTAAGCATCTTCAAGTAATTGATCATCATATGATTCTAAATGTTTAAAAACATCTGGAGTATATATTTTTTTCAAAATATTTTTTAATTCTTCATCATTTTTAATTTGTAGTTTTAGTAATTTACTAAAATTAATTGGTTGAATTAAACCTTTTTTTATTAAAGTGATCGCTTGAAAATCACTACCTATACCTGCTGCGACTTTAAAATTATTTAATGCTGCAGTAAATTCACTAACCTCATTAAATGTTTTGTATTCAAATTTTTCGTTAAATTTATCTATTAATGACTCGTTTATATATGATTTATAGTTATAAAAGGCAGGTTTATATTTTTTATTTACCTTTAAAATTGTTATTGTTGTTATGGTTATTGCTGCTCCAATAAGACCAAATAAAATTGATATCTTTTTTATATTTTTTATTGAAAAAAAGTTCTTAAAATTCTCCATTAGTTCCTTTACATTTTTTTATATCCTTAATTGTATTATAATGACGAAAAAAAACAACAAAAAAAGCAAAAAATAACTTAAAGATAAAAAGTTTAAATATTTTATTTAAATAAATATATTTATTTAATAGACCTAAACTAAAAAAATAAAAAAACACCCAAAAAATGAGTGTTTTCGCAAAATAAGCCGTGTTCTGTACTTTAAAAAAGTGCTGATAATTTATCTAATATATCATTAAAGATATACTTCGCAAAATTGTTCATTTTCTATTTGCGATTCCCCTACCAAATTTGGGTTTCTAGCTCACGGAGTTTACCGCGTTTCACAATTCTCGTCTCTGTGGCACTAGTCGTCTAGGCTTAAGCTTATTGGGCTTAACGTGATCACTACCAACATCGCAGTTGGTGCTAGCACGGACTTTCCTCTACCTAATAAAAGGCAGCTATCAGCTATTGCATATGAAAGTATAGCACATAAATTTTGAGAATTAATTTATTTATTTAAAAAATTTAATATAATATAAAAGATTTTTCAAAAAAATAGAAAAAGGGGGATTCGATATGGCAAATATTAAATCTAAAATCAAAAGTATAGCTAAGATGGAAGCTGCTAGAGTTAAAAATGCAGCTATGAAATCACGTGTTAAAACAGCTATACGTAAAGCTAGAGAAGCTGTTTTAGCTAACGATGCTAAAGCTAGTGAATTTGTTAAACAAGCACACCAAGTTATTGCTAAAGCAGTATCTAAAGGTGTTTTCCACAAAAACAAAGGTGCTAGAAAACGTTCTCGTTTAGATGAATTTGTATTAAAAAATTCAAATAAATAATAGCAATATTTAAATTCAACATTTGTTGAATTTTTTTAATAATTTTAATGTTAAAATCTATTGAAAAATAATGCTTTATTAAAAAGAAATATCAATTAATTTTTCATCTTTTTTATTTTATAAAAATGTTATAATTATAGAAATATGAATAAGAAAAATAATAATAAATTGAGCCCGATTATTATCTTTTCAGGGCCTAGCGGAGTTGGAAAAGGAACGATTGAAAGGTTGTTATTTGAATTTGACGAGTTAAATTTATCTCTATCATGTTCTGCAACAACTAGAAAACCTAGAAATGGTGAATTAAATGGAGTTCACTATTATTTTCTTGACGTGGATACTTTTAGAGACAAGATTAAAAATCGTAAATTTATTGAATTTTCTTATCATTTAAATAACTATTATGGTACTTTATATTCAGAATTAGATAAGATACATAGTAAAAACAAAACACCTATGTTAGAAATTGAAACAACAGGTGTTAGACAAGTGATAAAAAAATTATCACATCCTCCTTTCAATAATAAATATAAATTAATTACAATTTTTGTTGCTCCTCCTTCAATGGAAGATCTTAGAAGAAGAATTTTAATTCGTGGTTCAGAAAATTCTAAAACCTTAAAAGATAGATTACAAAAAGCTGAAATAGAAGTGTTAGAAGCCGATGAACTTTACAAATACAAAATAATTAACGATATTCCTGAAAGAGCTGCTAATGAAATTAGAGAATTATTACATAAGGAGTTAGAACTTGATTAGAGAATATTTTTCAATTAGTGAAAAAGGAAATGTTCGAGAAAATAATGAAGATAAAGTGGAAGTATTCGAGAATGAATACTTCACTTTTGCTATTTTGTGCGATGGTATGGGCGGACATGACTTTGGAGAAATTGCGTCAGCAGTTACTATAACTACACTAAAAACAAACTTTATAAATTATTTTAAATATATTAACTCAGTTGAAACTAAAAAGTTTTTTATTGAAACAATAAATAAGGTTAAAATTGAATTTAATAATATTGCCAAATTAGATCCTTCCAAATCTAATATGGGTACAACTTTAGTAGGTGCTTTATATATTAAAAGTGAAAATAAAATATATGTTTTTAATATCGGTGACTCTAGAGCTTATTTTTTAGATACTTTTGGAAATCTTACTCAAGTTACTGAGGATCAAAATTATGGAAATTTAATTCTTAAAGAAATTAAAACAGACGCAAATTTAGAATTTGATTATAAGTGAAAATATTTAACAAGTAGTGTCGGTAGAAATGTTTCAACAACCGTTCAATTTTTTGAATTTGACGCTAACAAGGTTGAAATAATCAAAAAAATAATATTAACTTCTGATGGTTTACATGATTATGTGGATAAAAATGACATTGAATCTATTTTGAAAAAATATAGTGATTTAAAAATTATTTCTAGTAAATTATTGGAAAAAGCAAAGATTAATGAGTCAGATGACAATATGAGTTTAGTATTACTAGATTTTGAGGCTGAAAATGAATAATAATGACAATCAAACAATTAAAAGGACTGGTATTAGACCAGAGTCTAAAATTAATGAAAAATATAAAATTATAAGATCGATTGGTAATGGTGGTATGGGTTCTGTTTTTCAAGTGAGATTGAAAAATAGTGATGATTCAACTTCGTATGCATTGAAATTTTTAAATAACAACGGTAATCCGGTTTCTAGAGAAAGATTTAAAAATGAAGTGAATTTACTTAAAAAGATAAATCATAAACACATCCCTAGAATTATTGAAAATTACGAAGATGAATTTGAGTGTTATTATGTAATGGAATACATTGATGGTGATACATTATATTCAATACTTAAAAAAACTAAGAGACTAACAATTGGTCTAGCAAATAATTATATTAGACAAGTTGCCGAAACTTTAGGAGAGTTGCATTCTAGAAATATAATTCATAGAGATTTAAAATCTCAAAATATTATGATTTCAAAAGATCATGATGTTAAAATTTTAGACTTAGGTATCTCCGTCTCTCAAGATACAAAAAAATTAACTCGTGAAAATTCAGTTGTTTGCTCGCCTTATTATGCTGCTCCAGAATTCTTAAATGCTAACTTGAAAAAAACAAAAGCAGTGGACATTTATAGTTTAGGAATTCTATATTTTGAAATGATTACTGGTCATTATCCTTTTTCCGGAAAAAGTGATGTTGAAACAATAGTTATGCACAGAGATAAAGAATTCCCTGAACCAAATAAATTTGTTGCCATGCCTAACTCGGTAAGAAATATAATAATTAAAGCTACTGCAAAAAATCCAAATGATAGATATAAAGATGTTTGAGAATTTAGAAATGATGTCAAAACTTCTTTAAATGATGAAAGAAAAATTGAAAAATTAATTTCTATTAAAACCATAAAACCAAAAAGAACTATTGAAGGATTTATAAATTCTCCAATATTTTTAGGAATTTCGTTATTGCTTATCACCGTATCTATTTTAGTTGTTGTAATTTTATTGAAAGTTTGAAAATTAATTTAATATGCAAAAATTTATAGTACACGGAATAGTAGCAGGAATTTATGAATTATACAAGCATGATCAAATCATTAAGCTTCCTGCGGCTGGTAAATTAAGGTATCAAGGGAAAAGTCCTGTTGTTGGTGATATAGTTGTGGTTAAAGAAAACCAAGTTGTAGATATTTTAGAGAGAAAAAACGAATTAATTAGACCTAAAGTTGCTAACATTGACACTATTTTTATTTTTATGTCTATTAAAGAGCCGCAATTTAGTACTTTTTTAGTAGATAAATATATGTCAATCATTGAAAATGAAAATATTGAACCTATTTTATGCATCACTAAAAGTGATTTAGATTTAGATGAGTCTAAAAAATATAAAAATATTTATGAAAACATGGGATACAAAGTTATTTTAGTTGACAATAATAATTTAAATATAAAAGAATTTAATGATTTATTTAGAAATAAATATTCTGTTTTCATGGGTCAAAGTGGAGTTGGTAAAACTACTACAATTAATAATTTAGGTGGTTTTAATTTTGAAACAAATATTATTTCAAAATCTCTTGGAAGGGGTAAACATACTACTAGAGAAGTTCGTGCTATACCGCTTCAAGAAGGTTTTTTAATTGATACACCCGGTTTCTCATCATTAAATTTAAATTTATCATCAATTGAATTAGCTCAAAGCTATAAAGTTTTTAGAGAACTTGCGAAAACATGTAAATACAGAAGTTGTTTACATATAAATGAGAATTTTAAAGATTGTGCAGTTAAACAAAATATAGACGAAGTAAAAATAACTAAAGAAAGATATGATAATTATTTAAAATTACAAAACGAAATTAAATAAAGGAGAAAAATGAAAAAATATGTTACACCAAGCCTTTTAAATGTAAAACCTGAAGAGAGATTACAGATGGCTAACACATTAATCGATGAAGGTATAAAATGAATTCATTATGACGTAATGGATGGTAAATTTGTTGAAAATACAGCAATTACAGTTGAGGAAATTAAAAATATTAATAAAAATGCAAAACATCATATGAAAGATGCTCATTTAATGGTTGTTAACCCTTATGATTATGTAGAACAACTAAAAAATGATGTTGATATATTAACTTTTCATTATGAAGCTATTGAAAATGATTTAGATAAATTTAATGATTTTTTAACAAAAAATAAACATGAATTAAAAATTGGTTTAGCTATTAAACCTGATACACCAATTGATGTTATTGAAGAATTTTTAGATAGATTAGCTTTAGTGTTAGTAATGTCAGTTGAACCTGGTAAAGGTGGTCAAAAATTCATCGATTCTTCACTTGTTAAAATATCACAATTAAAAAATATAAGACTACAAAATTTCTATGATTTTTTAATACAAGTTGATGGCGGAATTAATGATCTAACAGGACCGCAAGCATTTAAAAAAGGTGCTGACGCATGTGTTGCCGGAACTTTTTTAGTTAAAAGCCCAAATCAAGAAACAATTAATTCTATTTTAGGTAAAAAATATTCAAATAATTAAAGATCTATTTTAAGTATAGATCCTTTATTTTAATATTGTTTATTTAATATTTTTTAAAACAAAATAATATAAAATATATATAAATTAAATTCACCATAAATTTAATTTATTAAAGGAGAAAAATGATTAATAAAATCAAAGGTACAAAAGATTATAACTTCTTAGAATTTGATATAAAACACATGATTACTTTAATATTCGAAGATATAGTTATTAAACATGGTTTTAACTTTATCGAGACACCAATTATTGAGTATAAAAATCTATTTGTTCGTTCAATGCAAGAATCTGAAATAGTTAATAAAGAAATATATGAATTTAAGGATAAATCTGACCGTGAAATAGCATTACGTCCAGAAGGGACTGCACCTTTTGTTCGTTCTTATATTGAAAATAAATGACAACAAGAAACTATACAAAAATTTGCATATATTCAACCTATGTTTAGATATGAACAACCACAAAAAGGTAGATATCGTCAATTTTATCAGGCTGGTATTGAACACGTTGGTGAAAAAAGTTATTTAAAAGACGCGGAAGCAATAATAGTAGCACATGAAGTTTTAGATTATTTAGAAGTTGAACACAAAATTTTACTTAATACAATTGGTGATTTAGAATCACGTAAAAAATACGAAGTAGCATTAGCAGAATACTTTAATAAATATTTAGACGAGTTAAGTGAAGTTTCTCAAAAAAGAGTTTTATCTGGTAAAGTTTTAAGAATTTTAGATGATAAAAACGATTCTAAAAAAGACGTGGTAAAAAATGCTCCTAAAATTTATGATTACTTAACTGATGAATCAAAAGAATATTTTGACGAATTAAAAGATACTTTAGATAGATTTGGTATTGAATATGAAGTTTCTCCACAACTTGTTCGTGGTTTAGACTATTATGATGAAACAGTTTTCGAATTAGTGTCAACTAGTGATGAGTCTGGTTCGCAATCAACACTAATTGGTGGTGGTAGATATTCAAATCTAATTCATGAATTAGGCGGGCCAAAAGGATTATCAAGTGTTGGGTTCGGAATGGGTGTTGATAGAATTATTGACATTATCAGAAGCAAATACGTTGAGAGAACAAATTTCAATGAAGAATTAAATTATGTTGATATATTTGTATCAAGTTCTTTAGGTGGACAAACTAAAAATCAACTATTTGACTTAACATATAAACACCTAGTAAAAGTACTAAATAATGTTCACTTTGAATACTCTACTTTAAAATCTAAAAAAGTTTTTGAAAAAGCTAAAAAACGTAATGCAAGTATTTTAATTTTTGATGATGTTAAAAATGATGAAAACTTATTAACTGCTAAAAACTTATTATCTAATGATAAAATTGTATTTTCTTTCAACAATCAAGGGATTGCTGATTTACTTAGATTCATTGAGGATTGTGATATTTCCGATTTAGATGTTGATAATATTGAAAATTATATTGAGGAGAATTTACTTAAAGATGAATAAAACTATTAAAAATAATGAATTAAGATTAACTGATATTAATAAAGAAGTTACTTTATTTGGTTGAGTTGCTAATAAGCGTAAATTTGGTGAATTAAGTTTTGTTGATTTAAGAGATAAATACGGTATAACACAATTAGTTTTTAAAGGTGATATCAACTTTAATAAAGAAAGCGTTTTAAAAGTTAAAGGTATCGTTGTTGAGAGAAAAGATAAAAATCCTAGTTTAGAAACCGGTGATATTGAAATTAATGTTTTAGAGCACGAAGTTCTATCTTTATCAAAAGAACAGTTACCATTTCAAATAAGAGATGATATTGATACTAAAGAAGAATTAAGACTTAAATACAGATTTTTAGACTTAAGAAGACCTATAATGCAAAAAACAATTGCAATTAGAAATAAATTTATTTTTGCAATTAGAGAATACTTACAAAATATTGATTTTACTGAAATTGAAACTCCAATTTTATCAAAAGCTACACCAGAAGGGGCTCGTGATTTCTTAGTTCCTACACGTAACTATAGTTCTTTCTACGCTTTACCACAAAGTCCGCAATTATTTAAACAATTACTTATGGTTGCTGGGTTTGAAAAATACTTCCAAATTGCTCGTTGTTTTAGAGATGAAGATTCACGTAAAGATCGTCAACCAGAATTTACTCAGTTGGATATTGAAACAAGTTTCTTAGATGTAGAAACTTTCCAATCACATATTGAAAAAATGTTCCAATATGCATTCAAAAAAGTATTAAATGTAGATTTAAAAATACCTTTTGAGCGTGTTGAATATGATCAATGTATTAGAGATTATGGTTCAGATAAACCTGATTTTAGATTCGAAAATAAAATAGTTGATATCAAAGAATTTTTTGAAGGAAGTGATTTTGGAATTATTGCAAATGCAGATTCAGTGAGAATGCTGAAAATTGATGAAAAAATTACTAAAAAAGACCATAAAAAATTAGAAGAAATTGCTAAGAAAAATAAAGCAAATGCTTTATTCTACTTTGTAGTTGAAAATGGTGAAATTGCTTCAACAAACTTTGCAACAAAAGCGCAAGAATCAGTTGATAAATTAATTGCTTCACAAGAAAGTCGAGAAGGAACATATTTAATTGTAGCTAATAAATATGAAAACGCTTCTCAAGCACTAGGTGCACTTCGTGTTGAACTAAATTCATGATACAACTGAGCAAACGATGATGAATTTAATTTCAAATGAGTTGTGAAATTCCCTATGTTTGAATATGATGAAGAAAATGATTCTTGAGCAGCTGCTCATCACCCATTCACTCAATTTGATCATTCTTTAGAAGAGGTAGATAAATTAGATAAGTCTACTATTAAAGCTAAAAGTTATGATCTAGTGATGAATGGATTTGAATTAGGTTCTGGTTCTGCTAGAATCCACCAAAGAGATGTTCAAGAAAAAATGTTTGATTTAATCAACTTAACCAAAGAGCAACAAGAAGCTAAATTTGGTTTCTTCTTAAAAGCTCTAGAATATGGTGTTCCACCACACTGTGGAATTGGTTTAGGTATTGACCGTATTATCATGTTAATTACAAAACATAAAACAATTAGAGATGTAATTGCATTCCCTAAAAATTCAAAAAATGAAGACTTATTCACTGAAGCTCCTTCAGGAGTTGATGAGAGTCAACTTAGTGATTTATTCATACAATTAATGGACAAAAAATAATGATAAAAAGATTGCTTAGTATTTAGTAAGCAATCTTTTTTCTGCAAAAAACTTATTAAAAAATCTAAGCAATTAAGCTTAGAACTTTATTTGGTGAATTTAATCAAATGGCGCGCCCGGCAGGAGTCGAACCCGCAACCTTTAGGGCCGTAACCTAACACTCTGTCCAATTGAGCTACGGGCGCATTTTAATCTTACTAATTTAATTAAATTATGGAGGCACCAACGGGATTCGAACCCGTAATCAAAGTTTTGCAGACTCATGCCTTGGCCATTTGGCTATGGTGCCATTAAACAATTAGTAAAATAATTATATAACATTTTGTTTTTTAAAGAAGTAAATAAATATCATTTTTATTTTGAGAAAATTTATGAAAATTTTTAAATAAAAATTAAAAAGTTGGATTTAAAGCCAAATACTACTTGTAATTTAAGTTTTGTTTCCATTTTTTAAGTTTTTTATTTAAAATTTATCGAAAAAAAGTTTTTTTGAAGTGCATAATCGTGCATAAAAACACCATTTACTTAATATTTTAATATAATATTTACATATATATTATTAAATATGTAAATGAAAGAGAGAAATTAAATAAATGAAACTAAGAAATAAATTCAAGCTTAGAAAAATGTTCCTACTTTCAGGGACCTTATTAGCTGGATTACCACTAGCAATATCATGTGGTGCACTAAAAAATGAAGAAGATAAAGAGAAAAAAGAAGTTGGATCAGGAACTGAGTCTGAACAACAAGTAAGCAAAATTATTGTTTTAACTAACGAAGATAAGTTTAGAGAAATGCTTATTAAATATTACCAAAAAAATATTGAAAAAATAAAAACTGGCAGATTAGAAACAAATAAAATTTTATTACAAGGGTATAATCGAGATAAAAGAGCGGACTTAAATAATGGATTACCATTTTATGGTTTAGATGGAATGACACAAAAAGAAGAAAACATTATTTTTGTTTTAAAAGAAGGAACAGATAGTACAAACATTGAGTTCATTAAAGAAGATGATGAATTAGCAGTTACAAAAGATGAGCAAAATAAAAAATGAATAATAAATGTTAAATACAAAAAAGACAACAAAGATGTTAAAGAATCTTTAGAAGTTTCGTTTGGAAACGAAATTGAAAAAATTGCTGAAATTGATGCAAAATATAACACTGAAAATAGCAGCGGTGATACAAACGCAACACCTGACACTCCAGGTACAACACCAGAAAACCCAAACACAACACCTGAAACACCAGGAACAGGTCAAGAGCAAGATGATAAAGTTCTAACTTTGGATAGCGAAGAAAAATTTAGAAATATTATTGTTGAATTTTATAAAAAAAATATTGAAAAAATTAAGTCAAAAAAAATAAACGAAATTTTATTACAAGGATACCAAGGAACTAATGTGCCTGATTCTGATAAATCATTCAAATTTTACGGTTTAAAAGGAATGAGTAATGACCCTAAAAATGTTATTTTTGTTCTAAAAGATGGAGTTAATGGTACAAATATTCAATTTTTTGGAAAAAATGAACAAACACATAAATCTATAGTTACGAAAGATGATCAAAATAAAAAATGAGTAGTTGTAGTTAAATTTAAAAAAGACAATGAAGTTCTATCGGAAACTTTCGAAATTCTTTTCGGAAATGAAATAGAACAAATCAAAAAAATTGAAAATCCGGATAATTCAACTACACCAGAAAATAATCCGGAAGAATCTCAAAACCAAAATGGTAATTCAACAACAACAAACCCGGAAATAGATAAATGAAATGCATTGTCTCAAGAAGATAAAGATAAAGTAGACTTAACTAAAGATCAAACTCCGGGTAAACATCAAGAAACATTAATAGAAGAAGAAAATACCGGGGAAATTAATAATGCGGTAGAAGAAGCACCGGCAGAGCCTAAAAATCAAGTTGATAATTCAACAAAAACTTCAAATCCAGAAATAGATAAATTAAATGCATTGTCGCAAGAAGATAAAGATAAAGTAGATTTAACTAAAGAACAAACTTCAAAGGAACACGAAGGAACATTAATAGAAGAAGAAAGTACTGAAGAAAAAACCGAAACAACTGAAGGTAAAGAAAAAACTAATGTTAAAACAACATCTGATAATAAATCGGATGAAGAAACACCTACAGTATCTGAAAATACCAACGATGGTTCAGGAGCACCAAAAAGTGATTCAAAACAAGGTATTGATAGCGATTCTGTTTCAGGAGAAAATAACGGAACTCAACCTACAACCGAAAAAAATGATGGTTCAAATACACCAGGTAATGAAAGAGTTGATAAACCTCAAGAAATTAACGATACAAAAACCGTTGCTGAACTAGAAGCAGAAAAATATTTTAATTTTGACGCAGAAAATTTCAAAAAAGTATATAAAGTTTCAAAAAAACAAATGCAATTTTATTACGCAAATAATCCTAAATTTTGAGGAATAAAAGGCGGAGGAATAAAAGAAGAAAATATTATTTTAAAATTAATAAAAGAAAATGAAAATGTTAAGTGATCTCCAAAATATAATAAAAATAATAGATATACCGCAATTGTTAAAAAAGATGATAAATTAAGTTTTGAAGTCATAATTATTGTTGACGGACAAGAAAAAACATTCACATTTGAAGTTGATAAACCAACAGAGTAATTAAAAATATATAGAGAAAAAGAGAGTAAAAAATATAAAGGGAAAAACCTTTATATTTTTATTTATTAATTATTCAACGTTAACAACTGGTTGTATCATATCTAATTTATCACCAGTTTTATAGTTGTTTAAAATATTTAGTGTTGTTGTGTTTGATTCAGGTAAAACAACTACCATTGTTGTTGTGTCTAAATTGTTTTCATTTAAAACGTCAAGATTTACACTAACAAGTGGTTGCCCTTTTGAAACTGCATCACCTACGTTAACTAAAGTTTCAAATCCCTTACCGTCTAAACCAACAGTTTCAATTCCGATATGAATTAAAACATTTACACCCTTATCGTTTACAATACCGATAGCATGTTTTGATGGGAAAACTAATTTAATTGATCCGTCAATTGGTGAAAGAATATCAACTACACCTTCTTTTTCTGCTAATTCAACAGCAAAACCATTTCCCATAGCTAATGAACTAAAAGCTGGGTCTTTAACATCGGTTAATTTTACATAATTACCACTTGCAACTGGGTATAATTCTGTTAATTTAGATTCGTTTTTATCATCAAATTTACTAAATAATTTTTTTAATTTTTCAAACATAAATATCCTTTCTAATGATTATTTAATTATACATTTTTAAATTTATTTTTATTCTATTGAATAAAATATTTAAAAATATGGTCTTGATAGTATATTTCTCGGTAATGGTATGTTAATATTAATTACTTTATTTATTTGCTTTTTAACTTCAATAATAAATAACATTATTGCTTATTGCTAATATTCACCTAAAATATACCTACTAAATCACTTTTTGAAGTTAAAAAAGACGTTTTTATTATATAATTAAATAATAATATTATTTTTATAAAAATAACGGATTTTTTCATTAAATTCGTTGAAATGAGGCTTAATGGATAAAAAAAACATTAAAGTTGTAGTCGGAATGAGTGGTGGAGTCGACTCATCTGTAGCTGCATACTTACTAAAAAAAGAAGGTTACCAAGTAGAAGGTCTATTTATGCGTAACTGAGATTCAATTGTTAATAATGATATTTTAGGAAATAAAGAAATAAATAATGAAATCTGTACTCAGGAAATGGATTATAATGATGCACAATTAGTTGCTGACAAATTGGGAATAAAATTACATAGAGTAGATTTTGTTGCAGAATATTGAAATAATGTTTTTCAAAATTTTATTGATGAGTATAAAAAAGGTAGAACACCTAATCCAGATATTTTATGTAATAAATTCATAAAATTTAATGCGTTTGCTAAATACGCATTCAGTGTTTTAAAAGCGGATTATATTGCTATGGGTCATTACGCCCATGTTTTAGATGGTCGTTTATATAGAGCTAAAGACCAAAATAAAGATCAAACATACTTTTTATCACAACTTACACATGAGCAACTTAAAAAAGTAAAAATGCCTTTATGAAATTTAGAAAAAAGCCAAATTAGAGAAATTGCTAAAGAACAAAATTTAGCAACTGCATCTAAAAAAGATTCTACAGGTATTTGTTTTATTGGTGAACGTAACTTCACTCAATTTTTACAAAATTATATACCAGCTCAAAGTGGTGATATAGTTGACATAATTACTAAAAAAGTTGTAGGGAAACATGTTGGTTCGTTTTACTACACAATCGGACAACGTAAAGGGTTGAATTTAGGTGGTATGAGCGAACCTTATTATGTATGTGGTAGAGACGTTCACAAAAACATTATATATGTAGCACCAAACTCAAGACCAGAATTTTTAGAATCTGATGCTTTAATCGCTTCAGGATATACATTTAATCATGATGAATATGATTTAAATAATTTAACAGCTAAATTTAGATACAGACAAGTAGATGTTCCAGTAAAATTAGAAATTTTAGATGATGACAAAATTAGAGTTTCGTACCCAGAAAAATCAATAGCAGTTACACCAGGGCAACAAGTTGTTTTATATGATGGTGAAAAATGTATCGGTGGTGCGACAATCGATGAAATTTATATCAATGGTAATAAAATTGATTACATTTAAGGAGTTAATATGAATTCAAAATTAATTAGAGAAAAATGACTTAAGTTTTTTGAATCAAAAGGTCATTTTATTCAACCTTCAAAAAGTTTAGTTCCACAAAATGATCCATCACTATTATGAGTTAATAGTGGTGTTGCTACTTTAAAAGACTATTTTTCAGGTAAAAAAATACCACCTTCAAAAAGAATTGTTAACTCACAAAAATCAATTCGTACAAACGATATTGAAAATGTTGGTGTAACAGCAAGACACCACACATTCTTTGAAATGTTGGGTAACTTTTCAATTGGTGATTACTTTAAAAAAGAAGCAATTGAATTTGCTGCTGAATTTTTAACTAAAGAATTAAACCTTGATAAAGAAAAATTATACTTTACATACTACTTTGAAGATTTAGAAACTAAAGAATTGTGAATGCAACAAGGTTTTGACGAATCACATATGATACCAGGTAATAAAGATACCAATTTCTGAGAAGTTGGATCTGGACCTTGTGGACCTAACACAGAAATTTTCTATGATCGTGGTGAAAAATATGATTCAAGAGGTATTCAATTACTTAAAGAAGATATGGAAAATGATAGATATATCGAAATTTGAAATATAGTGTTTTCTACATTTAATTCAGATGGAAATGGAAATTACACCGAATTAAAACAAAAAAACATCGATACTGGTGCTGGTTTAGAACGTATTGTTTCAATATTACAAGATGCTCCAACTAATTTTGATACCGATTTATTTTTACCAATAATCAATAAAATTGAAGAGTACACATCTTATAAATATGTAATTGAAAATTACTTTACTAAAGATCCGGTTCAAACTGAAATTAATACTAACTTCAAAATAATTGCAGATCACATGAGAACGGTTGTTAACGCACTTGCTGATGGTGCCAAACCTTCAAATACTGGTCGTGGTTACATTCTTAGAAGATTAATTAGACGTAGTTCGTATAAGGCAATTTCACTTGGTATTAACGATTTATTCTTGTATAAATTAGTTAAAGTTGTTAAAGATTCTTTACCTTTTGAATATGAGACAAAGAAAATTGAACAAATGATTAAACAAGAAGAAATTACTTTCTTAAAAACTATTGATAATGGTAAAAAACTTTTAGAAAAATATATTGACGAAAATGTAAAAACATTTCCTGGAGATATTGCTTTCAAATTATTCGAAACATATGGTTTTCCAATTGAGTTAACTAAAGAAATACTCGAACAAAAAAACATATCAATCGAAATGGATTCATTTGAAGAAGCAAGAGTTAAACACTCAGAAGCAAGTAAAACTTCAAAAGTTTCAGGTATGGATAAAGTTATCAATTCACTAACAATTATTAAATCTAAAATTGACAAGTTTATTGGTTACACTAATTTAGAATCAGAAAGTAAGATATTACACTTATTAAATACCGAAAATGAAATTGAATCTTCTGATGATATTAGTTATGTAATTCTTGATGAAACTCCATTCTACGCAACAAGTGGTGGTCAAAAACACGATAGAGGTTACATTCAACAAGGAGCCAATAAAATCTTAATTTTAGACGTATTTAAAGATAAATTTGGTAACCATATTCATAAAGTGGAAGGAACTATTAATAGAAACCTACCAGTGCATTGTTATGTTGACCCAGTTATTAGACTTGGTCTAGAAAGAAACCACTCAGGAACACACTTATTATTCCGTGCTTTAAGAGAAGTTCTAGGTAATCAAATTAAACAGTTAGGAAGTGATAATAACGAAGATAGATTGACTTTCGACTTACCTGCTGATACTAAACCAACTGAAGAACAAATCGAAAAAATTGAAGAATTAGTTCGTAGTTTTATAGCACAAAAAGCAAATCGTGAATATTTAAATATGTCAACTGAACAAGCTAAACAAATGGGTGCAATTATGACCTTAGAAGAAGGTGAATATATGGATCCTAACTTTGTTAGAATTGTTGAATTTGAAAATATTACAGCTGATTTATGTGGTGGAACTCACTTATCTAATACAGAAAAACTTGAAAACTTTAAAATAACTAACGTTGAGAAAAAAGCTGCAGGAGTTTATAGAATTAGAGCCATTTCATCTAATTTACTTGTTGATGAATTTTTAGAAGAACAAAAAAATCAATTAATAGTTGAGGTTGATAATTTAATAGAACGTAACGCTAAATTAGAACCATCATATCAATTTGATCTTGATATACCTGAATCACACGAAGAAGCTATTAGATATTTAAAAAACATAAGTAATTTAATACGTAATGATTATGTAGCTATAATGAAAAAACAAGAAAATGAGTTTAGTTTTGACTATGATAATGTCGAAAAAGAAATGGTCGATAATAAAGAATTAATTTATTTAGATAACTTAGACAGAAAAACAATTAAAAATGTAGCAACTACATTAAGAGAAAAGAATACAAATTCTTTAATTGTTGCCACTTCAGAAGGAACAACTCCTATGTTAGTTGTTTCATCTAAAAAATACGATTCAAAATTTGTTGCATCACAAATTTTTGAACAATTTAATGGTAAAGGTGGCGGAAATTCTATTTTAACTATGGGAAAAATAGATCACAAAGATAACCTAAAAAGCTTTATTATTGAAAGTTTAAAATGAGAAAATTAGGGCTTGACTTAGGAACAAAATCGTGTGGTTTTGCCATTACAGATGAAAGTGAAATAATTTCTTCATCTGTTGAAAACTTTATGTTTGAAGAAAATAATTTTAATTTAGTAATAGAAAGAATAAAATACTACTTATCTATCTATAAAATAGATGGATTTGTATTAGGTTACCCTTTAAAAATAAGCGGTGACAAAAGCGATAGAACTTTAATGGTTGAAAACTTTAAAGTTCAATTAGAACAAAATTTTGATATACCTGTAATGTTAGTTAATGAACAATATTCTACAAAAAGAGCTAAAGAAATATTGAAACAAGGTGGATTAAATACAACTAAAAGTAAAAAATATAAAGATAGTTTAGCTGCTCAAATTATATTAAACGATTACTTAGATTATTACAAACATAAGTGAGGTAAATAATGAAGTGAACACCTACTAATATTGGTTTAGCAATCTCTGCTATAGTTGTATTTGTAATTGGTATATTGGTTTATATTGGTATAAATATTTGAGCTAAAAAAGTAAGAAATAACTTTATAAACAAGTCTAGACAAGAAACTTTAATTAAAATCGAAAGTATGAGAAATGATATTGGAACTCTACCTTTTGAGTTAAAAGAAAAAATAAAGTCAAAAACTGATGATCTAGATATTGAAGGTATTATAAATACAATTTACATTAACAAATATCAAGATATTTTAGTTATTTCTGAAAATGATATTTTCCCTAATATAGCCATAAACGAAAAAACTCAAGCTAAAAACTATTACTTAATGAATGATTTTGACTTTGAAAAATTCACAGAATTAAGAGATAGTAATCACGAAGATATAACAAAACCGTTATTTCTTTATAATAATGAATTACTTGATTTGGTAGCCGTTTTTAAATCGAATATCAATATCAATGATTTATATAAAGACTATTTTAATAAGTTGAATAAAGACGGAATGTTAGTAATTAACTTAAAGAAAACTAAAAAATCTGATCTTAATGTTTTGGTCAATGAATTAAAAAGTAAAAACATAAAATATGAAGTTTCTTATATAACTAATAAATATCTTTTTATTGTTAAATAAACTTTATTGTATAATAATATTAATAATTAGAGGAGTTTCCAAATGAATGATGACAAAAATTTAATTTACTTATCAATTGAGAAGTATAATGAATATAAAAAAGAATACGAACAATTAATTAATATTGAACGTAAATCTGTACAAGAGGCCTTAAAAGAAGCTCGTGCTCAAGGTGACTTATCCGAAAATGCTGAGTATGATGCAGCTAGAGAAAGACAAGGTATTGTTGAAGCTCGTATTTCAGAATTAGAAAATATTTTAGATAATGCAAAAATTATTGAATCTAATTCAGATAAGCAAGATAATAGAATCGGAATAAACTCAGAAGTTACATTTTTAATTCTTGACAAAAATGAAACCAAAACAGTTATGATTACTGGTTCACACGATGCAGACCCATTCCAAAACAAAATTTCAACATTTAGCCCATTAGCTGTGGCTATGTTGAACCACGAAATTGGTGATGAAGTTGAAGTTGAAGGTATTAAGAAATTTACAATTAAAATTATAGATGTTAAACACTTATAATATGAAGTCGTATTTTAATACGGCTTTTTTTATAAGATTTTGAAAGGAGAAAATATGAAAAAACACCCAAAAATAAAAGAGATATTATTCGATGAAAAATTCGTAAATGAAAAAATAAAAGAAGTTGCAAAATGAGTTAATGAAACATATAAAGATAGTGAAGATTTAATTATAGTTGCATTATTAAAAGGTTCAGTACCATTTCTAGCAGAATTAATTAAACATGTTGAAGTGGATCATGAAATTGACTTTATAACTGCAAGTAGTTATAATGGTCACCACGCTTCAAGTGGAAGTGTTAAAATTATTATGGATTTAGCACAAGATATTAAAGGTAAAGATGTCCTAATAGTTGAAGATATTATCGATAGTGGTATTACACTTGATAAAATTAAAAAAATATTAATGAATCGTGAACCAAATTCATTTAGAATAGCAACTTTAATGGATAAACCACAAAATCGTAAAGTTAATTTGGAAGCAGATTGCTTTGGATTTAGTGTTCCAAACGAATTTTTGGTAGGTTTTGGACTTGATTATCAAGAGAAATTTAGAAATCTACCTTACATCGGAATATTAGATGAAAAATATATAAAATAATTATGACAAATGAGCATAAAAAACGGATTTTATAGTAAAAAACCCTGTTTTTATGCTTTTTTATTTCTTTTATAGTATAATAGTTTAATTATGTATACAAGTGTAATTAAAAGAATAATTGTAGCAATAATTATAATATTTTTAGGATTTAACACCCTATATTCATTTGATTATAAATCATGAATATGAGAGTTTGGTAGTGTATGACAAAAGGTGATCGGGGTTAGCGTTTCACTTTCCGCATTGCTAGGTGTTTTATCAGTTATTGCTTTTTCTAACCATAAAAAAATAGGGTATCCATTAGGTATTGTAAACGCATTATTATTTTCGTTATTTGCGTTTTCTTTCAAAATACCTTTAGATGCCTTTATCAACTTATTTATCTATATACCAATATTAATTTTTACTTATTTTAAAACAACGAGAATTATCAAGAATAATAAAAACTTTGAATTTTTTAGATCCAATATTTATTCAACCAGTTTCTTTGTTTTCTTAACAATTTTGATGACTGTATTGTTCTATTATGTAACTCCATTGTTACATGAAAAAATATTAATTTTATTAAATCAATTTGATAAGACTCAAATATATGGATCAAACTTTAATTATTATCAAGCAGCGATAATATTAAATTCTCTAATTAATGCATTATCAATAATTGCATTAAGTATGATGCTTTTAGGATTTAGAGACTCATGACCAGTTTGAATTTTTAAAAACATACTTTCTTTCATCTTTTTTGGAGGAGTAGGATTTTTAAATTGAACAACTATGATAATTAATATTATTTATATGTTGTTCTCAATTTATTTCTACTTAGTAACAACTAATAAACAAAATGTTAAAATTGCATTTATTAGCACAAGTGCAAGTGGTAAAGAAGTACTTATAGATAAGTTAAATCCTTATTTTAACTACAATAAATTTACTAAATTTGAAGATTTTAATGCGAATTCTGAAGAATATGTAGACTATATAAATGACTTAAAAACTAATGGTTATAAATTCCAAAGAGGAATATTCAAAAGAAGATTAAAACAAATTAAGAAAATGCAATTTAATGCAATTAATGTGATGGACGGTCACATGATAGAAGACTTTATTTATCCGGAAGTTAACATTAAATTAAATAATTTTTCTAATAAAGAAAAATGATATTGAAAATTCTGAAAAATGAAATATATAATTTCTCTTGCGTTACAAGAAAAATTAGACTATGTTTTTGTTATAACAAAAGACTTTAAAACAACAAACGTTAATCGCTTGTATGGTGTTGAAAACGCATCAAGCAAACTGGAAAAAAATAGATGAAGCGCAGAAATTAATAATACCCACTTTTTCAAAGAGGTTGATAGCCTATATTTAAAAGATAATAATTTATCTCCTTATTTATCACATCTAGTTAAAAAATATTCTAAGAATGTAGTTCATATACATAACACAAATGCAGATGTTGCTTCTGGAATCGTAATTAATAAAATAGATGCTTTAATAAACAAAAAAACTTCATCTAACATTAGAAAAATTCTTACTAATTTAAAGAAAGTACTTAAATTTAAGTAAAAAATATCTAGTTTAATAGACTAGATATTTTTTAAAATTTCAATTATTTGATTTCATATTGGAGGTTCACTAGTTGAGTGACTAGCTGAATCCATTAAATATAACTTTGAATTTTTAATTTCTTTGTGTAATAAATATGTACCAATAGGTCTACAATCAACATCTTGGCGACCATGCACTATGAAAGTTGGTATTGAAGATAGTTTATATGCATTTTCTAAAATGTAGTTATCACTTTCAAGAAAACTCTTATTAATAAAGTAATGAGTTTCCATTAAAGCGATTGCTTTATTATCGTTTATTTGTTCTTGTGTTAAATTTATCTGTGGTGTAAAATTTTTAATAGAAACAAGGGTGCTTTCTCAGTTTGAAAAAGTAGTTGCAACTTTATTAAGTTTATCAGTATCAGTTTCATTTTTTAATGCGTAATAATATCTTTCTAAATTATTTTTACCAGGATAATTTATTACACTGTTTTTATATTCCTCATATAAATCAGGATAAAACACACTTGCACCATTTTCTTCATATAGATAATCAACATCTTCTTGACGTCCTAAAAAGACTGCCCTTAATAATATTTCACTAACATTATTTGTGTATTTGAGTGCATACATTAAACTTAAAGTAGTTCCTCAACTACCACCAAATAGCATTATTTTATCTAATTTTAAGTGGTTTCTTAATTTTTCTATATCTTCTACTAATTCATGTGTATTATTTTCACTTAATTCTAAAAAAGGTGTACTTAATCCGCAACCACGTTGATCCATAAAAACAATCATAAATTTCTTTTGATCAAATAATTCTAAAAGTTTATAATGACTACCACCACCAGGTCCACCATGTATTACAAAAACGGGTTTGCCTTCTAAGTTTCCATATATTTTATAATGAATTTTGTGTAATTTAGACACTTCTAAAAAGTAAGATTTATTTATTTCGATTTTCATTTTTCTCCCTAGTAATCATGCATATTAATTATTTTTGTATATGCGATTACACTATATAATATTATATATAAAACAAAGTTAGACTAAAAGGAAATATATGTATAAATCAAAATTAAACATAAGAGAAACCCAAAGTGCTATCCAGGATCTGAAAGCACACTTCCAAGAAGATCTTAAAAAAGAATTAAATTTAACAAGAGCAACCGCTCCATTATTTGTTTCTAGAGAATCAGGATTAAATGACGGGTTAAGCGGCGAAGCACCAGTTAAATTTTTACCAAAAGATTCAACAACAGAATTACAAATAGTTCACTCACTTGCAAAATGAAAAAGACAAGCTTTATTTGACTATCATTTTGAAACATATGAAGGTTTATATACCGATATGAACGCAATTAGACGTGAAGAAGAATTAGATGATACTCATTCATATTATGTTGACCAGTGAGACTGAGAAAAAATAATTACTGTAGAAGATAGAAATGTTGATTTCTTAAAAAGCATTGTTAATAAAATTTATAACTGTGTAAAAGAAACTAAGAATTATATTAATGAAAAATATAATTTGCAAGAAGTATTTGCAAATGAAGTATTTTTCATTAGTTCACAAGAACTTGAAAATATGTTTCCTAATTTAAATCCAGAACAAAGAGAAAATGAATTAGCCAAAGAAAAAGGTACTATTTTTATTTACCAAATTGGTTGACCTATGGAGTCTGGGATGATTCAATCTAAAAGAGCATTTGACTATGATGATTGAAAATTAAACGGAGATTTAATAATTTATGCTCCTTGAAAAAATAAAGCCATAGAATTATCATCTATGGGTATACGTGTGGATAAAGATTCAATAATAGCTCAGTCAAAAATGAGCGAAGAAGAAGTTAAGTCGATTTCAGAGTTCCACAAAGGAATAGTAGAAAATACATTACCGCTTACAATTGGTGGAGGAATTGGTCAAAGTAGACTAAGTATGTTAATGCTTGAAAAACAACATATTGGTGAAGTACAGTCATCATACTGACCAAAAGAAATGAAAGAAGAATTGAAAAAAGACAACATTCATTTATTATAAAATAACGAACAAAATTTATATTTTGTTCGTTTTTATACCTAAAAAAGTTGAAAAAAATCGACATAACAATTCGCCATGTCCGAAAAATATATTTTTTTCTCGTAGTATTCCGTCCTCAATATGTTCCAATTCTAAGTCTCTAAACGGAAAATCCCCTTAGCGTCCAAACATATTGCTGCGTATATATTATAAACCTATTTTTTTATTTTTATATTTAAAGTAGTAAATTATTATTAATTTAATATTTTTGCGTAAATACGTATTTTTATTAAATGAACTTAAAATACTATGCTATTATTTTTGTTTTATGTTTAACATTTTTAATATAAATTTATGCTTTCACAATATATTTTTTCAATTTTGTGGCATGAAAAGAGAAAAAAACGAAACTACGTAATATACAGGTGTTTTAGATAAAAAACTTGAAAAGTAAATTTAAACTTATAGTATCTGAGAATAAAAGCAGAACTCTAAATGCTATTTTTGATGAAATTAATTTCTTAAACATTTAATATTTTTGCGTAAATACGTTTTTTTGTTAAATCTGCTCTAATATATGTAGTATCAATTTTTTGAAGAATTACATTTTTAATAAAAAATGTACACTAAAAACTTATTAAAGTTTTAAGTGTACATCATATTTCTAAATCTCTTTTGCTAAATTATATATTCAACTTATTATTTGGTTAGTTTCGATGTTTTCTTTAATAATTTTCTTTATTGTATCATTTGTGCTTCCGCCGCCTGCAATAATAAATTTATTAGATCCGACATTTGATTTATCAACTTGAATTAATAGCGAAGTAACAATTTGCATTAAATTATTATTTTTATCTTCATAATAACCATGATATGAATCAATTATTTTATTTGTTTTTATCTCATCATAATCATTGTTATAGTCTTTAATTTCAACATTTATTTGATGTTCGATTTTATTTGTTTTATAAACTAAAACAAAGTCAGGAAATTGACGTTTGATATTATTATCTTCATCATAATATTCATAAAAGATTCCATTTTGTACTGGGTTTCTAAATAGAGATATATTTTTATAATTATTATTTTTCAAGTCGTCTTTAAAAAGATTAACAATACTATTAATAAAACTTTTTTCGTTATTCGAATCATAATAGTGCAACCTTTGTTTAGATTTATTATTTAACAATGATATCAATTCATATTGATAATTTATTTTCTGCTCTTCAAACTCAATTTTGAAATCTTCATCAGTTATTTCAAAATTAATATCAGAAGGTAACTGTTTATCATACATGAGTTTAAATTCACGGATATTAAGTTCGTTAATTTGTTTTTTTCTTTGATCTAAGACATATTTTTTTACCTTAGGGTATATAAACTTAATAAATGAATATCAAAGTAGTGAATTGATGTGATCTTTATAATTATCAATAAAGTATTGATCTATTGCTCTCAAATCTTTTTTATCAAGAATATTAGATGTTTTTGTGCTAAATTCATTTATAAATTGACTTAATTCAATAATATTATTAATTTTTCTATTAATATATTGTAATTCTTGGTTAGTTTCTTTATCTATTATTTTTTCTTCTTTATAAGGTAAAAATCCTTTTTCTTTATAGTAGTTTAAATAATAATCATAATTTGATAATAATTGATTTTTATTGTTTTTAATTAGTTCAATAATCCCATCACTTAGATCGACCTTTATTTTTTCAACTTCTTTATTGATTTCACCATAGTAAAACTTATCATTTAAACTTTCTTCATTTAATTTATATGAACTGAATTCTCTATCTTTACCTATTTTGTCGATATTTTCAATATTTGAATATACTCAATAGTTATATGCTGTTGAATTATCATCAAATTTATAAGCTGGATTTGGGTTACGTTTGATACGTCCAATGGTTTGGATGCTTAAACTATCAGAAGATACATTTCTTAATTGAACCAACATACAAGCACGTGGTATGTTTCAACCAGTTGCAGGTCCAACTTTAAAGATTATTACATCAATATCAGAACTGCTTTTAGAAATATTTTTTAAAGAAATATTACCACGCATGTTTGAATCTATTTTTTCAGAAGAAAAGTATTTAGCTCATGTTAAATTATGTTTCTTTAATGTTTTGATTATATTATCGATCTTTTCATCAAAATCTTTATCATTAGCTTTTTTATCGTTTACTTGAATTAACATAGCAGGATTAATATTATCTATTAACCCATCTTCGGTTATATACTTTTGTTTAATTTCTTTAAATTTAGTACATGCAACATCTAATAATTCTAAATCACTAAGTTGTTCGCTATTAGTTTCAGATAATCCTTCATTTAAATGACCATTGATTTTAAGTAATTTAATATCATCTTCTTTTAGTTCTTTTTCACTAATCTTAACTTGTTCATAAATACCTTTTGGTGTAGCGGTCATATTAATTTGAAAATTAGCCGCTTTACTCATTTTTTCGTAAAAGTTTTCTGCTGCTTTCTTATCTCTACCTTTAATTCCTGATTCACTTGTTCCGATATGTGCCTCATCACGAATAAAAGCAACAAAGTAATTGTTTGAGATCTCTGAAATGAATTTATCTAAAATACCTTGTTCGGTATATATTCTGTTAGCACCGAATGAAGAAGCTCCTAAAATAAATACTTTATTAGTTTCAACTTTGAATGTATAATCAGCATCTTTAACATTATTTTTACTATTTGATGGAGATTCTTTTCTTTCAAAAATAAGATTGTTTCTATTTTCTAAATAATATTTATATTCATTAAAATTATCTTCCATTTGTTTAGGTAATTCAGCGTTAGAAAGAGTCATAACAACAAAAATAATAGGCTTATTATCTCTTTGTTTATTAATTGTAATAGCTTGATCAATAAAGTTAGCAATCATAAAAGTTTTACCTGAACCTGTTGGTGCTTTAAATTCAACTATTTTAGATTGATTAAGACTATATGAGTTATTAAAATGTTTTAAGAGTTGAGAAACCGCTCTATCTTGGGTATTAGTTAATTTCATCTAGTTTATCAACTTCCTCTTTATCTAATGAATATAAATTAGTTAAATTGTTTAATAACTCATCATTGCTAATATCTTTAACTTCAAACTTAGTTAATGATTCTCTAAGAGTATCAACTAAATATTCTGTTTTAGTTTGGTTTTGATCAAGACTAATATTGCTATATTCTAAGTCAAAAACATTTAAATTTTGTTTATATGGTTCATTTTTTTCACTTCATTTAAAAGTTTCGTTATTTGTGCCTAAACCATGATTTATTCTAAATAAACGTTCGTAGGTGATATCATAACCAATATTGTTTTCATTATTTGTTACAAGTGTAAAAGTTCTATTTCCACCATCTTCTTTATTTAGTTCTAAAACAGCGTGACCTGTTGTTCCTGAGCCTGCGAAAAAGTCTAAAACACGGGCGTTTTTGTCGGAAGTTAAATTTATAATTCTTTTAATTAATGATGTTGGTTTTGGGTTGGAAAATACTTTACCACTTATAATATCTTCAAGATTATAGTTGCCCATGGTATTTGAATAAATATTATTTACAAATTCTAAATCTGATACTGATTTTCTTCTTTCTTCATGTACAATTGAATAACAATCGTTAATTTTTTCTATTTTTGCATTTAAATATTTTTTAGGCCATAATCTGTTATTTCTAACAGTTACAAAGTCGTTTTCAATAGCAAAATTAGTTAATTCTTTCGATCATGTTCAACGTCAACCATTCCCGTTACTAAAATTATTTTTTTGTCTTAAATCATATAATTCTTTACCACCTGGGTAATAAGTTTTACCTTTAAAAATAATGGGGTAGTCAAGTGATTTTACATAACCTAATGAATTTGTATCTAAGCTTTGTTTTGTATGATATTGTCCTCGCTCAACCAAATATTCATCTTCTTTGTTAAACGCTTGATCTACAACTAAATCTTTTTTAATATAAATATTATTAATATTTTTCGCAAAGATAATTAATTCATCGTGATTTGATGAGAATAGTTTTGTCTGTGTTTTTCCACCTTTAACGGTTAATCTTGGTAAGTTACCAATAAAATTCTCTTCTCCAAAAATCTCGTCCATCAAGACTTTTAAATATGCTTGTTCGTTGTCATCAATCGATACAAAAATAACTCCGTCATCTTTGAGAAGTTTCTTGGCCAATTTAAGTCTTTCGTTCATCATGTTAAGTCAACCATTACGGCTGAATTTATCACGATATATAAATTTTGAAGCGGAAATATTTTCTTTGTCATTTGCGGAATTATTTCCGTCTGTACGTGCTGATTCTGTGTTATAAGGAGGGTCAATATAGATTACATCGTAGTTATAATCTAAGCCGCGTCTCTCTCTCTCTCTCTCTCTCTCTCTCTCTATTACTAATAAATTTTTAAGAGCATCATAGTTTTCACCTATGATTAAGGTGTTTTCGCTTTTAGATTCATTGAATCTAAAAGACTTTTGTTTGTTGTGTTTAAGCACTGAAATTATTTTGCTATTAATTTCGGGTGCTGAATCGAATGTAAAACCAATTTTCACTCTTTGCATTAAAAATTGGTATACGTTTTGTAATTGTGTTTTATCAGTTAGGTTCTCTAAAAGCATTTTACATATTGCTTTTTGATCTTTATTCAAGTCATTTACTGATAATTCATCAATTTTATTTTTATAATCCTCAAGTAATTGAGAATAATTTTTATTTTCCATATTTGTCCCCTCTTATAATTTGTATATTTATATTATAAACAATTTTATAAACGAAATTACTTTAGATTTATTATTTTATAAAGAGAATAAAGAGTTAAACAAATTTTAGAATAATAAAAATTGACACTACAATGAAGTAGCATCAATTTGAATTTATTATTTTTTAATTCTTAATAACATAGCATTAATTGCAACAACAACTGTACTTAATGTCATAAATATTGCTCCAATTTCAGGGCTAACATTAACTCCTACAGATGATAAAACACCTGCTGCAAGCGGTATTGCAATAAGGTTATAAAGTGTAGCTCAAATTAAGTTTTGAATCATTTTGTTATAAGTTTTTTTAGCAAAATTAGTAATAATTAATATATCTTGTAAATTACTATTTATCAATATAATATCTGAAGTATCTTGAGCAATATCGGTTCCAGAACCTATGGCTACTCCTATATTTGCTCTAGCAAGAGCAGGAGCGTCGTTTATTCCGTCTCCGACCATCATAACTATTTTATTATTTTTTTGTAATTGTTTAATTTTTGATTCTTTTTGATCAGGTAATACGTTTGCAAAATAACCGTCTAAACCAAGTTGTTTTGCAACACTTTGTGCAACTAATTCGTTATCACCAGTTAACATATAAGTTTTAATGTTTTTTTCTTTTAATTTTTTGATTGTTTCGAAAGAATCTTCTCTTATTTTATCGTTAAGTAATAACTGTGCTATAACTTGATTTTCAATTAATAAAAATACATTAGTAGCAATTTTATTATCAATTAAATCAATATTTAAGTTATTTTCTATTAAATATTGATGGTTAACTAATTTTATATTTTTTGTTTCATTATTAATATTTAGTGAACCACTTAAACCATAACCTGGAATAACATTACTGTTAACTAATTCGTATGTATCTAAATTAAGATTTTTAGCATGATTTAAAATAGCATTTGCTATAGGGTGATTTGAATATTTTTCTAATGAATTTGCAATTTTAATTGTTTCTTCGTTTGTATATTTCTCATCAAAAATTTTGATATTTTCAATTTCAAAATTACCGTATGTAAGAGTTCCTGTTTTATCAAAAACAACAATATCAACTTTTCTTGCATTTTCAAAAGATACTCTATTACGTACTAAAATTCCGTTTTTAGCTAATTTATCAGTTGATCTAGAAACAACAAGTGGTATTGCTAAACCAAGCGCATGCGGACAAGTTATAATCATAACTGTTGCAGCATTTTTAATTGATATATCAATATTTTTTGAAACTGAGATTCAAACAATAAATGTGATTATTCCAACACTTATTGCTAAAATTGTTAAAACAAAGGCTGCTTTATCTGCTAAGTGTTGTGTTTTTGATTTTGATTGTTTAGCTTCTTGAACTAATTTAATTACTTTTGAAAGGTAATTATTTTCGTTTGTTGCACTAACTCTTAGTTCAATAGAACCATTTGTATTAATAGAACCACCAATAACTTTATCTCCGATAGTTTTTGAAACTAATTTAGATTCACCTGTTAACATTGATTCGTTAATTTCAGAATTACCTTTAATTATAATTCCATCACTTGGTATTTTATCACCAGGTTTAACTAAGATAATATCACTGATTTTTAATTCAGAAGTTTTCACTTCTTTAATTTCTCCATTTACAATTAAATTTGCTTTATCAGGTATTAAATTAGCAAGTTTTTTAAGTGAATTAGATGCACTTACAACTGAGTGCATTTCAATTCAGTGACCTAATAACATTATGTCTATTAATGTTACTAACTCTCAAAAGAAATTATCCTTATTTTTTGCAAAAACTGTGTAAAAACTATATGTATAGGCCACTGTTATTGCGATAGCAATTAAGGTCATCATTCCTGGTTTTTTAGCTTTAATTTCGTCGTATGCACCTTTAAAGAATGGAATACCTCCATAGAAGAAAACAACACTAGATATTGCTAATTCTAAGTATTGTGATCCATTGAATTGTAATACTGTAGATCCGATTAATTTAGCAAATAGACCTGAAACTAAAATAACTGGTATTGTTAATATCAATGATATGAAAAACTTAATTTTAAAGTCTTTTATCATTGCTTTATGGTGCTCGGTATGATCGTGATGATCATGTCCTCCGTGTCCTGAGTGGTTTGAATTTCCATGATTATGGTGTCCGTGATGTTGACTATGATTATGATGTTTATCATTTTCGTTTACTTGGTGCCCATGATGTTGACTATGATTATGTTGATCATGCCCCTCATGCCCTGAGTGGTTTGAATGCGTATGATTATGGTGCCCATGATGTTGATCATTATTATGTTGATTATCATTTTTGTTTACTTGGTGATCATTATGTCTGTGCATATCATGGTGCATATGCTCACTATGATTATGAGCATGATGTTTGTGCTCATTTTCTTTTTTGCTATCATGATTATCATGTTCGTGATGTTCTATTTGCTCATGATGTGCGTGATTTTCATGGTTTTGTTTATGTTCATTGTGATTATGTGCTTCATGACTTTTTTGAGTTAAGTCATTTTCTAAATTCTTTGTTTTACATTTATTTAAACAATGATTATTAGAACCATTTTTTTCTTTGTCTTTATCGCTCATTTGTCCTCCGTATTATTTTGAATAATTATAATAGATAAAACTATTTTTTATTTAATAAAAGTTATTTTTTTAATGAAATTTACAGAATAATCGCACTTTTATTAAAAAATACAGTAGATATTAAAAATCAACTGTATTTGGTATATTTCAAATATATATGGTGCCTCAGACAGGACTTGAACCTGCAAGGAAAATTCCGGCGGATTTTGAGTCCGCTGTGTCTGCCAATTCCACCACTAAGGCATATTCAAATTATACTATAATTAATAGTTAGAATACAATCTTTTGTAGTTTTTTTGGTTCTTTTTAAAGTATGATCAAAATAATTCTGAGTAATTAAAACCTTGCATGATAAATGATCCAAGTGCAATTTCAAACACGTATTTTACTTTTGTCGAATTAGGATTTTCTATTAAGTTACCAATACTTACAAACAACTCTTTAAATTGTTCATTTATATCGCTATTTATTATTTTGGGTTCAAAATTAGGGTCAACATTGTGTTCATAACCTATTGTTATTAAAAAGTGCATCAAATCGGCAAATTCTTCTTTAATCGCTTCTACATTTACATTTTTATTATTTTTTCAGTATTTAAAACTTTGAACTTCATTAACGTACTCTGCCGCTTCAATAATTAAGGCTAACATTTTTTGAGTTTTTATATTTTTATCGCTAAATTCAGGGTGTGTTTTTTCTCTTTTTCTTTGTATTTTAGAGTCTAATTTTTTTTGTAATTCGAATAATGTTTCTAAATTCATATTATAACTTACTATAATTTAGGAAATTTATTAAAAATGTCATCGATTTCTTCTTGTGATGGAGTTTCTTCAAACTCATCTTCATAATATAAATCATAGTCATCATCATAAATTTTTGTTATTATATAAGTTCCTCCTTTATTTTGTGTACTATATCCTAACTTAACATCACTATTTTTATTGTGGTTTGTTATGTAGTTTTCCACAGTATTCTGAAGAACTCCTGTACCTATGCCTGTAATTATTCTAATTTCAGTGTGTTTATTCTCCAATAATTCATAAATTTTTAGTTGAATTTTAGGTAGTGCATCTTCATGTGTAAAGCCATGTATGTCAATTGTATTTTTCATTATTATTTAATCACTATGTTTGCATTTTTCATAATATTTAATGCATTTTGGTGATATTCCTTTGCGTTATGATCTTCTGAATCAAAAGTTGCAACTGAATTTTCGATGACACTAACTTCTTTATCTGAATTAATTTTGTTTAATCACATTCTTAAACTTAATGCTAATTGTAAAACACAAATATCTGTACAACAACCTACTATTTCAAAAGAATTAAATTTATCTCAATAGTCCGGACGGATTTCGTAAAATCCATTTGTAGTGTTTTTATAAACAACATTTTTTTTATTTTTATCAACATATAGTGATAATTCATCAACTATTTCCGCTTCAGGTGTACCTTTTAAACAATGAACTGGATAAGATTTCATTTCTAAATCGTCAGTACTATGTGCATCGGCTAAAAATATAATATTTTCAGATTTGTCTAAAATTTTTTTAATGTTAGGGATAATATCATTAATTAAGGGACTTGAAAGTGCTCCGAATTTAGCAAACCCATTTAACATATCTACAACTATAGTTAATTTTTTTTCCATTTATTTCTCCTTTTGGCAATATGGACAATAACTTGTTCCTCTTCCGTTAGGTTTAAAATCTAGTTTTACCTTTACAATTTTATCTTTTTGGCATGTTAGACAAATTTCATTTTCTCTACCATAAACTTTTAGTAAATTTTGAAATTCACCAACAACTCCATTAACTGAAGCGTAAGAATTTACGGTACTTCCATTATGTAAAATACTTTCGTCCATTATTATTTGGGCATTATGTAGAAGTTCTTTTAATTCATTTTTTGTAATTTTATTAGCAGGAGTCATTGGATAAATTTTGGTCATATGCAAACTTTCGTCCGCATAAATATTTCCAATACCTAAAACAAGTGATTGATCTAATAAAACCTTTTTAATGCTTATAGTTTTTCTTTTTAATTTTTCAAATAATAAATCAACATCAACATTATCAGGTAAAAATGCTAAATTTTTAATTTCATAAATACTTCTCTGATCTTCAGATTCTAAAATTTCCATACTTCCAAACATTCTAGAATCATTGTATACAAGTACTTTTTGGTTATCTAAAGTAAAATAAATACAATCTCCTCTATATGCGTATAACGCCGGGTCTTTTAGATCTCTAACAAAATATTTACCTGTCATTCTTAGGTGTGATATTAAACGAGATTTATCAGAAAAATTGAAAATAAGGAATTTTCCTATATTTTCAACATTTATAAATTTCTTACCAATTAAGAAATTTATAAAATTTTTCTCGTCTGTATTTTTGATTAATTTTGAAATTTTAACCTCAACATTTAGTATTTTTTTATCTTGTACATGTGTGTTTAGTGCTCTTTGCACAACTGTAACTTCTGGATATTCTGGCATGCATTTATTATATTAAATAATAAAAAGTATTAAAATAATTATATGAATAATTTTGATGATATTGTAATTTGTACCACAGATACTGTGGTCGGTATTGGTGGTAAAGTTAATGATCAAGTTTTAGAGAAAATTTATTTTCTTAAAAATAGACCCGCAAATAAAAAAGTAATAATTTTAGTAGGTTCAATTGAACAAGCAAATAATTTTAAAGAGTTTAACCAACAAGCAAACGAAGTTGCACAAAAATATTGACCTGGCGCAACTTCAATAATAGTAAATGGTCAAGGCTTTAGGATGCCTAATAATAAAAAATTAATAGATTTTTTATTAAAAAATGGACCACACTATATGACTAGCGCCAATAAATCTGGCTTTCCTCCAATTAAAATAGAAGAAGCGAAACAAGTTTTTCCTGAAGTTAAAAATGTATATAATTTCGGTCCTGGCTCAAATGTACCTAGTTTATTAATAAATTTAGACACAAACGAAGTTATTAAACGTTAAATTAGCCTACTCGAATAACAAAAAATAACCATTTTATTTTTAAAGTGTTAAAATAATATTGGTTATTTTTTAATATTAATACTAGTCTATTATATTCCTTTGTAAAATGCAATGTAAATAACCTAAATTACAATGTTAGAATAGGAGAAAATATGACACCACATATTAGTGCAAAAAAAGAAGAGATTGCAAAAACAGTTATTATGCCAGGAGATCCATTAAGGGCTAAATATATAGCCGAAACATTTTTAGATCCAGGTTATAAATTAGTAAATTCAGTAAGAAATATGTTCATGTATACAGGAACATACAAAGGTAAACCAATTACAGTCGCAGGGAGCGGAATGGGTTGTCCTTCAATCGGAATTTATTCATATGAATTATTTAAATTTTATGATGTTGATAGAATCATCAGAATTGGTTCAGCAGGTTCATATAAAAAAGATTTAGGACTATACGAAGTAGTTTTAGCTACAGAAGCATATGCTGATGGTGATGCTTTTAGAAGAATTGCTTTAGGGAAACCTGGAAATGTTGCTAAACCAAGTGACAAATTAAACAATGAAATTAGAGAAATTTCATCTAAATTAAACATAAACTTAAATGAAGGTAGAGTTCACTCATCTGATGTCTTTTATTCAGTAGTTCCACTTGAAGACAGAATTAAAGAAACAGAAGCTATTTGTGTTGAGATGGAATCATACGCATTATTCACAAATGCTGAAGCAACAAGTAAAGAAGCTGCGTGTTTATTAACAATTAGTGATAACTTAATTACACATGAAGAAACTTCATCAGAAGAACGTCAAACAGCATTTACAAAAATGATGGAGATTGCTTTAAACTTAGCAAAATAATATGAGAGTAGTTGATATTATTGATAAAAAAAGAAGAAATCAAGAATTAAGCGATGAAGAAATTAAATTCTTGATTAGTTCTTATGTAGATGGGTCAACACCTGATTATCAAATTAGTGCCTTTTTAATGGCGGTAGTGTTTAATTCAATGACACCACGTGAAATCGCAACAATGACTAAAGAAATGATGTATTCAGGAGATGTTATTGACTTATCTGAAATACCAGGAATTAAAGTTGATAAACATAGTACAGGTGGAGTTGGTGATAAAACTACATTAGCCGTTGCTCCAATTGTTGCATCTATTGGTGCACCAGTTGCAAAAATGAGTGGTCGTGGTTTAGGACACACAGGTGGTACAATTGATAAATTAGAATCAATACCAGGATTCAATGTAGAATTAAGCGAAAAAGACTTCATTAAACAAGTTAAAGAACATAAAATCGCAGTAGTTGGACAAAGTTCGAAATTAGTTCCAGCCGATAAAAAATTATATGCTTTACGTGATGTAACTGCTACAGTTGAAGCAATTCCTTTAATTGCATCATCTATTATGTCTAAGAAATTAGCGACAGGTTCAAATGCTATTTTATTAGATGTTAAATGTGGGAATGGCGCTTTTATGAAGGATGAAAAAAGTGCTACAGAACTAGCTCAAACAATGATTAATATTGGTAAAGAATTAAATGTTGATGTTAGAGCAGAAATCACAAATATGAATAGACCAATTGGTAGAGAGATTGGTAATAAAAATGAAGTTTTAGAAGCTATATTAACACTTAAAGGTCAAGGACCAGAAGATTTTAATGAGTTAGTATTTTCTTCATGTGCAACAATTTTAGAACAAGCGAAAATTGCTAACACACATGAAGAAGCACTTGAACTTATTAAAAATTCTATCGAGAACGGAAGTGCACTTGAAAAATTCTATGAATTTATAGAATTACAAGGTGGAGATGTTCATGCACTTAAAGACCCTAGTTTTTGAAATCCAAAATATAAACTTGAAGTTCTTTCGAAAGAAGAAGGTTATGTTGAAATTTTTGATAGTTTAACTTTTGGAATAGTTGCCATGAAATTAGGAGCAGGAAGAAAAACTAAAGAAGATTCAATTGATTTTGAAGCAGGAATTAGTATTGCTAAAAAAACAAATGAATACGTTAAAAAAGGTGAAGTTTTATTCAACTTATATTCATCAAATCCAATTTCTAGTGAGTTAGTTAACGAATTAGAACAAGGTTACAAAATTAACAAAGAAAAAGTTGAAAACAAAATTATTTTAGGTAAATTGAAATAAAAGGAGAAAGAGATGAATTACAATAAAATGATAGATCATACTTATTTAAAACCAGAAGCGACAGAAAAAGATTTAAATAAGTTAATTGACGAGGCTAAAAAATACGACTTTAAAACAGTGTGTGTTAACTCTTCATGAGTAAAATACGTTGCTGAAAAATTAAAAGGTAGCGAAGTAGGAATCACTAGTGTTGTTGGTTTCCCTTTAGGTGCAATGATTACACAAGCAAAAGCTCAAGAAGCTAAATTAGCTATCGATCACGGTGCCGATGAAATCGATATGGTTATCCACATTGGTAAGTTTAAACAAGGTGAATACGAATATGTGTTAAATGATATTAAAAAAGTTAAAGAAGCAATTGGTTCACATGTACTAAAAGTTATTATTGAAACAGCTTTATTAACAGAAAAAGAAATTGAAAAAGCAACAGAAATCGTTATGAAATCTGGTGCAGAATTTATTAAAACATCTACAGGATTTAGTTTTAGAGGAGCTAACCTTAAAGACGTTGAAATCATGAAACGTGTTGCAGGTGATTCTTTATTAATTAAGGCAGCTGGTGGAATTAGCAATATGGATGATTTAATTGCTATGTATAACGCTGGTGCTTCAAGATTCGGAACAAGTCGTTCAGTAGCAATCGTTGAAGGTAAAGATTCAAAAGGTGGATACTAAAAAATAATGAAAAATCTAGAATTTAAGTTCTAGATTTTTTTACTAAAATGCCTATGACGTAGATATTTAAATTTAAAATGTTTGTTTTTCTTTATCTGAATTTAATATATCCATATCAAGATATTTTTTTATAATAGATATTTTGATTAAAGTATTTTTAAAAAATACTTTTATTGATATATCAAGTAATAGTTTCATAAATTTTGATTTTTTATATTTTGTTTCAACATAATTTAATCCATCTTTTTTGAAAAATAGAAGCGATATAATGGAAGGGATAGATAAGAATAATATTATTACAAATAAAAAGGTTAAAAATAATATTGCTTTAATATCTTCGGTATTACCTTCTGAAATATATATTATTGAAATAATCATAGCAATTGAATAAACTATAATTAGTAATTTAATCAAAAGAGATGAAATTACATTTCTCAGACTCTTAGTTGATTTGATATAAACAAATAAATATTTAATTTTATCCATTTGAACCCCCGTTCTCTAATTCTTCATATTTATTTGCGATTAGAGATAAAAATATTCTTCTTCTGTCGATTGTGTTTTCCGTCTCTTTAAAATTGTATGAACTTATTAATTCGTTTGTTATAATGTTGTATTTTTTAATGAAATGATTTTTGCTTTCTGCATTCTCGAAAGAAAGTAAAGGGTTATGGAAGTCAAATTGACTTTGTTCGCTGATTGCTTCCAATACTACTTGTTCATAATTGTTTGAAAATGATTTTCTTAAATTTATAATTTTTTTATCATTCTCTATCAATTTTATTAAATTAGATAATTCTATTTTATGGTCAAAAAAATTAAAGAAAATTTTCTCATTTTCAAATTTATTTATGTTATCTAAATTTAAGTTAGTATTTAATTTTAATAATTCATCAATAGGCAACACTAACGAAAATAGACTTGACATCAATATTACATCTTTATATATACTTATAAATTCTTCAACTGTAATATCTCAATTATTTAAAGAAAAATGTTTTAAATCAAAAATTATTCTTTCTATTTTTAAGTTCGAAAAATTATCGATGTTTAGTATTTTTAATAATTGTAATAGTTTTGACGCTAATTGAAAATATGAATTAGGTATAATTAGACCGTTTTTATGTTTTAAATATTTAGAAGGAATGAACTTAAAAAGCATCATTTGGTATTCTTCGTTTTTAATTTCTTTTCTTATAAAAATATCTTTTTCACTAAATTGCTCACCAAATATGTTTATTTTGGGGATCAAACTACTTTTAGAGCATAAATCAATATCATTTATTTCTCTATCAATATTCAATTCAATTAAGGAAGCAACTCCACCAGTTGTAACTATATTTTTATTGTCTTTTGATATTTTTTGTACCTCTTTTATTATTTCTAATGTTCTGTCGCTAAATGAAATTTGTTTTCGGGTATGTATATTTAATTTTAATAACATTAATAATCTTAATAATTTATTAGATAATAAATAGTCTTTTTTTTCATAATAATATACAAAAACAAATGATACTATGGATAGTATTGTTAAATAACCAAATAATAATACTAATAATATCGAAAACGATAAACTGTAATAGAAAGTTTCATGAACTTCTTGCTTGAAAATTAACCTTATTAATAAATATATTGAAATAAAAAATAAGATTATATTAATTATTTTTAAAACATTTCTAAGAGTTGAATTTTCTTTAATGTAATTAACTCTTATTATTAAGTTTTTGTTCATTAACATTAGTAATATCCTCTCTTGGTATTTTCTTTTCTGTATAAAAACTACCATCAATCATATTATCAAAATTATCGGATATAAAATTTGCAATTGGTTCTTTAAATTGATTTGCCTCGATAGATACCTGTTTCAAATTAATGGTGTTTATTAATATATTTTTTACTCTAGTTTTTAACTCCTCATTCTGTAATTTGTTGTTAATTTTTTGTGTTTTTATGATATTTATATCATTTATTATATTTTTTTGGTTTTCAACATTTGTATTTGTCAAAATCATTATCTCTTTCCTTATTATTTTAATTAAAAACCAATTATAATCTAAATTTAAAAAATAAGTATAAAATGAATAATTATATAAAATTATTCAATTTGTCCCCTAGATGTTTTTAAACAATTTGTCCTATTTACATTAAAATTTTTATGAGGTTAAAAATGCAAAAGAAAATAGACAAAAATAAATCTACAAATTATGAGTCAAAAGAGGATAAACAAATAAAGTTTATTTTGAAAAACTATAATAAAATTGAATCATGATTAGCAAATAAATTACAATGTTCAACTAGGACAATAAGAAGAATGAAACAGAAATTAAACTTCCTTCTTTCAAGTGATAATAATATATACAAAATTAGTCATGGTAATAAATATAATAAAAATGCCCTAATATACGATGATGAAGATTTTATAAAAGTAAATAAGGAATTAATTGAGTTCGAGAATTCTATTATTCCTGAAAAATCAAAAAGTTCAATAACTTACAGTGACTGATTTGAAAAAATATCTAAAGATGTTAAATTTTCATTATCAACCTTTTATAAAAGATCATTATCTTCTGGTTTTTTGTAGTGGATATGCAACTAAAAAAACAAAAAAGAAAAGTTAAAAAATAAGTAAAACATTATTATCACAAAATTATTCTAAAGTAGAATATGCGATTAATTTAAGCTTAGCGAAACTTAAAAGAACAAAAGATGCACAAATTTATACCAATAAAAAAGCAGCTTTAAATTTTGGTCAAATAGTTGAAGTTGACGGATGCTTTCATAGATTTTGAAAAAATGACGATAATTCCGATTCTGAAAATTCTGAAATATGTATATATCACGCAATTGATGTAAGTACTGGTAAATTATTAGCATTATATGCTGCCGAACAAGAAACTAATAATGGTTACCAAAAACTTATGGAAATGGTTTTTAATAATTATGGATTGCCTAAAAACGTATGTTCAGACAGAAGATCAATAATGAAAAATGCACTTAACTACGAAACAAGGTTTACAAAAGCGTTGAGAGAAAAAGGCGTTGAACTTTCGTCATCTTCTAGCCCTGCATTTAAGCCAAATGTAGAAAGATTGTTTAAAACAGCACAATCAAACTATCCATTATATTTTCATAGTAAAAACATAAAATCTATTGCAGATTTAAATAATAACGCTAAGGAAATAATTGATTTTTATAACAATAAATTTAAAAAATCTGAAAAAGATAAGTTAAATGTATTTAGAGCTCCGAATATAGAGAAACTAGAAAATAAAATGATTTTAAAATTAAGAGAAAAATTCATAAAGGCGTTGTTAAGTTTAACAATCAATTATTAGCACCATTTGATAAAGATGGAAATAGAGTTTATATGCATGAAAATAGCGAAATTAAGTTAGTAGAAGATTCAAATGGTTTATGTTTTATAACAGGAGATAATAGAATATACGAAGCTAAAACACCAAAAGGACATCAACTTACTCCGATAGAATTATGAATGATTAAAAAAGGATTGGATCCATCAGATACTAATATGCTAAGATTAGCTAATTTATATTCTTTAAACTCAAAATTCACAAACCATAACATTTCTAAAATTCAAAAATTATTAGAAAATAAAACAGAAAACTACGAAGAAATTAAAGAATTATTACAAGATATTTTCGACAAATTATCAGTGCTACAAACTGAATCGGTTGATTCTAAAAACATTATTTTAGAGAACAAATTTTAGACATAACACAAAAATTTAGCAAACCAAAGTTCCCCCAATGTTTGGGGGGGTTAGGTGAGGTTAGAAGCCCCTTTAGGTGTTTGGGGTAAATGATTTAAATTATTTAATTATTTTAAAATTTATTATGTTTAATGGGTTAAACGTTATTTTTCTATACAATTTTCTATTAAAAGATAGAATATTGATTTTTAAATAAAAAATGAAGTAAATTTCAAGGGTTGAAACCTCAAAATTTACTTCATTTTTCGACAATTTATTATATTAATTTTTAATATATTTTACAATTAAATAAATAGGACCTAAAATAGGAAAATTTGTTTGATAAGATACTTAATATTAGTTTATTTTTTTAGAATATTCACAATACTGCATATGATTATTATAGACTCCAATTGCTTCTAGAAATGAATATACTACTTTACTTCCTAAAAATTTAAACCCTCTCTTTTTTAACTCTTTACTAATTGTTTCTGATAAATAACTTTCGCTTTTTCTTTCTTCGTCTAAATTATAATTATTTTTTATAACTTTAAAATCTGTATGACTCCATATATAATCATAAAATGAATTATATTCTTTTTGAATTTCTATAAATTTATTAGCATTATTTATTAAAGCTTTTATTTTCAATTTATTTCTTATAATATTTTTATTATTTAATATTTTAATTATTTTATCTTCATTATATTTAGAAATTTTCTTATAATCAAAGTTATCAAACTCTTCTCTCATAAATTCTCTCTTTTTTAGTATTATATTTCAACTAAGTCCTGTTTGCATAAATTCTAACACCAATAATTCAAATATCTTAGCATCATCTTTAATTACATTGCACCATTCTTTATTATGATAATTTAATAATTCAGCACTTTCTAATGCCCACGAACATATATTTTTCATTTTAATTCTTTCCTTTTCAATATATATTAATGTCCAATCATTATCTTTATTTAGATTTTTTTCTTCTATTTTTTGAAAATAACATTTAGAACATTTTTTTCCTTTAAATCAAATGATTTTATTTCGATATTATTATTTAATTCTTTTTTTGATATTTGACTTAATTTTCGTATTTGAATTATATATAAATTTTAAAAAAATAAATAATGGTATTAAAAAATCAAACTAGAGATAAGTTTGATTTTTTTAATAATTTATTTTACATAATCAACTCATACAAGTGTATGGTCTGAAATTTGAGAACGAATAATTTGGAAATCATTATAATCAGTATGTGTTTTATATGATGGTGATTGTTTTCAAAGTTTAATCATTTCGTTTTTATCGAAGAATCCATCTTTAAATGAATTTACTAAATCAAGTTTAAATCATGATTTTCTATATTTAATATCTTGATCATTTAATTTTTCTACTTCAGTAATAATATTTAAATCATTTTCTTTAAATAATATTTTATCATACGCGTTTGCGTACCCACTTTTTGAACCTAAACTTGTTTCATAGTATTCATATTTGCTACTTGTACTTGCATTTTTCGCCTGATTTAAGCTCATGTCTCCGTAATAATTTACGATTTTTCTATTTTTAAATTCTGGAGTTAAAAATAAGTCATTATTTGGTGTTTTTATATTAGTGTCACCACCAAAAATAATAGATGCATTTTGTGTTGTTAAGCTTGAATAGTAGTCAAATGCATTTGCTAATCTTTCAGCTTCAAAAACTTCTTGAGTCCCTTGTCCTGAGTATTTAGAATCATTTTCATCAGTGTCTTTTTTAACATCAGGGCTATCTAAATGACCAAAAACAGTTATCACTCTTTTATCAGACTCTTTTTCTTTGAAAAGTGCACCGAATATTGGACGTTTAAAACTTCTTTGTACGTTGTTTTCGTCATTTGCATGTTGTGTACCAAATGATGCACCAATTTTATTATTATTAAATGCTTCGGGCATTAAATTTATACTTTTATATATAATAGCAATTTGCTCTTTAGTAGCATTATTTGAACTAGGGTTAGAATCTTCAATGGGTTGAATGATAGATTCTCATTTAGAATTAGGATCTAATTCATTCATTGTTTTTACGATTCTACCTACTTTATCACCGTTTTTGTAGTTAATTTCGGTTAATCCAACTAAGTCTAATTTAGTTTTAATTATAGCTTGAGCAATAGCGGTAACTTTAAGACCACCTTTGTTTGAAGTTGTACCACCAAAATTTAATATATTTCAGTGACCTACTCTAGTTACATTTTTTGGCTTGTAGTAACGAATATCATTACTAATTTCTAATTGTGAATTTGAATTATCAATTATAGTAGAATTGTTACTATTTTCACTTTTTTTATTTTTGTTAGAATTCTGTGTTCACTTGTAGATATAGTATGCTCCGATACCTAATCCTACAAGTGTTAAGCTTCCAAAAGAAAGTAGAACTCTTTTAATTAATTTGAACATATGTTCTCCTTTACTCCTTGTTTATAGGTCTTTTTATTATATATTAATAAATATTAAATGGAGGTATTTATTAATAATTATTTTTTAAGTTTGATATTAAAAACAATTATTTTTATGCTCATTTTATCATAAATAAAATAATATATTTATATATTAAAAAATAATATTTTGATATAATGAATACGTTACTTCTTAAGTAACCGTACCAAATGGGTTTATAAAGAAGCAAAGCTCACCCTAAGGACGAGCCACTTTAATGGAGGTATTGCATGTTAGCAATTATCGAAACAGGTGGGAAACAACTTTTAGTTAAAGAAGGACAAACAATTTTCGTTGAAAAAATTGAAGCCGAAGAAGGTTCAACAGTTGAATTTACAAAAGTTTTATTAATCAATGATAAAATTGGAAAACCTTTCTTAACAAATGCTAAAGTATTAGGAACAGTCGAAAAACAAGGAAAAGCTAAAAAAATTATAGTATATCGTCACAATGCAAAATCAACACATAAAAGAAAATTAGGGCACCGTCAACCATACACACGTGTTAAAATTACTAAAATCGAAGGATAATAACTAGAAAATGGCAAAGACAAAAGCTGGTGGATCTACCAAAAATGGTCGTGATTCGCATTCAAAACGTTTAGGTGCTAAATTAGGTGATGGTCAATTTGCAACAGCAGGTTCAATTATTTACAGACAACGTGGAACAAAAATTCACGCTGGATTAAATGTTGGACGTGGCGGAGACGATACATTGTTTACAAAAATCGACGGATATGTTAAATACGAAAGCAGAAAAAATAGAAAGTATGTTTCTGTTTACACTGAAAGACAAAAATAAATTTTATTTAATAAAATGGGTTTAGCTCATTTTATTTTTTTATATCTAAATTAAAAATTGTAAAAAAACCAAAAAGAAAATTTGATTGATATCATATTTAATCTTTTTGGTTTTTTAAATTTAAATTATTCAACTATTATGAATTTTTAAACTTGAATTAATCCGGAGATATAAGTTACTAATTTTGCACCTGATTTAATTAATTGATTGTTTCCGTCTTCAATATCAACTCCTGGAAAGCAATTAATTTCTTTTCCATAATTTAAAAAGCAATTAATTAAATTATTAGTTTTGGAATTTTTCTCCATTGAAAAAGATAGGAATTTATCACTAATTAAACTAGCTATATTGTTAGTTTCATAAAAATGTTTAATTTTAGGATGAGTATTTGGTGGGTAAGTACTTATTACCAATTCATTTTCAAAATTAAAATTTTTAAAATCATAAGAATCTAATCCTTTTTGAGCAAAATGTATTATTCTTCCGTTGTTATTTCTAAAATAATTAATTACTCTACGTTCAGTTTTTGCGTAGTCGCATGTTGTGATAATTGCACCATTAACTATTGCTTCTGAATTTGTAATTAAGTATTTATTAGTTGTGTTATTTCATATTTCATTAATTACGTATATTTTATTTTTATCATTTAATAAATTAATATTTCCTTTATAAAATAAACAAATTAATGGTTCTTTTAAATAATATAAATTTTTAGGATATTCATCATCCAAAATAGTTATGAAATTAATGTTATTTTGTTTAAGGATTTTCATATATTCATTTTCTATATTTTTATCAATTTTTTCGGTGTTTTTAATTGCATTCATAACTGATTTATAGTCATTTTTATATTTTATTGCAAAGTATAAAATTATGTTGTTCATAGTTACCTCCTATGTAATAAGTGATAAAAAAATAAAAATGAACTAAAAATGTAAAAATTAGCTAAAAAAACTAACAAAATCACTTTATTTATAAGATATATTTTATAAATAAAACATAAAAATAAGGTCTTTTTTAGTTGATAATTTGATTTTTTACCTCTAAAATATTATGTTTAAAAGTTAAAAATAGTAATGATATAAGCAATAAAATATTCAATAAAAATATTTATTTTTCTAATTTGAATGTATTTATAGTTAAAAAGTTTTTTTAATTTTGTTTATAAATACAATAAAAATAGCATTTTTCAATTACAAAATACGGCAAATTATATTATAATTTAATAAAGTTTGACAAATTACAAAATATAGGAGTTTATTATGAAAATAGCATTTTTTGATGCAAAAGATTATGACATTAAATATTTTGATAAATACAATAATAATAGACATGAAATTACATACTTTAAAGAAAACTTAAACTTAAATACAGTTTCTTTAGCAAAAGGATATGATGCAATATGTGGTTTCGTAAATACATACGGTGATAAAGTTATTTTAGAAGTGTTATCAAAATTAGGTGTTAAATATTGATTGCAAAGATCAATGGGTTACAATAAAGTTGATATTAAAAAAGCAAATGAGCTTGGAATAAAAGTTTTTAGAATTTTTAACTACTCAGCAGAAAGTGTTGGTGAATTCGCTTTTGCTACAATGTCAGCATTAAACAGAAATTTATTGCTTGCAAACCAGAGAGTTGAAAAATTTAATTTTTCATTAAATAGTTTAGACGGAAAATGTATCGCTAACTCAACAGTTGGTGTTATCGGTTCAGGAAAAATCGGACAAACATTCATTAGAATAGCAAGAGCTACAGGTGCTAGAGTATTAGTTTTTGATGCTTTCGCAGAAGAAAACTTCCCTGACTTAGCAGATAAAATGGGATTTGAATGAGCATCACTTAGTGGATTATTATCACAAAGTGACTTTATATCAATTCACTGTCCATTATTTAATTCTACAAGACACTTAATCGATGAAGCTGCTGTAGAAAAAATGAAAGATGGTGTTATTATCGTTAATACAGCTAGAGGTGAATTATTACATATTCCAGCAGTATTAAAAGGTCTTAAAAGCGGAAAAATCAAGGGTCTAGCAAGTGACGTTTTAGAAAGAGAAGAAGGAAGATTCTACGAAGATGTTTCTTCAAGAATTGACGAATTAAAAGAACTTGACCCTGAGTGAAAAGAATTAATCGAATTACCAAATACATTAATTACATCACACCAAGCATTCTTAACTGATTTAGCTTTAACTCAAATTGCAAAAGTTACACTTGATAATGCAGATGCTGCAGAAAAAGGAGATTTCGAAAATTCATTAGTTATAATGGACAACGGAAAAATAAAAAATGGATAAGACGTTAGAAACAAAAAACAATTCATTATTTAAAAATTTATTTAGTTTTTTCAAACTTGCGCCTTCAAAAAGACAAAATGCTGAAAAACCTAAGGACGTGAGGACTTGAATAATTCACGGTATTTCTGAGCTAGTCGGAACAATTTTACTAGCACTTTTATTAGCTGGATTAAGTACAACAGTTAGTGCAATCGGATCTAAAGCGGTGGTAATTGAAGATTATTTATTTCACCCAATCATCGTTGGATTCTATGCAGGTTTCATCGCTGTTGGATTAGTGCTATTTATATTTTTAAGATTTAGTTGTGATCTTAACCCTTCTGTTTCGTTATTTAGATATTTAAACGGAACAAACAATGGTTGATATACATCTTATAAAATATCAATCCAATTTGTTGGTGGGTTTATAGCAGGATTAATAATTTACGCAGTTGGTAGTTCTACTGCTCCTGACGGATTTTTATACAACCAACCAATAACAACATTAGGAGCAGCTAAAAAAGCTTTCCATTTATTCCAAGGTAATTCATCAGTTTCAACAATGAGTACAGCAGGAACATTTTGAATTTTATTCGTTGAATTAGTTATGACAGCAGTTTTATTATTCCCAATATTTTCTCCAAATATTAATAATAAATATCGTGACTTATTCATTATGTTTATAATTTCAATGAGTGTTTGAATGGGTATTTTAGGTGGTTCTGCAGCTATTAACCCAGCCAGAGGACTATCACAACAAGTTTCAACATTATTTATGCAAAACTTAGATACAGCTGAAATATCTGTAAATTCATTTGTTTCATTTGATGGATTAAGTTTCGCAGATAAAAAAGAAGCGTTTATGAATTCTGTAATTTCAGGTACTATAACAATGATTTTAGCAGACTTACTCGCACCTGTATTTTACATATTTGTACAAGGTTTAACAAAATACATAGTTAATCCATTTGTTGTTAAGGTAATCTCTTACAAAAATTACAAAGCACAAAACATGGAAAAACCATCTAATAAATAATAAATAAATATCTCAAATTGAGATATTTTTTTATATAATATAGAATATATTTTAGGAGAAAAATGAACGAATATCCACATTATGTATTAAGTATCTTTTTTATTGTTTTATTCGGTGTGATAATTCTATTTTCACTTGGGTACTATATTTTTTGAAAATATTTTATAGATTATAAAAAAAACAAACAAGGCTTCTTATTTGAAAACTGAATAAATAAAAAAATAAAAAAGATAGTTGATAAAAAAACATTCATCTTCTCTGAAGGTGGTATTTATTCTTATGATAATAAAAAATATGAATTAGACGGTTTTTTGGTTAGTGATTCTATGATTGTAGTTTGTGAATATAAACTATATAATGGTATACTATCCGGGAACGCTAGAAACGAAAAAATATTTTTAAGTTTAGGTAAAAAAAGAAAAATTAAAGTTAAAAATCCGATTTTTCAAAATGAAAATAATATTAAGCATGTTTTAAAAATGCTTAAGAAAAATATCCCATATGCATCTTTGGTTGTTCTTCCCCAGAATACCAAAATAGAAATAAACGATGTTCCAGAACATGTTTTGTTAGTTAATGTAAACAATTTAGAACAAACGATAAATAAACTTATTGAATCATCGCAGACTTTGCCTAAAATAATTAATAACGAAGATGTTAAAAATTTATTTAATGCAATGAAAATAAAAACTACTAGTGAAAAAATAAAATTTAAAAATATGTTAAAAAGAAAAGGTAAATAATATGAACAATAAAACAATTGAAGAATTACAAAAAGAACTTAAAATAAGTTCAAAAAGTATTGAAACAGTATTGAATATGCTTAATGAAGGAAACACAGTTCCTTTTATATCTAGATATAGAAAAGAACAAACAGGTGGATTAAATGAAGAACAAATTTATGAAATTGAAAAAAGACATAAATACATTAATGAACTACTTGAACGTCAAGAATCTATAATAAATATTTTAAAAGAAAAAGGTTTATTAACAAAAGAATTAGAAAATTCAATTTTAGCAACAAAAGTTAAATCAGAACTTGAAGCTATTTATGAACCATTTAAAATTGGTAAAGTGACCAAAGCAACTACAGCTATTAAGCTTGGTTTAGAACCACTTGCTAAAGCAATTTATGAAAATAAAGACCCAAAATTTAATAAAGAAAAAGAAGCGTTAAAATATCTAACTGACGAAGTTGCGAGTGTAGAATTTGCACTTGAGCAAGCTAATTTCATTATTGCACAATGAATTTCTCAAAATGTTAATGTTAAAAATTCAATTAAAGAACAAATTTTAAAGTACGGTTTAATAGTTACTAAATTAAAGAAAAACGCAGTTGATGAAGGTCAAAAATTTAAAATTTATTATGATAAAAAAACTCCAATTAAATACATTAAAAACCATAATGTTTTAGCAATTAATAGAGCAACAAAACTAAAAATAATAACAACAAGTTTTGAATATAATGTTGATTATTTAGTTAAAAGTGCCTTATATTTTATTGATAGAAAACAAGTTAATAAAGATAATATAATTGATGCTTTAAACGACTCATTAAAACGTTTAATTTTACCTTCAGTTGAGAGAGAAATTTTTAGTGATTTATTTGCTAAAGCTGAAGAGTCTTCAATTAATATTTTTGCAAATTCTGTTGAAAAACTTTTAAAAGCACCTGCTACACAAGATAAAGTAGTTCTAGCTATTGATCCAGGTTATGCTAATGGTTGCAAAATGGCTGTTTTAAATCAAAATGGTGATTTTATTGCAAAGCAAAAAATGTATCCACATAAGCCACAAGAAAAAGTTGAATTATCTAAAAAAATAATATTAGATTTAGTTAGAAAATATAACATTGATATAGTTGTAATTGGTAACGGTACTGCTTCAAGAGAAACTGAAAAATTTATCGCAGATTTAGTTAATGAAAATAAATTAAACATTAAATGAACTATAGTTTCCGAAGTTGGAGCTAGTGTTTATTCTGCTTCGAAAGTTGCGATTGAAGAATTTCCTGATATGTCTGTTGAAGAACGTAGTGCAATTAATATTGGTAGAAAATTTATTGATCCACTTAATGAACTTGTAAAAATTGATCCAAAATCTATAGGTGTTGGACAATATCAACACGACGTTAACCAAAAAGAGTTAGAAAACTTTTTAACTTTTAAAGTTCAAAAAGTAGTTAATGAAGTTGGAGTTGACATTAATACAGCTACTAAATCAATATTAACTTACATATCTGGTTTAAACTCAACATTAGCAAATAATATTATTGAATATAGAAAAGAAATAAAACACTTTTCTAACCGTAACCAAGTTAAAAAAGTTAAAGGGATTGGTGATAAAACATTTGAACAATCAATTGGTTTCTTAAGAATTTTTAACTCAGATAACTACTTAGATAAAACTTTTATTCACCCCGAATCATATAAAATTGCTAATCAAATTATTGAAGATTACAATTTAGAACCAACAGACAACGGAATTGACGTTTCTATGCTAAATATAGACGAATTAGTTCAAAAATACAATTCAAATAAATTTGAAATAGAAATGATTTTAGATGCTTTTAAAAACCCACTTAAAAAAATAGATAACGATAAATCAGGATTTTTACTAAAAGATTCAATAGTAGACTTAGAACAACTTCAAGTTGGTTCAGAAGTAGTTGGTACAATTGAAAATATAACTGATTTTGGTCTATTTGTTTATATTGGTATTAAACAAACTTTATTCATTCATTTAAATGATTTGAATTTACCTAATAATATTGAAATTTTTGATCAATATTATCCTGGAATGACAGTAAAAGCAACAATTTTGAACATAGAAAAAGAACGTAATAGATTAAGTGGTAAAATTGCCTAACTTAGGGTTATTATTTTACTTAAAATAATGTAAAATAAAGTATATGAAAACAACAAACAAAAAAACTGAATTTAATTTAAAAAGATTTAATTTATTACCAAAATGAACAATTAAAAAAATGGTGTTTGTTGCTATTTTAATCGCAATTTCGGTTAGTTTTACAATAATTGCAGCACAACTTGTTCCAATAGTTAATTTACCAACTTATAAATTTTCATTTATCGGGCTACCGGTTAAGGTTTCTGGATTTATATTCGGACCTATGGTAGGCCTTTTTGTTGGTATAGTTAGTGATTTCCTTTCGCTTTTATTCATTCCACCCGCGGGTTATAACCCTGTTTATACATTAGCTACCGCAATCAATGGTCTAATTTCTGGTATCTTTGGATTTTATTTTATAAACATACTTAAAACAGCATATAGTAAAGAATATTTGATACAAAAAACAATGAGAAAAATTAATATTTTATCAATAAAATATCATGAAGCAAAACTTAGAAATGATGATATTTTGTCCGAGAAAATAGCTTTAAAAATTTTAGAATTAAATTCTAAAAAGAAATATGTTGTTAGTGAACACGCTTTAAGATATCAAAAAAATATTTATTTATTTGTCTCAATATTACTAATTATTCTTGTTATAGCCACTAATACACTTGTCGTTTTAAATATGCCTGATAAAGTTATTGATAATGGTATTATTCAAAATAGATATTGATTATTAGGTATTATGAATATTGGTTTTGTGCTAATGGTTTTATTTATTTTAATTGGTAGATTCACATTAAAAACAAATACATACATAAACATTGTTCCTATAATTGTGTTTAGTGCTTACCTAGAATTAGTTAATGTGCCTGTTCTTTCTTATGCTGATCTTATTTCGCTTGGTAGCGGTAATATTAAGGATATTTTTATATGAATATCTCAGCATATTTTATCTAGCCCTCTTAAAATTTGATTCAATACTTTTGTTATTTTCTTCACATATTCTGTAATTAGTAAATTAGTTAATAAAAATGAGAATTTAGTTTATTAATTCAAGGTAGAAAGTAGTTTATTAATGAGTAACAATACAAAAAGTGTCTTTAATATATACAATTTATTTGAAAGAAAAAACAAAAAACCATTCTTTCTTAATAGAAAGAAAATTTCATTACAAAATCCAATTGATATTGAATACTTAAGTGTCGAAAGTAAAAAAACATTTTTTTACATATCTAACGATAATAAAAGTCTAACTTTTGATAATTTATGAAATTCCATTAAATATAATAAAAATACACAAATATCATTATTAGTGAATAAGTCTGAAGATGGTGGAAAAGAAATATTAAATGATAAAAAAGAAATATTAAATAGTATTTTTGTTTTTAATACCGTAGATATTAGTGATGAAAAAGATTTCAACTTACCTTTAATAGAGATGTGAAATACTTGTTTTAAAGACATAAGCAACTCTTATAAAAGAGAAAATTCATCTAAAATTTTTGATCACATTAGTCACCATAACACTAAAAACTTATTCTCTAAAACCTTACTTTTACATTTTGAGAAATTTATTGATATTAATCAGAGTTATGAGAGATCATTCAAAAAAATATATAAAAAGTTTTCAACATTAGAAAAGTCTGATGTAGAAATTTTTAACGAGGTTCTTGATTCGTTTGAAAAGAATATTAAGGATTATTCTTTAAGAATGTTAGTTCAATATATCGATTTATTTAAAGAGATAAAAGAAAATGATAAATTTTTAAATCAAAATTATAAAGATTTAAATGAGGTTCAAGAAGAAGAAAGAATTATTGAATTAAATAACAGATTAAAATCATTAAATAAAATAAGAAAAAGTTCTATAGACACAATAACTAATGAATATAGAATTAAAAGAATTAATGATGAAATAAAAATTATAAATAAAATAATACATAAAACACAAGTTAATTCTAAAAATTATATTAATAATATTATTAAAAAATATAGAAACGAAAATAGTATTTTGAATACTAAAATAAGTATATTATCTAAAAAACCATTAATTTCAACAAAAAATTTGTTCAATAAAGTTTTAATTAATAAAAAAATAATTAGCTTCTGAAAAAAACACAAAGAAAAATTATTATTTTTAAATCTAGAAGAGTTAGAAACATTACATAAGCATTTAAACAATGAATTTCACTTAATTTTATTTTCTAACAAAAGTGATGTATCAAAAACAAAAGTAGTTAATATTTTTAGTGAATATATTCCTTATGCAAATATCGATAATTTTCTTTTTAAATCCAAAGAAAATAAGAATAACTTAAACAAATACCTAGAATCTCTTTATAATGAATTAAATGTTGAAAAAAATAAAGTTTACATGCAATTTAATGATCATAAAGATGAAATTAAGTTCCATGAAATCAAACAAAAAATTAATATGTCAATTGCTGAAACCAATTGAGTTAAAAAATCAAGTAATAATTTATTTAATAAAACTATAAAAGTTAAGCAAAATAAATTTAAAAGACTCAAAAGAAGTTATAAAGTTATCAATGAAATAATAGAAAATTGTTATCTTGCATTACAAGAAAATTATTATGATAGTAATTTTACAAATGAATTAAAAGCAAGGTTAAAGAGCACAGATGAGCTTTTATCAAAATTTGTTAAAGAATCAGAATTTTATAATTTTATTATTGAGATCTCACAGTTTACGAATTCTAAAAACTTTATTACAAAAAAGGCCGAAATATACTACAAAACAATGTTAATTTTTATTAAGACATTTGAATCTATTTCGGTTAATATTCAACAATTTTTGGAGCCCTTTAATAAGTTAAAAATTATTGAAAGAACTAAATTTAAATTAATACCATTTTGATTATCTAAAAATAAATTAATCATAGTTAATGATACTTTTAACATAATGAATTATAGTGATAAGACTGAATTACTAAGAATTCTTTCTATTTTATCTGATGATAATGATGCTCCGTTTATTTTTGTTTCTAATGATTCAAATTTAATTCAAACTGGAACATTTGATGAGATTCACATTTTTAATGATTATAAAAATTTAGAAGGATTTAAATTCCCTGAAGGATTAATAGAACCTAAATCACCATTTACAAAGCAAGTTTTAAAAGGCGAAGTGGTAGATAATACAATTAATGAAATAGAATTTAATGATCAAATTTTTAAAATAAATAATGATACAAATCATTATGTATATGTTTCTTTAAATGAATACAAAAATATATTAAATAGACAAAAGGAAAAAGAAAATCAAAACGAAGTTTCATTACAAACAAAAACTTCAGATCAAGATATTAACAATATTAATTCTTTATTTTACGATTTAGAATTTGAAATACAAAGCAATGATGAACTCACCTTAACAAGGTCAATTCATTTAACATCAAAAGAAAAAGAAGAAAAAATGAATGAATATTTAGAGTGAGAAAAAAATAATTATTCTACGCCTCTAAATAAAGAAGATTTTTAACATAAAATGTCGAAGTTATTTTCGGCATTTTTTTATATTCGCATAACTGTATTTGCTATATAATTATTAAGAAGGACAGAGGTACTGAAAACATTTTTTTCGGTTGAGAAATACTCTTATTAACTGATCTGGATAATACCAGCGTAGTGAGTCTATATTTTTTAATACCCTTTTAGTCCTCGATAAAAGGAGTCATTTTGAAAACAAAATTTTTAAATAAAATATTTTTTGGTGGATTAGCATTCACCTCAATACCGTTAGTTGCATTGTCTTGCTCTAACAAAGATAAGGAAAATTTGAAAGAAGTTAAATTATCTATTTATACAGGTGAAGCACAAGGTAATTTAACTGACGAAGAATATAACAAAATTCTATCTCAATATAAATCACAATACAACCAATTTATTTCGGATTTAAACGAAGAATTAAAACTTATAAATCCAGAGCTAAAATTGGATATTAATATCAAAGGTGAAGAAACTTACGAAAATCAAATACAGTCAATACAAAAAAATGAAACTGATATAGTTTTTTTAAGTTCTGCAAGCATTTATGAGAAGAAAGAAGATTTATTAAAAAGATCTGGTGGAAAATTATTTCTTCAAACTTATACACGTAAATTTAAAGGACAAGAATCAAATGATCAATCATATGTAGATGGTTCAACCAATGATCCACTTAGAAAAATCGCTTTAAATGAATATGAGTTATACAAAAATAAATCTAATTATACAGGTTCTTGAAATGGTGCTATTTATCAAGATTTATACCAAGATTCAAATAATTTAACACCATTCCAAAGAGGTATGATTATCATTGTAGCAGACGAAAATACTAAAAACGAAATAGTTAAAGCTTGAGAAGATAAAGATTATGATAAATTCATTTCTTATGGAATTGGTATAGGTAGTCAAAGTTCAGGAAGTAAATATATATTACCACAAGCTTTATTTAAAAAACATTTCGGACCTAAATATAAGTCATTTTTAAACTTACAACAAGATCCTAAAATGCAATCATATATTAAAAAAGTTAAGTTTAAAGAAAAAGACACTAATAAAGATATTCATATATTTTTAGATAATGAAGGTTCATATGCATACACTAAAGAAAGTAAATTAGCTAAATATTATGAATCAAATGAAAGACCTAATGAAAAAATACACTTTCTAACAGTTACTGATGTTTTTCCTTATAACGTAGGTCTAAAAAGTAAAAGAATAAGCGACAAAGATGCTAATGATATTAGTCAAGCATTAATTAATTTATCTAAAAAAGGTAAAGATATTTTTGGATCCTCAAATGGATTTAATGGTTATAAATTAATTGAAAATGCTGAAACAGAATTTTGAGATATCATTGAAAAAAGTTTAGGTAAAAAATAATTATGATTAAGTACGAAAATGTTGAACTTAATTACGGAGACAAAAAAATTCTTTCGGATGTTAATTTAACATTTGAAAAAAATAAAGTATATGGGTTAATCGGTAAATCAGGAAGCGGTAAGAGTACACTTTTGTATTCTATTTTTGATTGAAAGATTATAAAAGCAGGTAATTTAATAATTAGTAATAAGAAGAATGAATGAACATCTACAAAAGAAATTAAGACTTTTAAAAATAGTATTTCGCTTTTGGAAGCTAATAATAATTTTATTGATTCATTAACTTTTTACGAAAACATATTACTGTCATATAGATTATATAAAAACTATTTTTATAAAGTTTTTAAGTTGTTAACTAAAAATCAAAAAGATTATCTTTTTGATTTGCTTAAAGAATTCGGTATGGAAGAATATGCTTTTGCTAAAATATCAGATCTTTCAACGGGACAAAAACAAAGATTAGCTTATATTAATGCTATATTTAATATTCCTGATGTTTTATTATGTGATGAACCTACCAGTAATTTAGATAATGTTAACACAAAATTAATATACGAATCTATTCAAAGAAATAAACAAAATCGTATTACTATAATAGCTTTACATGATTTAGATAGTGCAATAGATTATTGTGATAATATAATCGCTATAGATAACGGTAAAATAGAAAAAATATTTAGTGAAAAAGTATCTAATAAAGAACAATTAATGGAATATTTTGACAAAAAAACAGTTCAATAATAAAATAAAACAAACTAAAACAATTAAGTGGTTAATTAGCCTAGTTTTAGTGACTATTTTTATTGTTTTTAGCTACTATTCATCGTTTTTTGAATTTTATAGTAATTTTGAATTAATATGAGAAAGAATATCTAGTTTATTTAAATTTAATCATAATGACATTGATAACAATATTAATAACTTATGATTATCTAATCTAAGACTTTTATGAGTAACTATTAAAACTACTTTAACCGGAACTTTATGTGGGTTGATTTTAGCTTTCTTTACTTCTTATTTAAACGCAATTAATTTACATAAAAAAAGATTTTTTGCAATTGCTATAAAGTTTTTAATATCAATTTTAAGAAGTTTCCCTTTATTGATAATAATTTACTTTTTCAAAAAAATATCAACATTAAATTTAACTGCTTTTTTAATTTTTTTCTGATCAACTTGACTATGAATGCACCGTTATTTCAACGATATTATTGAGAATTCAGATGTTAAAAAATATTGAACAGAAATTAATTTGGGTAAAAATAAATTTAGAAGTTTTTATAAAAATGTTGTTTTAAATAATAAAAATAGATTTATTATGAATTCTATTTTAGCTTATGAATCTAACATCAGATGATCATCAATTTTAGGTTCGATTGGTATTTATGGTATTGGTCTTTTTATCGATGCCTACAAAGAAAAGTTTGAATACCTTTCTATAAGTATTTTTTACATAGTTACTTTATTAATTATTTTAGAATCTTTACTTGTACTATTCAACAAATTTATAGGTATTAGAAATTCTAACATTACTAGAAATATAAATTTTAATAAGACATTGAGATACAATTATAAAAAGATAATATCAGTTTTATTTTTAATTATTATATTTGTTGTTTTTATTTTTGGTTTAATCGATCTTTTTAAAGATACTATTTCTTTAGATAACTTTAAAAAATATTTTAAAGAATTAATGAGTGCTGATTTTAGCTATTTAAAGGGTACTTGAAAATTTTATTATTTTGATTATATCAAAGCTTTTATCTACACTTATCAAGCGATATTTTTGGCAGTTGTTTTTTCTTTGCTATATTCTTTTTTATTAGTAGAAAAGATAATATCACTCAAAGTAACATTATTGGCTAAATTTATTATTATTCTACTTAAATCAATACCAGCAATTATTTATTTTTACTTTATTATTATTTTATTTTCTGAAGAAGCAACTTTTATTTTTATGTTAAGTGTAATTGCTTTTAGAGCACTAACTAAACAAATATCAGAAAAAATAAATTCAAAAGTTGATAAAAAAGTTCAGACATTAATTTCATTAGGTTACTCTAAATGGAAAATTTATAAAACGTACTTAATTCCACAAATCAAAAAAGACATTTATTCTTTTGTATTTTTTGAGTTTGAAGGGACATATAGAAACGCGATTAATTACGGTATTTTTACTGGTGTTGTTTCTATAAATACTAATATTTCATATTTTGAATCTAAAGATAAATATGAGTATATAATACCACTAATGTTACCTTCAATTTCATTCTTTATTATGCTTGAATTTTGTTTATTATTCATTAAGTATAAAAAGCAAATTAAAGAATACATTAAGAATAATTATTATAAAAGCAAACCTATCAATTAGGTTTGCTTTTATCATAACATTACATATTTTCTATTAATTCTAAAATTGGTTTCGCTGCATTTTTATAGTAATTTGATAGTTGAAGACTAAGAATTGAAACATTATCGATAGATCTTAAAATATTTAAGACATTATATTCATTATATGCTTCTTCGTTATTCATTATTTCTTGGATGTAATTATTGTCTAAGAAAAGTGTATTTTCGTTATCTTTGTAAGCTAATAAAGCGTATAAATTATTATTTTGTGCATAAATTGAGGAACTTTCTATTACATAACCTTGTCCGAAAAGTTTATTGTTTCTAAAGTTTTCTAAAGCGCTAATAATGTTGTTTTTATCGTTTTCACTAATAGAGTGGTCTGTTCTTAATTTAAACATTATATTAATATCTAAACTTTGTGTTTTAGTAGGAACTAAACTCACTTCATATCCCTCGTTATTTATTTGATAGTGATTTAAAATTGAGAAATTAGGAAGTTTTTTCTCTTCGTTAGATAAAAATTTAAAAAATACTAATCTTTTTATGTCGTTGCTAATTATTGGTTTTAATGACTCTCTCGTAGCTTCATTTTGAATTTTTGAATAAGAAGTTGAATCGTATAAATCATTATTATCAATAACTTCTAAGTTTTGGATTTCAATAGTATGATTATTTATTTTGTATATTTCACATAACCCAATGTCTTGTAATCTTTTTTGATGTGAAATATCTGGGTATTTTAATGTATTAAAGTGTTTAACTGCACCTTTACTATCTAAAAATTTAACATCATTTTGACCGTTTAAAATAAAACCTTTTAATTGCTCAAGATTATATCTATTTTTAGTTAATAATTCGTAAGTATATTCATTTATTTTATTATCTGATTCTACTTTTCTTTTAATGTTTTTTCTTTTAAAAATAAACATTAAAATTGTTAATAAAATGAATAATCCTGTCACTGCACCAAGTGATGGCAATACGTAATAAAATATAATTATCATATCCACTAACTTTTCTGTAAATCCCTTTAGGTTTGGTATGAACGCTAAAATAGAAGCCGCAATAATACCAAGTGCAAATATAATTGAAAAAACTAAAAATACTATGCTAAGAACTTTGAATTTCTTTATTTTTTTGTTAGCTAAATTTAAATTATCGTATGTTTGTTTAACAAACTCATGATTTATGTCTTTTAATGTACTATCTAGAATATTTTTTCTTGTATTATAAAATTGTTCTAAAGTGTTTTTTTCTTCTTTAATTTGTATTGAAGTTTCTTCTGTAATTCTAGTTTCTAGATTATTATTTACATACCTTAATAGGAAATTATCACCGAATTTAGATGCAAATTCCTGATTAATTTCTTTTCCTTTTTGAATTTTGTTGTTTAAATTTGAATTTTCCATATGTCTCCTTAAATAAATTATAAAATAATTTAATTTTTTACGTAGTTATTAATATTATTTTTTGATAAACCGATTCTAAAGCTTTTTAATATGAAAATTTGTTTTTTATGCCTATATACAAGGCGAAAAAATAAATTTTTAAAATAAAAAATCAAAAATATACTAAAAATATGAGAATAATTTCTCGCACATATACACTATTTTTATTAATTACCAAATTATTTATTAAAATTTATTTTAAATTGTGCTATAATTTCAATACTTTTATAATAAAAGTCATTTTGCAATAAACGGAGGAAATAAATGGTTGTCGAAAACGAAAAAAATAAAAAATATACAATTCGTAAATTTGGTCCCAAAACTTTAAGGAGAGATTATTCAATTACAAAGAAATCTCTTCCTTTATTTGATATTTTAAAAATAAGCAAAGAAAGTTTTGCACAATTTATTAAAAATGGTATTCAAGATTCTCTTTTAGAAATTTACCCAATTACAGCAGGTAAAATGAAATTAGAGTATGTTAAAGGTTCGCTTGAAATTGAATATCCTTACAAAAAAATTACAAGCGAATGAGACGAAATCAATAAGTGTAAGACTAAAGGAATTAACTATAGTTTTAAAATCTATGCAACATTAAAAGTTGAAAATATTGAAACAGGTCAATTAAAAAGTGAAAAAGTTCTTTTAGGAGAGGTTCCACACATGACATCAGGTGGAAGCTTTATTATTAACGGTTCTGAAAAAGTTATAGTTAGTCAGTTGATTCGTTCACCTGGTGCTTACTTTGGTCTAGGTGTTCGTAATAAGCAATCTGATGACTTGTTCAACAAATTAGAAATATTACCAAGAATCGGTTCATGATTTGAAGTTTCACATAAAGTTACATCAAACTCAATTGACTCAGTTAAAGTTAAAGTTGATAAAAGTAAAAACATTTCATTAACAACTTTCTTAGGTTCATTTGGTTTCACTCCAACTATGATGTTTAAACTTTTTGGTGAAACGGATTTACTAAGAGAAACATTAAAGAAAGATAAAATTTTAAGTAATAGTGAATTAACTCAAGAACAAATTATTGAATTAACTCAAGAAGAAATATTTAAAACAATAAGAAAAGGTGATAGAGATACAATCGAAGCTAAAAAATCTCTTTTACCATCTATGCTTTTTGATAAGAGAAGATATAACTTATCAAAAACAGGTCGTTATATGTTAAACAAAAAACTTTCATTAGTTGATCGTATAACAAATACATATTTAGCTGAAGATATAAAAGACAAAGATGGTTTAGTGCTTTTTGACAAAGGAACTTTTATAAATTTAAAAATTGCTAAAGAAATTCAATCATTATATGAAAACAAAATTTTAAAAGCTGAAAAAATTGAAAATATAGATCCAGAACATGTTTATCATAAAATTTATAGACCTGAAGGTTTAAACTTATATGGTCAACAAGTTGGAAACCCTGAACTTAAAAAACGTATTAAAATCACAAAAGTTAAAGTGTATCCAAGTAAAAAATGAATGAAATTAAAACCAAATGAACCAGTAACAGTTATTGGTAATGATCCACAATCTACAGAAACACATTTATTAATCTCTGATATTGTGGCTGCAGTTAACTACTACTTTAACTTAACATCTGGTGTAGGTTCTGATGATGATCCGGATTCATTAGTTAACAAACGTATTGTTTCTGTTGGTGAATTATTAGAAGGCCAAATTATGATTGCACTTTCTAAATTAGAAAAAACAACACGTGAACGTATGGGAGCTAAAGAAACTGAAAAAATAACAGCTAAAAATGTTACAAACAACAAATTGATTACAAATCAAATGAAAACATTCTTTAACTCATCAAAACTTTCACAATTTATGGATCAAATTAACCCACTTGCTGAAGTATCAAACAAACGTCGTGTTACTTCTCTAGGACCTGGTGGATTAAGCCGTGATACAGCTCAATTCGAAGTTCGTGACGTTCACTCAACTCACTACGGAAGAATTTGTCCTATCGAAACACCTGAAGGGTTAAACATCGGACTTATCCTTAACTATGCAACATTTGCACAAGTTGATGATTTAGGGTTCTTAAAAACTCCATACTTCAAAGTTAATAATGGTGTTGTTGATTACGAAGATGTTCGTTACTTAACAGCTGCACAAGAAATTGGTTATTCATTTGCTCAATCATTAGTTAAAATTGACGACAATAATAGAATTGTTAGTGATACTTTAACAATTAGACGTGATTACAATTACTTAATTGGAACACCAAAAGAAGTTGATTTTATTGAGGTTTCATCAAAACAAATGGTTTCAGTTGCTGCCGCAGGTATTCCGTTCTTAGAAAATGATGATGCCAACCGTGCACTTATGGGTTCAAACATGCAACGTCAAGCAGTTCCATTATTACAAACTGAAGCACCTCTTATTGCAACAGGTATCGAAGCAGATATTGCTAAATATTCATCATATAATTTAACAGCTAAAAACGCTGGAGTTGTTACTTTTGTAGATAGTTCAAAAATACATATTAAAAGAGATGAAACTGGTGTTACTGACAAATATATGTTAAGAACATTTGAAAGAAGTAACCAAGGTACAATCATACACCAAAAACCAATTGTAAACTTAAATGATAGAGTTGAAGTTGGCGACTTACTTACAGATGGTTCATCATTTAAAGACGGTGAATTATCATTAGGAAAAAACGTTTTAGTTGGATTTACAACATGAAACGGTTATAACTTCGAGGATGCTATTATTATCAATGAGCGTCTTGTGAAAGAAGATGTTTATACATCAATTCATATCGAAGAACATATTATTCAATTTAGAAATTCAAGAGCAGGTAAAGACGAACTTACTCCAAACATTCCTAACGTTTCAAAATATGCAATTAGAAACTTAGATGAATACGGAATTGTAAAATTAGGTTCTGATGTTAACCCTGGAGATGTTTTAGTTGGTAGAACATCACCTAAAGGTGAAGAAAACCCATCTCAAGAAGAAAAACTTTTAAATGCTATTTTAGGTACAAAATCATTAGCTTATAAAGATACATCATTAAAAGTTAAAAACGGACATGGTGGAACAGTTATTGATATACAAGTTCTTTCAAAAGAAAATAATGACGTTTTAGAAGAAGGTGTTGAAAAAATTGTTAAAGTTTCAATCGCTCAAAAACGTAAATTAAAACCTGGTGATAAAATGGCTGGACGTCACGGTAACAAAGGGGTTGTTTCAATCATTTTACCAGTTGAAGATATGCCATACTTAGAAGATGGTACACCACTTGATATTATGTTAAACCCTCAAGGGGTTCCTTCTCGTATGAACATCGGTCAAATTTTAGAATTACACTTAGGAATGGCTGCGAGAAAATTAGATGTTAAATTTGTTACTCCTTCATTCGATGGTGTTAAAAAAGTAGATATTGAAGCTGCTCTAGAAGAAGCGGGATTAGATAAATCTGGAAAACAAACATTAATCGACCCAATTACAGGTAGAAAATTTGATAAACCTGTTTCTGTTGGTGTTATGTACATGCTTAAACTTAACCACATGGTTGATGATAAAATGCATGGTCGTTCAGTAGGTCCATACTCATTAATTACACAACAACCATTAGGAGGTAAATCTCAAAATGGTGGACAAAGATTTGGGGAAATGGAAACATGAGCGTTAGAATCTTATGGTGCAACAAATGTTTTACAAGAAATATTAACTTATAAATCAGATGATATTCAAGGTAGAAATGCTTTATATAGCGCTTTAGTTTCAGGTAAAGAATTACCTAAACCTGGTACACCTGAGTCATTTAATGTTTTAAGTTATGAACTTAAAGGATTAGGTATGAAACTTGAAGTTTCTGAACAATCATTAGATGATTTCGAAAATGAAAGCGAGTACGAAATGTTACAATTCGAAACTGGAGGAGATAGTGAATAAAAATTATATTAATAAAATAACATTATCATTAGCAACAAAAGATGACGTTGCTCAATGATCTAATGGTGAAGTAAAAAAACCAGAAACAATTAACTATAAGACATATAAACCTGAAAAAGATGGTTTATTTGACGAATTAATTTTTGGTCCAGTTACAGATTATAAGTGTGCTATTTGTGGTACAAAATACAAAAAAACAGACGAAAATGATATCTGTACTAAAACTCCTCAATGTGAAAAATATAAACCTGTTATTCTTCCTAAAATTTCAAGAAGAAGTAGAATGGGGCACATTAAACTTCACAACCCAGTTGTTCACTTTTGATTTTTCAAAATTGACCACTCAATAATTTCTAAATTATTAGGTTTAAGAGTTCACGACTCAAACAAACAAGTTACAAAAGCAGATTTAGAAAAATTAATTTACTATAAATCTCATATAGTTTTAGATAACGGTAACTTAAAATCTCTTAAAAAGAACACTATTATAGACATTAATGAAGCACCTAATATTTACCGTGCTGCACTTGAAGAAATGTTAACTTTAGAATACGATGATGAAGAAATTCTTCAAGATATTAAAGATACTTTAGATGAATTAATTGAAGTTGCACAATCAGAAGATGGTAAATCTTTCGGGGTTGACTTCTATCACTACAACGATTTAATCGAAGAGTATACAACAGCTAAAATTGGTACAGGTTCTAAAGCTATTGAATATTTACTTGAAAATATTGATTTAGAAGAAGAACGTAAATTAGTTGAAGCTGAAATAGATAAAATTAATTTAGAAATTGGTAATAGTTATGCATCAAGTTCTAAATTACAAGAAAGATCTAAACTTTATAAAAGACTTACAATTATTAGTTCATTTATTAAATCAGGTCAAAAACCTACAGATATGTTAATTTATAACTTACCTGTTATTCCTGCTGATTTAAGACCACTTGTTCAACTTGATGGTGGAAGACACTCAACTAGTGACGTTAATGAATTATATCGTCGTATAATTATTAGAAATAGTCGTTTAGAAAAATGAAATAACGCTGATGCTCCTATGTTAATTAAACAAAATGAGTATCGTATGATTCAAGAAGCGGTTGATGCTTTAATTGACAATGGTAGAAAAAAACCAAACCCTGTTACAGCAAAAGATAACCAACCACTTAAATCTATTTCTGATGCACTTACAGGTAAAAAAGGTCGTTTCCGTCAAAACCTTTTAGGAAAACGTGTTGACTACTCAGGACGTAGTGTTATCGTTGGTGGACCTGAACTTAGAATGCACGAAGTTGGTATTCCACGTGATATGGCCGCTAAATTATTCGAACCATGAATCATTAAAGAATTAATTAATAATGAAGAAAGTATTACAAGCATTAAAACAGCTAAAAAATTAATTGAAAATTTAAATCCAATTATTTGAAAATACGTTGAAAAAGCAATCGAAGGTAGACCAGTACTTTTAAACCGTGCTCCTACACTTCACCGTTTATCAATCCAAGCATTCCAACCTGTTTTAATTCGTGGTAAAGCAATTAAACTTCACCCACTTGTAACAACAGCGTTCAACGCCGACTTCGATGGGGACCAGATGGCTGTTCACGTTCCTATCTCAGACCAAGCAGTTAGAGAAGCAAAAGAGTTAATGTTAGCTTCTAAAAACATTCTTGGACCTAAAGATGGTGAACCTATCATTAACCCTTCACAGGATATTATCTTAGGTTTATACTACTTAACAATCGAAAAAGCCGGAGCTAAAGGTGAAGGTAAATTCTTCCCATCTATGGATGAAATGTTATTAGCTTACGAAAGAGGAAATGTTACTCTTCACACAAGAGTTGTATTACCAATTAAAGCTTTAAACAAATCAAAAATGTTAGAAAAAGCTACAAGCAAACCATATATTTATTCAACAGTAGGTAAATTTATATTAAATAATGTATTCCCTATTGATTTCGAATTTATTTTTGGTAAATATGCTGAACGTAAATACAAAGAAGAAAACGGACAATTAAAAGTTGTTAGCGAAAAAGAAGTAATTCACTCTTCAAGTGTTCAAGAACAACTTGATAGATATACTTTTGATTACGGAACAAACTTTGTTGAAGAAATCAAAAACAGAGAAACTAACTTAAGTTTAACTAAAAAAGATATTGCTAAAATCATTAGAAAAGTATACGAAAATTACGTTCACGTTGTATCTATGGAAGATATCGCACAAGTTATTGATAAAGTAAATAGTATTAACTACGAAAACATGTTAGAAGAGTGTTTAGCATTAAGAGATTACAAAAATGATTTAATCCCTGAATCACACGCTAACTTAATCAATAACTTTATTAAAGAAGAATTTGAAAAGATTTGATTTAAAACTAAAAAAACACTTACAAACGAAAGTGTTACTTCAGGAATGCAAGAATATCAATGAGATATTACTAAATATACATATGTTCTTGAACAAGTTTGATTTAAATATACAAACGTAGTTGCATTCGTACTTGACGCTATTAAAGATTTAGGATTCAAATTCTCAACACTTTCAGGAATTACAATTTCTATGAACGATGTTAAAACACTTGAATCTACTAAAGAAAAAATTGCTAAAGGTGATAAACATACACAAGAACTTAAAGAGTACTTTGAAAATGGATACTTAACAGATGATGAGAGATATAAATTAACAATTCAAAATTGATCAAAAGTTAAAGATGAAATTGAAAAAGAACTTAAAGAAGTTACAAAATCAGACTTAGACAACCCATTATTTATGATGATGAGTTCTGGAGCCCGTGGTAATGCATCTAACTTTACACAGTTAGCTGGTATGCGTGGACTTATGAATAACAACACCAAAATACTTAAAGCCGATGCGGAAAACGACCGTGTGGTTCGTTCTACAATCGAAATTCCTGTTAAATCATCATTCCTAGATGGACTTAGTGCTTATGAGTTTTATTCATCAACTCACGGGGCCCGTAAAGGACTTACAGATACTGCGCTTAACACAGCTAAATCAGGATACTTAACACGTAGATTAGTTGACGTTGGTCAAAGTATTGTTGTTCGTGAAAATGATTGTCATTCAGATTATGGATTCCCTGTTAAAGATATTAAAGATACAAAAACTGATACAGTTATTGAATCTTTATACGACAGAATTGAAGGAAGATATACAAACAAAGCTATTTACGATGATAACGGTAATGAAATTATTGGTGCTAATAAACTTATTACACCTGAAATTGCTGACTTAATCGTAAATGTACATAATAAAGAAGTAGTTGAAATTCGTTCTGTTTTATCATGTCATACACGTAACGGCGTTTGTCAACACTGTTATGGAAAAGACCTTGCAACTAACAGGGTTGTAAGTATTGGTGAAGCTGTCGGTGTTATCGCTGCTCAATCAATTGGTGAGCCTGGAACACAGCTTACAATGCGTACATTCCATACAGGAGGGGTTGCCGGTGTAGAAGATATTACTGGTGGTTTTGGTAGACTTATTGAGCTTATCGATGCCTACGATTTCCCTTGAGGTAAACCTGCTGTTATTTCAACAGTTTATGGAACAATCACAAAAATTGAACAAGCTAAAAACAAAGAAACAGGTAAAGAAACAGACATTACAATTGTTACAGTTACAAATAAAAATGCTAATGGTGATGATGTGCACACTGACTACCACGGAAAAATTTCTCAAAAATTACGTGTTAAAAAAGGTGATAAAGTTACACCAGGACAAAAGATTTTTGAAGGACCAGTTATCTTAAATGAATTATTAAACGCTGCTGGACCAAGAGCTGTACAAAACTACTTATTAAAAGAAACACAAAGACTATACCGTTTACAAGGTATTACAATTTCAGATAAATATATCGAAATTATAATTAGACAATTATTATCAAAAATTATGATTATAGATACAGGTGATTCTAAATTCTTTAACGGTGCATTAGTTGATACATTTATTTATCAAAAAGAAAATGGAAAATTACTTGCACAAGGTAAAAAACCTGCATATGGAGAAGTTAAAATTAAAGGGGCTAAACAAGTTCCGCTTCTATCAGATTCTTGATTATCAGCTGCATCATACCAAGAAACAGCTAAAATATTAGTTAACTCTGCAGTAGGTATGAGAATTGATAAATTAGACGGATTAAAAGAAAATATTATTTTAGGTCATAAAATTCCTGCTGGAACAAATAGTAACTATGAACTAAAAGGTAAATATGATATTAGAGATCCTAAATCATACTTTAAAGAAAAATATGATCCAACTATTGAATTCAAAGGTGATACAACAGATTCTGAAAACGCATTTGATTTAAACGATGTAATTAGTTATAATTACGATGATAATGAAATGGAATCAAACCATATAAACAATGATGATTATGAATTCGAATTCGAACAATTCGAAGTGTAATTAAAAAAGACTCAGATCGCTGAGTCTTTTTTAATAAGTTTTTTTAAACTTCAATTAATGAAACAACTTCAATATCGTTGCCAATTAATTTTCTACCATTTAATTCTTTAAGTTCTAAAAGAACGATAACTTTAGTAACAATAACACCTTGTGATTCAAGCAATTTAATAATTGCTTTTGTTGTTCCTCCGGTTGCAAGAACATCATCAATAATGACTGCTTTTTGTCCTTCTTTTACAAAACCTTTTTGTAATTCTAGTTTGTTACTTCCGTATTCTAAATCATACTCCATTGAAATAACTTCACCAGGTAATTTGTTTGGTTTTCTAACCATAATAAATGGTTTTTTTAATATTGTAGCAGCCGGTGTTCCAAATAAGAAACCACGAGCATCAGGACCAACAATAATGTCAGCATCTTTTGCGTATTCTGCTATTTTAGTAATTGTGTAGTTTAAGGCTTCACCATCAGCTAATAAAGGAGAAATGTCCTTAAATATAATTCCTTCTTTTGGAAAGTTAGGAATATCTCTAATTAAATTTTTAATTTCCATACTAATTAATTTTACCTTAATTTTTAATTTATTCTTACATCTTCGTAAAATTCTAATACGTCATCTTCTTCAATATCGTTGAAGTTTTTAATGTGTGTACCAAAGTCTTTACCTTTAACCACTTCTTTGGCATCATTTAATTCTCTTTTTAAACTATCAATAACACCTTCGTGAACTAATTTTCCTCTACGGTAAACTTTTACTTTAGCTTTTTCTTTAACTAAACCAGTGTCCATCATAGCACCAGCAATTTTACCTACTTTTGAGTAGAAGAATACTTTAATAATGTGAGCTTCACCAGTTTTACGTTCTTCGTAAATAGGTGCTTTTTCACCGTCAAGCATAGATTGACAGTCTTCAATAATTTTATAAATAACATTGTGTTCAATAACAGTAATATTTTGAGCGGCAGCATTTTGTTTAATTGTTGAAGGAGTTTTTAAGTTGAATACAAATATAATAGCGTTTGATGCTTGAGCTAATAATAAATCACTTCCACTAACATGACCAGCACTTGCTGAGATAACTTTTATAGTAGCTTCTTCGTTTTCCATATTAGATAATTGACCTTTTATAGCCTCACTTGTTCCATGAACGTCACTTTTAATAATAACGTTTATAACTTTTTTACCTTCGGCATTAATTGCTTCAACGTTTTTATGGTGTAATAAATCCATTTTATCAGCAAAAGCTTTTTCGTTTGCTAATTTTTTAGCAAATTTTTCATCATTAAATCCAATGAATTTATCACCAGCATCAGGAGCATAATTTAATCCTGTAACAACACCTGGTTGTCCTGGTTCTATTTTTTCTATTTCTAAACCGTTAGCATTAGTTATTTTTCTAATTCTACCGTATTTTGAACCTGCAACAATGAAGTCACCTTTGTATAAAGTACCATTTTCAACTATAACAGTTGATACAGCTCCGGCACCTTTATCAATTTTTGATTCAATAACAGTCCCGATTGGGTATCTTTTTGGGTTTGCTTTAAGGTCTAATATTTCAGTAAGTAATGTAATTTCATCAAATAAATCAATTAAACCTTCACCCTTAAGAGCTGAACCGTAAACTATTTGAACATCACCACCATATTCAGGTACGATAACTTCTTGTTCTGCTAATTCACCTTTAAGTCTATCTAAATCTTTATTTGGTTTATCCATTTTATTTACAAAAACAATTAAAGGAACATTAGCCGCTTTAGCGTGTGTTATAGCTTCGATTGTTTGAGGCATAACACCATCATCAGCGGCAACAACTAATATAATAATATCAGTAACTTTTGCACCACGAGCACGCATTTTTGTAAATGCCTCATGACCTGGTGTATCTAAGAATGTTATTTTTTTGTCTTTATGTTTAATTTGGTATGCACCTGTATGTTGTGTAATACCACTTGATTCTGTTTCTACGACGTTTGTATTTCTAATTTTGTCAATTAATGTAGTTTTACCATGGTCAACGTGACCCATAACTGCGATAATAGGACTACGGTTAATTAAATCTTCTTCTTTATCTTCGAAGTTAACTTCGTCTAAGAAGTTTGAACCATCAATATTTGTTTCTTTTTGGAAATCTAAATTATTTTCAAGACATAATTCTGCTATTTCTTCCTCATCTAAAATGTGGTTTAAATTGTACATTTTACCTGCCATGAAGAATTTTTTAATTATATCGTTTGAATTAATTTTTGTCGCTTCCGAAAAGTCACTTATAGACATTTTACCTGTGAAGATAAATTTTCCGTCTTTGATTTCTGTTTTTGTAGTTTGTAATTGTTGCTTAATATCATGAACATTACTTATTCTGTGTGTTTTTTTAGCCATAAAAAGACCTCCTTTAATTGTTGCTCTATTTCTAAATAATTATCATTTGAAATATTACTTTTAAAAACTCTATTTAAAGCTTTTGTTTTTTTGATTTTGTTTCAGTTTTCTTCTGATGGTATAAAATACGCTCCACGCCCATTTGATTCTCTTTTTAAATCTAAAGTTACTTTGTTTTCTGTTTTTACGTAATTAAACCTAATTAAATTTTCAACATCAATTATTTGATTTGTTGCAATACATTTTCTTGTGAAATTACGATTAATCTTATTCTTCATCTCACTCATCATCAATTTCACTTAAATCAAGATCTAAGTTTATACCACCATAACTAACTAAGTCAGTATCAACTGTGAAGTCCTTAATTTTTTTGTATTCTTCAATAACTTTTTTCTTGTTTTTGCTTGTTTCTTTGTTTGCTGATTCGTTTGAATTTGTTTCATCGAATTCTACATCTTCTTCATTTGCATATGGATCAGACATATCTTGATCGTAATATTGTCCTAATTCATTAACAAAATCGTATGAATCATTTGTTTCTTCAAATTCAACACCGTCATTTAATTTTGATTCTAATTCTGAAAATACATCATCAAAATTAAACGATTTATCAGTTTTTTCAGTTCTTTTTGGTGTTCTAGTATTGCTACTATTTTTAATAGATTCATTTTCGTTAGCAAATGTTTTCTCTTCGTTAGATCTTGTTGATCTCAAGAATTCACTAACATCTTTATCAAATTCTTCAAATTTTAAATCAATGTCTTTGAAATAATTGTTTGATTTAGATTTTTTATGTGCCATTTTATTTTCGCTATGTGAAAATAGTGGTTTATCGTACTCTCTAGCTGGTTTGTAACCTGATTGATTAAATGGAATTTTTCTTCTGATTGCTTCATCTACTGTAACAATGTTGATTTTGTTTTCAGTTAATTTAGAAGCTAAATCATTATTTATACCACGTTTACCAATTGCTATTGTTATGTTATCTTCGTCTACAACTGCAAAACATTGACCTGTTTTTTTATGAATTGCAATATCGATTATTCTTGCTGGTGAAAGAGCGTTTATAATGTAATCTTTTCTATTATCAGAATATCTAATAATATCTATTTTTTCACCTAAAAGATTTGAAGCCGCAATAATTCTTTTTGCACCTTCACCAAAGATTGATCCAATGATATCGAAGTCAAAATTCTTATCAGGGTTAGCTTCAACAGCTACTTTAGTTCTAATACCTGGTATTCTTTGAACTTTTTTAATAATAATGTCACCGTTAGCGATTTCAGCTATTGTTTCTTTTAGAATGTTTTCAACTTGGTTAGGTTTAATCATTGATACTTCTAAAACATTTAAAGTACTATCATAATTAACTTTTTCTAAAATAACATTAACATATGAACCTGGGTGTAATTCTTTAATTCTTGTTGCTTTATTTTTGTTTAAGTGTGATGTATATACATTATTTTCATCATCAAGTATTTCAACTAAAAATCCACCTTTTGGTAAAGCGTGTTTAATTTTCCCGTCAAATTCTTTTCCGATTTTATCATCAAAAACTTCTCTAATTCTTTCTTTTTCTTTAGCTTTTAATTCAGATTTAAATCCGTTATTGATTGCAGTTTTTTGTCTTTGTGTTAAAGCACTAAAATTAAATTCAATACTTATATTGTCACCATATTTTACATTTGGGTTTATTTTTTTAGCATCTTCATAATTCATGCTAATTAATCTTTGTTGATCGAAGTTTCAATCGTTATTATCATCAAATTCGATTTCAAAACCTTCTTCTTCAACACTACCAGCGACATTAAAAATAGTAATTGTTTTTTCTTCGTGGTTAGGTTCTCAAATGATTTGAGCATCAGGATCAATATCTCTTTCGAAAACTTTTTGAGTTTCGTTTCTAAAAATCTCTAAAACTAAATCAAAACTAAAATGATGTTTTTCAGCATAACTTTCAATTATTTCGTATCAGCTTTTTTTCTCTGAAATTAATTTAACATCTTCTTTTTGTGTATCTTTTTTTGCCATATTTTCCTTTAAAATTTAATATATAGTTCAGCGTTTAAAATATCTTTTTTATCAAAAACAATTTTCTTAAATTGTCCTTTTTTGTTTCATGAACCTATAAAACTATCATTATTATCTTCAAGTATTTTTACAACAAAAATATCTTGTCCATGGTATGATTTTTTAAGTTTTAAAGTTACATCTTTATTTATAAATTTATCTAATTGGTTGATATCTATATTGGTATCAAAACCTTTAGATAAAACCTCTAAATAGTGGTTATCTGTAAATCACTTTTGTGATTCTAAAAATAATGAAACTTTTCTAGAAAGTGCTTCCACTTCTTTAAGATCTGTGTGATTTACCACAACCTCTAAAGTTGGCCCAAAATCATTTTGAATCATTTTTGATTCTAAAATAACATCTCCAAACTCTGTTGCTAAAATTTGTTTATAATCCATTAAAAACTCCTTTAAAATAACAAAGAGCTGTGCGATGCACAACTCCTTTTTTTACATAACTAATAGAAGTATTATTATTATATCATAAAGTTGCTTTTTAAAAAGTAAATCTATTGTTGTAAAAATAATATTTTAATGTTTTATACAAAAATGTATTTTTAGTGATTTAAAATTCTTTTTTATCTAAAATAAAGTGTAAAATATATTAAAAAAGGAGATATATGGATAAAAAATATGTAAATTTAGCTCAAAGACTTAAAAAATATATGTCAATTGAAGCAATTTCAAGATTCGAAGAACCAGTCGTTGATGAATTAAAAGCAAACATTAAAAAGGGTGCTTTTGAAATTCAAAGAGATAAAATGGGTTCAGTAATTTTCTTTAAAAAATCTAAAAAAGAAAATGCACCAAAAGTTATGTTAGCAGCTCACATGGATGAAGTTGGTTACATGGTTAGAACAATTAAAGATAATGGTAATTTAATGGTTACACCAATTGGTGGTGTATGAGCAAATACAGCTATTGGTACAAGAGCAGTTGTAATTTCATCAGAAACAAATCAAAGATTTGAAGGTGTTTTTGGACACACAAGTATCCACATTCAAACACCTGAAATGTATAAATCAGCAGTTAAAAATGATGATTTATTCGTTGATTTAGGTTTTAAATCTAAAGAAGAAGTAGAAAATGCAAAAATTAACATCGGTGATAAAATTTTCATGACAGGTGAATATGTTGAATTAGCTAACGATTTAGTTGGTGGTAAAGCAATGGACAACAGAGCAGGTGTTACTGTATTGGAATTTATCGCAAATAATATTGCTGATTTAGAATTAGATGCTGACGTTTACTTAGTCGGAACTGTTCAAGAAGAAGTTGGAACTCGTGGTGCAAAAACATCAGTTTCAATAATTAACCCTGATGTTGCTTTTGCGGTTGATACAGGTGCTTCACACGATACAACAGGAGCAAAAGAAGGTACACCAGTTTTAGGTAAAGGTGTAAGTATTTTAGTTAAAGATTCAGGTACATTACCAGATCCAAAATTAATTAATTACTTAGATGAAATTTCAAAAGAAAAAGAAATTCCTACATACAAATATGTTGCAGGAGGAGGTGGTACTGACGCTGCAGAATTACAATACGCACCAGGTGGAGCAGCTGTTATGACTATTTCTATTCCTCAAAGATATTTACACAGCCCAATCGGTGTTGCGTCATTACTTGATATTCAAGCAACAATTGATTTAATGACAGAATTTATTAAGTCATATTCAAAAGAAACACACGAAGAAAAATTAGCATATAAATAATGAAAAAACTCACGTTTGTGAGTTTTTATTCATCAATTTTAATATTAATTTTAAGTTTGTTAGTTTGCAATTGTTCAGTTGATGTTTGATTTGCTTCTTTAAGCTCTTTTAACTTATTAATAATCTTTTGATTATTTTCATTATCTAGTGAGAAGTAAAAATCATAAACAAATTCGTTAATTAAAGCTTGTGTGCTCATTCAAAAAACAAATTTTAAGTCTTTGTTAAATAAAATACTTTGGAATGAGTTGTTTTTAATTACACTATTTTCATGAATACCTGAAGAGAAGAATAAGTTTAATTCATTAGTTTGTTCATTAAATTCCGCTCTTGTAATTGTAGGTTGATAAATCTCAATAGGTAAATATTTTGTTGCTTGTACAAATTTTTGTACATTTTTATTATTTAAATCACTTGGACTAATTAGATCCATAATTGATTGTAAATTATTTATATCTAAAGTAACTTTAAAGAAATTATTTAATTCTTTTGGTAATAGTTCACTTAAGTTAGTCTCATTTGACTGAATTTCAGTATCTTCTTCATCGGCAAGTACAAACTTATTATCTTCATTTTTAGAATAAGTTGTTATATAAATATCCTTGTTTACAAGTCTTTCAAGACCGTTTTGATCTCTTAATTTTTGAGTAACATAAGCTGTGTAAAAATCTTCTGAAATAACATTATTTAAAATATATTTAGAATCAGTATATCTATTTTTAATATTTTCTGAATTAAAGAATTCATTAACATCTTGATTTTCTTGACCTATTTTACTTAAAATTTCTTCTTTTGAAGAAGTTAAATTGTATATTTCAAATTCTGGTATTTGTTTATTATTTTCTGTTTCAGAATCTACAGGAGTTTCGCTTGCAGGTGTTTCAGGATTTGAAGCAGACGGTTGTGGTGTTCCATTTCCTTCAGGTGTTGTTGATTCCGCAGGTGTTTCGCTGCCTTCAGGTGTTGTTGGTTTCACATGTGTTACAGGTGTTTTAGGTTCAACTGGAACATTAATTTTTTTAATATTAAATCTATTTGTTGATACACTTCAAAGCTTTTTATCTTCGTCAGAAAAAACATATTTTTCACTTAATTGGTTTTTAAAAATATCTACCATTTGGTTAACTACATCTAAAACTGTAGTATTTAATTCTTTAGTTGTTTCTTCATTAAATACAAAATCTTCTTTTGCCATTTTAGCTAAAAAATTATCCAAATTAGCCTTGTATTCATCACTTTTAGCATTAAATGTTTCTAAAATTTGTTTAGTGTCTTGATCTAAGTTTTCATATCCACTAATATCATCAGCATATTTTTGAGCTGCGTTTTTAATTGGGTGTAATGAAAACATTCTTAATATACTGTTAAAGTCTTTTATTTCTTTATTTAAGAAAGTTAATGATTCTTCGCTAAAAATACCGCCTTTAGATCAATATTGTCTATATATATTCAAAATTTGTAAGTAAAAATCCATTTTAGTATTGATGCTTTTAAAATCAAAACTATTATCAGATTTAATTACTTCGTATTCTTTATTTATACCATCGAGTAAATTCGCTTTGTTTTCGTTAATTTTAACAAAATAATCATATAATTCCTTGTTTTCGGATTTAATATTTTCAACATTTTTTTCATTTTTTAAATATTCAATTAAATCTTGCTTAAATTTATTATTAAGATTATCAGCAAATTTAGTGTAATTATTTTCTACTAGTAAATTTAATTGAGATAAAACTTCATCATTTTTATTAAAAATATCTACTGGATCAGTACTTTCTTTTTTATCTTCGTTTCCATCAGGGTTAGTGTTTCCATCTGGGTTAGTGTTTCCGTCTGGATTTGTATTTCCATCTGGGTTAGTGTTTCCGTCTGGATTTGTATTTCCATCTGGGTTAGTGTTTCCGTCAGGATTTGTGTTATTGTCGTTATTAGTTGAACAACTCGCACTTAAAGCGACTATACTTGAAAGTGGTATTGCTCCTAATAAAAAACTTACTATTTTTCTATTTTTCATAACTAGAATTATATATTAATATCGCTTATTTTAAGTTATTAAATATAAATTATGAAAAAGTTTAATTACTTAAATTTTCCTTAAAATGTTAATGTCCCAAATAAAAACTTATAAAAAAACAGCAATTTAAATATTTAGATGATATAATAATAAAGCCATCTAAACAATAACCCACTAACTTGGTCAGGACAGAAATGTAGCAGCCATATGAGGAAGTGTTGTGTTAGTTGGTCTTTTTTACGGAGGTTTTTATGGATATTATTTTTGAGATCGAGAAAAATAAAAAATTTAAACTTAGAGTAGGTGCTATTTTAATTCATAAAAATAGATTATTAGTAGCTTACGATGAAAATAATACATATTATCAATATTTACCTGGTGGCAAAGTTGGTTTTGGTGAAAGTTTTGAAGAATGTATTAAGCGTGAGATAAAAGAAGAGTTAAATCTTGATATTAAATCTTTAAAAGAATTTTGTTTATATCAAGGATTTTTCTTCAACCAGTATGTAAAAAAAGATTATCATGAAGTTTCGATGTATTATTTAATTGAAACCGAAGTTCAACCTTGATTCGAACAAGAAGATGTTTATTTTTATGAAGGTGAACGTAAACTTGTTTTTAAATGAGTAGATATTAATGAATTAAACAAATACAATGTATTACCTAAAAAAATTGTTGATAAAATTAAAGATGGTAATTTTAATTTCAACTTAATAACTGAAAATAATTATTAAAAAATATTTTACTAATCTCTATTATTGTGGTAGAATATTAGTACGTGGTCGCGTAGCTCAGCAGGACAGAGCACGAGCCTTCTAAGCTTGTGGTCAGAGGTTCGAATCCTCTCGTGATCGCCATTTTTTTTATACCTTTTTTGAGATTTTTAATAATATTAATTTATAATTTAATACATTAATAAATAAAAAGTGTTTATTCATAAAGGAGTCTAATATGGTCAAAATGTTTAAAATTCTACCTAGAAAAATAAAGTTTGAGATGTTTTTTTCTTTCATTTTAATTTTCTTAAACGTAGTTATAATGATGTTTGTTCCTGTTTTAATATCACAAATATTACCATTATTAATTGGTAAGTCAGAAGTTTATAGTGTTATCGTTTTTAAACAGTCAATTTATACATCTACCGACTATAAATCAACGTTAACATTTTTAATTTCTACAATTATATCGTTGATACTTGCTTCAACTTTTATTACTTTAGTTTCTACCTATACTTTAGTTTGAGCAGGTGAAAAAGCCTCTAATTTTTATAGGGATTCTTTATATAAAAAGTTTCAAACTTTAAGTCTTAAAGATATTTCAGACATAACAATCGCGAGTTTAATAACTAGAATTAACGATGATGTCGCAATGTTTTGAGACTTTTTAGTAGGAGCTGTAAGCATTTTAATTAAAGCTCCAATGTTTGTTATTATTGGTTTAGTATTTGCCTTTACAACTGATTTAGAGCTTACATGATCTATTTTAGCCGTGATTCCTATATTAGTTATATTTACATTTTTTATATTTTTCAAAGTTGTTCCTATCATAAAAACAGGTAGAAAAAGGTTAGATAATTTAACCAATGCTGTTAGTGAAAATATACTAGGAGCTAAATTAATTCGTGATTATAATTTACAAGATCAACAATTAAATAAATTTAAAAATACAAATAATGATTTATTAGTTAATTCAAGAAAAGTTATGAAGTTTTTCACTTTAGGGCAACCGTTTTTCTTTTTTGTGGTTAACTTTGTTATTTTTCTAATTTTCCTTACTGCATTTTTTATTTTAAAAAATAATCCTGACACTAATATAAAACAGTTAATTGCCAAAATTAATACTTTTATTGAATTTGAGTTTATGATTGCGTTAGGTTTAACTATGTTTAGTCAATTCTTTGGTTCATTCTTTAGAGCTAAAGTATCTTCAAATAGAGTTATGCAAATACTTAATTATGAGAGCGAAAAGATTAAAGTTGTAGATGGAATTAGATTAGAAGATAAGCCTAATTATTCTTTAGAATTCAAAGATGTGTCATTTAAGTATTTTGAAGAATCAAAAGGCTGAGATTTAAAAAATGTTAGTTTTAAATTAGAAGAAGGACAAACTTTAGGAATTATAGGACCAACTGGTTCCGGAAAAAGTACAATTGCAAATTTAATTGTTAATAATATGTCTTATTCAAATGGAAATATTTTGATCGATAATAAAGAATTAAAAGAAATTAACACTAATGATTTAAAAAGAAATGTAGGTATTGTTTATCAAAATGCGTTATTATTTTCAGGAACTATTGAATCAAATATAAGATTTTCAAAATCTGATGCAACAAAAGAAGAAATTGATTACGCTTTAGAGTTTTCATGTTCTAAAGACTTTGTAAACTCGTTTGAAAAACAATTGCAACATGAAGTTTCTCAACAAGGTAAAAACTTATCTGGTGGTCAAAAACAGAGATTATCTATAGCTAGAACATTACTTATAAAACCAAAAATATTAATTTTAGATGATTCAACTAGTGCATTAGATAATTTAACAACAAAAACATTAATTAATAATATTTCTAAGAAAAACTCTTCAACTAACGTTGTTATTTCACAAAAAATATCATCTATTAAAAATGCTGATAAAATAATTGTTTTAAATAATGGTGAAATAGTTGCAGAAGGCACTCACCATTACTTGCTAGAAAATTGTCAGTGATATAAAGAGATTAGTGAAAACCAATTAGAACAATAGAAAGGAGCAAAAATGAAAGAAACAAAAACACATAAAAATTATTATCAAAACTTAAAAAGACTTTTATCTTTCGTTAAAAAAGATAAAAAAATGTTTTATTTAGCAATGTTTTTCTCTTTAATTAATGCTATTTTCTATATTGGTGGTAGTTACTTAATTGGTTATATAATTTCTACATTTTTTGAGCCATTAGGTCATGGCAAATCATTTAGCGACTTTGAAACAACTAAATTTTTTATTATATTAGCAGTGTTAGTTTTTTCTTATGTGGTCTACGGAATTTTTAGATATTCAGAACAATATATATATGCCAAAATAAGTTTTCAAGCTTCGGCGAGGCTCAGAAATGAAATAATTGAAAAATTAATTCATTTAGATATTAGTTTTTATGATAAAAACAAAACTGGTGATTTAATTTCGAATTTAGTTATTGATGCAAATAATATTGCTAATTCACTTTTTCAATTACTTTCACAATTAATTAGTGCCATATTTAATATAACAATTGCTGTTGTAATGATGTTCTTAGTTTCGACAGCATTATCATTGATTATAATACCTATAACATTAATTAGTTTTGGTATGGTGTTTTTATTAATTAAAAGATCACAACCATACTTTATGAAAATACAAGTTATTTTCGGTGAATTAAATGCTTTTGTTGAGGAATCATTGCAAAATACAAAAATAACAAATGCATTTAATAAGCAAGAAGACTTATTTAATAAACTAACAGGCATAACAAAAAGGATTCGTGATACCGCATTTAAAGGTGATTTCATTACAAAAAGTTTTGATACCATTTATACATTTTTAAGTAATTTCTTAATTTTAGCAATTACAGGTATATCTGCATACTTTTATTTCAAAGGAACAAACGTTTTAGGAGTACAAGGTTTTGGTGCTGATGCTAATGGTCATGCTACTGCCGGATTAATTTTTACTTTTATTTCAATAAATTGAAACTTTTTAGGACCTTTTCAAGCTTTAATGGGGGCCGTGTTCGGGATACAAGTCGGGATTGCATCCACAAGTAGAATTTCAAAATTATTAGATGAACCATTACCAAAGACTGATCATGAAATAATTAGAATTGTAAAAATTAGTTTTAATGATAAAGCTAATGATTTTATGGAATGTTCTAATGAAGATCCGTTTGGATTCTTTGCTTGAAAAATATATGATCCTAACCTTAAAAAATATGTATACAAATCTGTTAAAGGGAGTGTAGAATTTAAAGATGTTTATTTTAGTTATGACACAACTAAAAATAATAAATACCAATTAAAAGGTGCGTCATTCAAGGTTAAACAAGGTCAAAATATTGCTATAGTAGGTCCTACTGGAGCTGGTAAAACTACAATCATTAATTTAATTAGTAAATATTATAACTATCAAAAAGGAAGCATCACTATCGATGGTTTTGAATTAAAAAACATTAATAGAAAAGATTTAAAAAGAATTATGACAATAGTATCTCAAGATTCCTTTTTATTCAATGAAACAGTTTTAGACAATTTAAATATGTCAAATGAAAACGTTGTCGAAAAAGATATCAACGATGCTTTACAAATGACTCAATCACAACATTTTATTGATTCATTGCCAAAGGGAATTAATACCTTGATCGAAAATAACGGTCAAAATATCTCACAAGGTCAAAAGCAGTTACTTTCAATAACTAGATCAATATTATCTAATAAAAATATATTAATATTAGATGAAGCTACATCTAATATAGATTCAAATACAGAAATAATAGTCCAAAAATCAATGCTTAATTTAATGAAATATAAAACATCATTTGTTATCGCACACCGTTTAAGTACTATTAAGAATGCTGATTTAATTTTAGTTGTTAATAATGGAGAAATAATTGAAAGCGGTACTCATAAGAGCTTGTTAGAAAAAGAAGGTTTTTATTATAATATGTACACTTCTCAATTCTCAAATTAAAAAATATAGATATTATTAGTATCTATATTTTTTTACTCATTTTTCAACATTAAATGAACCTTTTTCTATCACTTCGATTAACTTATAATCTGACAAATCTAAATCAAGATAAACATCACCATCAAACTCACCTAAAATTCTACTTATTATTAATTCATCGGCAAATTTGTAAAATGATTCATAAATGCTTTTACCACCCGCAATAAAGAGAGTTTCATCACTATTTTTGTATTGTTCAAAAATCTTCTCTAATTCTTCGGTATTATGTATTGTTAAATCAACGTTAGGTATATCATTTTGACATAATACAAATATTTTTCTATTTTTTAGTACTTGCGGCAAGCCTAAAAAAGTATTTCTACCAAATAATAAAGTATGGTTTAGTGTTGTTGATTTGAAGTGATTTAGTTCTTCTTTAATCTGTCAAGGCAATTTATCTTTATTACCTATTAAATTATTTTTATCCACTGCAACAATTAATTTAATCATATTAAACTGCCACCTTTGCTTTTATAGGGTCTAAATGTTCATAATTTTCTAATTTTATATCTTCAAAAGTAAAATCAAAAATATCATCAATTGATTTATTTAAAACTAATTTAGGCAATTTTAAAGGTGTTCTACTTAATTGTTCATTTACTTGTTCGATGTGGTTTGAGTAAATGTGTGCATCTCCAATTGTGTTCACAAATTCACCAACTTTTAAATTTGTAACATGAGCTACCATACTTAATAATAATGAATAAGATGCTATATTAAAAGGCACTCCTAAAAATAAATCACCACTTCTTTGATATAACTGTAATGATAATTCGTCATTTTTATTAACATAAAATTGAAATAATGTATGACATGGGGGCAATGCCATTTCTTTAACTTCTAGAGGGTTTCAAGCACTCACTATATGTCTTCTAGAATATGGATTTTTCTTAATATCATTTATTAGGTTTTTAATTTGGTCAACTCCTAAAAAGTTTCTTCATTGTTTACCATAAACTGGCCCTAAATTTCCATGTTTCATTGCAAAATTTTCATCATCTTTTATTTTTTGAATAAACTCTTTTAAAGTTTCACCTTTAAAATCAGGTGATTTTTTAAAGTCTTCATATGGTCATTCGTTTCAAATATTAACGTTATTATCTACTAAATACTTAATATTAGTTTCACCTTTTAAAAATCATAATAGCTCTATAACTATTGCTTTTCAAGCCATTTTCTTTGTAGTTATTAGCGGAAATCCATTCTTTAAATCATATCTTGTTTGAACTCCAAAATAACTTATTGTACCTGTATTTGTACGATCTTCTTTATTTAAACCTTGTTCCTTAACAAGATTTAAAAGTTCTAAATATTGTTTCATTTTACTCCTTGATTAATTAATACGTATTCAATATTATAAATTAAAAAAATGATTTCATGTTAATTTCCATAAAATCATTTTAAATGTGAAAATTAGAATTTAATGTGGCAAACCACATTTGGGTTTTTATCTGAATAATCTTGGTGGTATTCTTCAGCTAGATAATAATTATCTAATTTTTTTACTTCGGTAACTACTTTACCATCGATATTTTTTGCTAGTTTATTTATGGTATTTTCAATTATTTCTTGATCTTCTTTTGTTTCAAAATAGATACCATTTCTATATTGAGTTCCGTGGTCTGGACCTTGGAAATTTAATGCAGTTGGATCTATTACTTCGAATAATTTTTCAACAATTTCAGATAAACTGATTTGTTCTTCGTTGTAATATAATTCTAAGGTTTCTACCGCATTTGTATTACCTTCACAAACTTGTTTGTATGTAGGAGCTTCTAGGTTTGAATTTGCATAACCCACTGTACTAAACCTTGTACCTTTAATTGTTTTAAAGTATCCTTGTACACCTCAAAAACAACCACCAGCTAAATATATTCTTTTCATTTAACCTCCTTAATTTTTTAAACTATTTTACCATAAAAAATAATTTAACATCATTATTAAGGGTTATTTAAAAATAATTAAAATTTAAATTTTTTTGTTTTCCTTTGTTTTTTACACTTACGCTGAAGAAGTGTAATTGATGAGTCTAAATTTTTTAATAAAGTAATTATTTTTTCTTGTTCTTCTAGTGAAGGAATATTAATTATGGCGGTTTTTAAAAATGATAATGATAATGTATATCTTTGTACACCTTGACCATTTACACTAAAATATTCACGATATTTTTGTGTATCAAATAGATAATCAAAATATGAATTTTTTATTTTATCGGTTGGTCTGAATCTCATTAAATGATAAGAATAAACACCGTTCAAAATTGTTTTATCTGCCGTCTTTGCAAAACCTAATTCACCCGGAGTTTCTGATGACGGAGTTATAAAAACATCACCTTCTACTATGTTACTTGAATATATTTGTAACGGAGTTGCTGAGTTAGTTACTAGATTTTCTTCTTTAATTTCTTTTTTATTATAAACATCCATGTAATTTAGTAATAAACATTTAACATCATTCGATCTAATTACTTTATCAACGGTAGAACCGGTTATTTCACCCATTTCACCCAAACTTTTTAGTACTCAAGCGTTTGTAAATTCGTTAAATCTAATTTAGTTATTTTTTACCTAACTTATTTGAAAAAAATATTAATCTCATCTATTGTATTAATAGTTAATTTATGGAGATTATTATTTATTTTTCAAAAAGAGAAATTTTGGGTAAAACAATTTATTGTTGTAATTTATTTAATGCTAATTTTAAAAATTTTATTAATTAAGTACTCGATAGTTGTTTAAATTTTTATAAAAATTATTTTTAAAAAATGTTATTATTTGTTCAATAATTAAGGAGAAACATGGATAAATTTATACATTTGAAACAAGGAGACGAAATAAGGGTTATAGCTCCCGCTAGAAGTCTTAAATTAATAGATGATAAAAACATTAAATTAGCAGTTCAAAGATTAGAGTCTTTAGGGCTTAAAGTTACTTTCGGTAAAAATGTATTTAATGTTGAAAATAGGATGTCAGCATCAATTAAAGATAAAGTCGAAGACATACATGAAGCATTTTTAGATAAAAATGTTAAAGCAATTTTGACTGTGATTGGAGGGTTTAATTCACATCAATTATTACCGTATATTGATTGAGAAATAATTAGAAATAATCCTAAAATTTTTAGTGGATTTAGCGATATAACTTCATTACATTTAGCTATATTAAAACATTGTAATTTTCCAACCTTTTATGGTCCACATTTTTCATCATTTTCAATGATAAAAAATTCAGATTATATGGTCGAACAATTTAAAAATATGTTTATGAATGATTTAGATGAAATTAATTTAGAACCTTCTAAAATTTGAAGTGATGACTTATGATTTTTAGACCAAGAAAATAGAGATTTAAATGTAAATGATGGATGATGAAACATACAAACAGGTATTGCAAAAGGTAAAATTATTGGTGGGAATTTATCAACTATTTTACTAATTAATGGTACTTCTAATTTTCCTGAAATAAATGAAGATATTATTTTAGCAGTCGAAATTGTCTCTTTATTTGATTATGATAATTTTGAAAGAATGTTGGTGGCTTTAATTCAAAGTACTTGATTTAAGCATGTTAAAGGTTTATTAATTGGTAGATTTCCAATCGGTTCTAAAATAAGTCATGAAGACTTAGAAATATTATTAAAAACAAAAATTGAACTAAAGAATATACCTATTATTGCTAATATGGATTTTGGTCATACAATGCCTATTTCGGTTATTCCTCTTGGTTTACTCACTGAAATGAAAGTTGATAAAGATACACAAATAAAATTATTTAAAAAGTAAATTAAAACTCAAAAGTATAATACCCTTATCACTTTTGAGTTTTAATTTATAGTTTTTAACTATAAATATGGTTAAATAAATGTAAAATTTTAATATGAATAAATTAGAAAATATAATGAATAAGATTTCTAAAGTACCAAACACCTTTGGTGTTTATTTATGAAAAAAGAATGATGAAATTATTTATGTTGGAAAAGCAAAAAAGTTAAAAAACAGGTTAATGCAGTATTTTAACGGTCATAATAATTCTTGATTAACACCTAAAATGATTAGTAATATTACTGATTTTGATTATTTTTTAGCTAAGAATGAAAATGATGCCTTCATTAAAGAACAAAAATTAATTAAAGAACATAATCCTAGATTTAATATTAAACTGGTTAACAAAAAAACTTATCCATATATCAATTTTAGCATAAGCAAAAAAGAGATAAAAATTCAAATTGGTGATAAAGATAATAACTCATTTTATAGTTTTGGGCCTTTACCTCCGAACACTTATTTTAGTGACTTTGTAGATGTTTTAAAAGATGTTTACTTATATGACAAAGGAGAAAAAGTTAATTTTAAATCTAAAGAAGAAATGGAAGAAGTGTTAAAAAGTATTACTGACATATTCAATTTAAAGTATTCGGTTTTTAAAAGTTTAGTTACAGAAAAAGAACAAGAATATAGTGGAAAATTGCAATTCGAAATTGCTAATAAGTATTATAAAACTCTTAAATTTTTAGAAAAAATTAAAGAAAAACAAATTTCAGAAATTTCTAATGAACACTCAATTGATTTTTTTGATTTTCAAAAAGTGAAATCAAAAATATTTATTTCAATGTATTCATATAATTATGGTTCTTTAATTTATCAGGAGTATGAAGATAAAAATTGAGAAGGTTTAATTTCGGAGTTTATTGAAAATTACTTATCTAATTTTTATGCCAAAAATAAAATTCCTAATCAAATTATTTTAAGAAAAGAGTTAGAGGACTGAAATATTGAATTAGATGAATTAATATCTAAGAGAGTGAGATTTATCAAAAAAGGTATTTTATACCAAATTAGTGATTTGTTGCTTTTAAATAATAAAGAAAGCATTAATAAATACCTTGTAAAGCATCCTAATTTCTTGAAAGATAATGATTTAGTTTGGGAAAAATTAAAAAATAATTTAAGTTTAAATAGTATAGATAAAATCTTTATTTTTGATAATTCATTCCAAAACCATAATGTTAATGTTATCGGAAGTGTTTTAGCTTTTGATTCAAATGGTCAAATTAAGAAAATGACTAAAACATATGATTTGACAAATTATGTTAAAGATATTGAAAAGAAATCTGATGTGCAGTTTACTTATTATAATGCTGTTAGTTTTTTAGATGATTTAGGAACTAGAATAAATGAAAATGATATTTTCTTTGCTGATGGGTCTATCGCACAAATAAACGAAATAAAAGAAGCGTTACATAATTTTGGTTTTACTAACAAAGTTTTTGGGTTAGTTAAAGATTCAAAACATAAGACTGAAAAAATAATTAATGATAAAAATATAATTATAGATGTTGATACTGATATATTTAATTTTTTAAGTAAAATACAAAGTCAAGTTGATGTAAACGCAAAATTTAAATATAATAGAACAAAAAATAAAGAAATGAGATCAAGCGAAATTTTAAAAATAAAAGGTATTGGCGAGAAAAGATTTAAAACTATTTTAGCTCATTATAAAACAATTGAAAATTTAAAAAAATCTAACTATAGTGAACTTGAAAAAGAATTTGGTAAGCATATTTCTGATTTATTTAAAGAAGCTAAGTTTTTTGATAAAAAATAAAAATACTAATATTTAAGATTGGTTAATTCCAAAACTTAAATATTAGTATTTTTTATAATTTAGTTATCTTCACTTAATCTAAGTGAATCAATTTCGATAATTAATTCTATTTTTTTACCGAATTTTTCGAAAACAACTGTCGCTTCCCTACCTCTTTTATCAACTTTGATAACACTTGCTATTTGTCCAATGTATGGTCCACCGATGATTTCAACAATATCACCTTCAACTAAACCGAAAACATCTTCACCGGCTTCAAATGATTTGATAGCTTCTTGTTCTCTTTTGAACATTCTTTTAATTTCGATAGTACTTACAGGTGTTGGTTTAGCACCTTTACCAGATGAACCGACTAATCCAGTTACGTATTGTGTATTACGAACTAAAAATCAAGCGGCATCAGTCATATGCATTCTTGCGAAAATATATCCAGGATATAAATTTATGTAATTAATTTTATAATCTAATCCGTTAAGTTTTTTTTGATATTCTTTTTGAGTTAAGCTTGGTTTTTTAAATATTCTAAATGCACCGTTTTCACTTGTTTCTTGATCAAAATCTTCTTCAAGGTTTTCTGCTACTATACGGTTATTAAGTGCTTCAACAACTTGTTCTTCTTTACCTCTCATTGTTGAAATCATGTATCATTTCATTTCTTTCATAAATTCTCCTAGTTTATTATTATATTAATTCTAAAATTTTTGTGAACGCTAGTGTAACACCATAAACAAATAAAGCAAAAATAGCGGTAAAAACAATTATTCTAACGAAGTTTTTTGTATTTGTCTTAGCGTCAGGTCATCTTACACGTTTAACTTCTTTTACAGTTTTTCTAATTCAATATCTTTTTTTTCTTGGTTCTTTAATTGCGCTTACTTCATTATTTTTTTTCATTTAGATTTCTTCCTTGTGAAATGTATGTTTTTTACAATGAACGCAATATTTTTTGACAATTAAACGTTCTAAATTACCTAAACTTTTGTTAGTTACGTAGTTTTTTCTTCTACATTCTTCGCACGCTAATGAAACTTTATTATTTTTCATATATGTATTTTACCATAAAACAATTTTTTAATTCGGTTTAATTAATTAAATACTTGACAAATGTTATTGTATTTTAATCTAATACTATTTATTATTTCTGTTTGTTTAGTTTTAGAATATCAAGATTTATGTTCTAATGGTTTATCTAGATTATTAACAAATTCTTTTTCTATTTTACTTAATTTTGAATAAAGAAGCATTAATAAGTCTTTATAGTATTTGTTTTCTAGTGAATTAGCATTCTCAATATAATTAATATAGTTTATTTTATTAAACAGTTTTTCGCAATTAACAAGATGATTACCGATGTAATTTTCAAATATATTTTGTCTATTTTTAGATTTATTTAACGAGTTTAAAGATTTGTATTTTAAGCTATTTCAAAATTTGTTTTCGAATGGTATTGTATCATCATATTCTCTTAACATTAGTTCGAAAGATTCATACAATACATTGTTATATATTTCTTCTCAACTTAAGTTATATGCTCGTGTCATTCGGTAGATTTTTGCACAAAATATTTCAATGTTCGAGTAATGTATATTTTTGAATTTAAATATCATTTCGTTTTTATTAGTATATTTTTTGTCTTCATTTAATTTTAAAAATGAAATTACATATTTGGAAAGTTTGTTAATTTCTATTTTATTCATTTTACTTTTTGTTAATCAAATCAAAAAGTATTATTCCGGTTGCGACAGATACATTTAGTGACTGAACTGTGCCAAATTGATTTATATAAACGAACTCATCGCTAACTGAAGCAACACTTTTTGAAATTCCTGCCCCTTCGTTTCCGACTACTATTACAGTTGGACTATTATAGTTTACTTTTGTGTGTGGCACCGCTTTTTCGTTAAGAGTTGTTGAATAAATTCAATAACCACTTTTTCTAATTTTTGTTAAAGCCGCAGAGATGCTATTGACTCTGTAAAAATTAATTCCTACATAACCTCCTGAAGAAATTTTTAGAGCAGTGCTATCTAGTTGAGCAGCATTTGTTTTAGGTAAAATTATATCTTTTATACCTGCTGCGTTAGCAGTTCTAATAATTGCCCCTAAGTTATGTGGGTCTTGTATTTTATCTAAAACTAAAACATTTTCAGGTTTATTTTTAATTAAATTTGCTATGTCTAAATAATTAATTCCAGGCAATACAGCAATAAAACCTTGGTGGTTTTCTTTAGTTAAACTATTTAAAAAAATATGGTCAACAACTTTAATGTCAACTCTATGCTTGTTAAAGTATTTTAAGTTTTCTTTTTTAGAAATATATATTAACTTAATTTTTTGATTGTTATTGTAAGCATCTATAACAGAGTTTTTACCACACACTAATAATTGTTCCATATTTAATGACCTCTTTTTTAATAATTTTAGTACTATTTTTTTACTAAATTAGTTCGTTTTTAATTAATACTTCTCTTAATTTATCTGATTTTTCGAAGTTTTTGTTATTTAGTTCGGTTTTTCATTGATTGTATGTATCAACAAAATCACCGTAATTAAATTTAGAAATATCAAATTCTAAACTATCAAAGATTTTGATAATTGTTGCTTGATAAATTTCTGAGTTATTTTTATTTATTTCCTTTAATAAGTCGTTTAACAGCTTGTTAAATTTAGCGAAATTTTTATTAAAGATGTGATTCATTGCTTCTTTAAATAAATCTTCATCATAGTTTTTATTATTGTTATTTAATTTTGCTTCAAAATATATTTTTTTAATTTTCTTCAAGAATAAAGAAGCGTTATTTAATAAGTTTTCATCAATATTAATTTCACTTGTTAAGTTAGAAAGTAAGAAAATTACTTTTAAGTGATCGGCTGAATAAGCTTTAATGAAATCCTTTGGTAAAATGACGTTTTGAAGTGATTTAGACATTTTAATACCATTGATATTAATTTGCCCTGTACGTAGTCAATTTTTACTTAAATCATTACCTGTAACGCTGTAAAATTGAATATTTTCGTTTTCGTGGTGCGGGAATGTTAAATCCATTCCACCACCGTGATAATCGACACCTTCTTCTTTAAAATGTTTATAAATTAACGCAACACACTCTGTGTGTCATCCAGGTCTACCTAATCCAAAAGGAGAATCGTATTTTACTCCGATATTTGTATCTTTTCATAAAGCAAAATCGGCAGCAAAATGTTTTTGATGATCAGAATCTTCAAATTTCATTTTGTCAATTTGTTGATTTGAAACAACACCATATTTATTAATATTTTTCTTTACGTCAAATCATACATTTGTACCAATTTTGTACGCACTTCCTTTATCGATCATTTTTTGGATCAAATCATAAATAACATCTAAATTTTTTGTAACATATTCTAAATGTGTAATTGTATTAACATTTAAATCTTTTAAGATGTCTAAATAATATTCTGAATACTTTGTAGAAATTGCTTCTTCTGTAGTTTTTTCTTCAATTGCACGATTAATAATTTTATCGTCAATATCAGTTATATTATGAATAAAACTAAATTCAATTCCTAAATTTCTAGCTGCTTTTAGTATTAAATCGTATGTCAAAATTGGTCTAATATTACCAATATGAACATCGTTATATACGGTTGGCCCGCAAACATAAATTTTTAACATATTTTTATTATATAATGTTTTCATAAAATGTATAATTAAAATAAAACATAGGGAGGAAATCAATGCTATTAAACACAAAAATTAGAGAATTAATTGTTAATTCAATAGAAATAATGCAAAAAAACAACTTTTTCCAGGAAGAATTTGATGCGGACAAAGTTGGTTTTTTAGTTAGTTTACCAAATTTACCAGAACATTTAGAAGATGAAGAAATTAAATATGATTTGTCTACTAATGTTGCTTTTTTACTTAAAAAATATGTTAAAACTTCACCTTTAAATATTGCCAATGAATTAGTAAACATTTTAATGCAAAATACTGATGTTTTTGTAAAAATTGATGTTGCTATGCCTGGGTTTATCAATATTGTATTAAAAGATGAAGTTTTTAACGAAGTTTTATTAAATGCTAATAAAGAAGGTTTCAAATATGGTGCTAACCAATTTGAACCTACTAAAATTAATGTTGAATATATTTCAGCTAACCCAACAGGATTTTTACACGTTGGACACGTTAGAGGTGCAGTATATGGAGATTCATTAATTAAAATTTATCGTCATGCTGGATACCAAGTTGAATCTGAATATTATGTAAATGACGCCGGAAATCAAATCAATGTTTTAGCTAATTCAGCGAAAGTTAGATATTTTGAATTATTTGGGCAAACTTTAGAAATGCCTGAAGAATCATACAAAGGACAAGATATTGTTTGAGCAGTTGAACAAATCAAAAATAAAAAAGGTGATTATTATTTAAATGATTTTGAGTCAAAATATCAAGAATTCAAAACCGAAGTTAAAGATATTTTATTAGAAAAGATTAAGTATGATCTTTCAAAATTAAACATCGGAAATTTTGATACATTTTCAAGTGAATTATCAATTTTACAAAACGGTGCAGTTGATGAAGCTTTAGAAAAAATGAAAGAATATACATATCATAAAGATGGTGCTTTATTTTTAAAAACTACAGAATTTAAAGATGATAAGGATCGTGTTTTAATTAAATCTGATGGTTCTAACACTTATTTATTACCGGACATTGCTTACCACTTAACTAAATTTAAAAAAGCAGATCGTTTAATTAATATTTGAGGTGCAGATCACTCTGGTTATGTTGAAAGAATGAAAGCAGCACTGAAAATTTTAGGTTATGACGATAATAGACTTGATGTTTTAATAATACAGTTAGTTAGATTAATTAAAAATGGTGAAGAATTTAAGATGTCAAAAAGAGCAGGAACAAGTGTTACATTATCAGATTTACTTGAAGTTAGTTCGCCAGATGCTGTTAGATTCATGATGCTAACTCGTGAAATTAATAATAAATTTGATTTTGATATTGACTTTTCAAATTCAGCAAATAGTAGTAACCCTGTTTACATTGTTCAGTATGCACATTCTAGAACAGTTTCACTTCTTAATAATTTAGTGAAACCAGACTTAAGTTTAAAATCATTTAATTTAAGTTATAAAGCTAAAAAAATAGTATTAGCAATTGATGAATTCCCTTCATTAATAAAAACAATAGTTGAAACTTCAAAAGTTAACTTAATGAGTCAATATTTATTGAATTTAGCAAAACTTTTCAATAGTTTTTATTCAGAAACAAAACTTAAAGGTCATGAAAACGAAGCAGAATATGCATATTTAGTTAGTGTTGTTCAATTAGTTTTAAGACTCGGTTTAGGTCTAATCGGTGTTTCTGCCCCAGAAAATATGTAATTTTTAAACAAATATTAAAAAAATCAAATTTTGGTTTATAATTAATACACAAAGTATCGAAAGGAAATTATGAAAAATAGAACAATGTTAGAAATAGCTATAGAAGTTATTTCTTCTGATACAACTAGTTCATTCACATTTGAAGAAATTTTTCAAAAAGTTGAAGAAGAACTTGGTGAAGTTTGAGCTCAAAGTTATAAAGATGATGAAAATTTCACCCTTGAAAAAATCAAAGAAAAGAAAATGGGTGAATTATATCGTCTATTAACTGTTGATATGAGATTTACTAGAAATCTTGACGGTACTTGAATTAGTAGTACAACAGAAGTTAATAATTAACAATAGAAAGAACAAAATAAATTAGGAGAATAATATGCCATTAGTACATGCAAAAGATATGCTTAAAAAAGCAAAAGAAGGAAAATACGCAGTTCCTCACATTAACATCAACAACCTTGAGTGAGCAAAAGCAGTTTTATTAACAGCTGAAGCTGAAAAATCACCAATCATTGTTGCAACTTCAGAAGGTGCAGTTAAATACATGGGTGGATTAAACGCAGTAAGCGGAATGGTTTTAGGTTTAATTAAAGACTTAAAAATCACAATTCCAGTTGCATTACACTTAGACCATGGTTCATACGAAGGTGTTAAAGCAGCTATTGAAAATGAAGGGTATACATCAGTTATGTTCGATGGATCACATTACCCATTCGAAGAAAACTACGCTAAAACAAAAGAATTAGTTGAATTAGCAAGAAAAAGAAATATGTCATTCGAAGCTGAAGTAGGGACAATCGGTGGAGAAGAAGACGGAATCGTTGGTGATGGTGAATTTGCTAACCCAGAAGAAGCTAAAAAAATGGCTTCACTTGGAATTGATGTTTTAGCAGCAGGAATTGGAAACATTCACGGTCCATACCCAACAACATGAGAATCATTAAGTTTTGAAACATTAACAGAAATTAGTTCAGCAGCAGGAATCGGAATCGTTTTACACGGTGGAAGTGGTATTCCTTCAGAACAAATTAAAAAAGCTATTAGTTTAGGTGTTACAAAAATTAATGTTAATACAGAATTACAACAGTCAAACCACAAAGCATTAAGAGAATATATTTTAAGTGGAAAAGACTTAGAAGGTAAAAACTTCGATCCTCGTAAATTATACAAACCAGGATTCGACGCAATGTGTGAAACAGTTAAATTCAAAATTCATGAATTTGGTTCAAACAATAAAGCATAATTTATTTAAAAACACTAAAATAAAGCGAAATAAATATCTCGTTTTATTTTTTTAAAAAAATTTATAAAAAACGCGAAAAAAGTTATAAAATACTTTTAAGCAAACATAAATAAAAGGAGTGCTATGAGCAATTTTAGAAGGAGTTTTGATATTACATACATAACTCTTCTATTAATCTCAAGTGCGTTTTTTTTCATTATTAATTTTTGATTAAAAGGATCTTTATTTGGTTTTGCTATAGGGTCTTTTACTTCGTTTTTACTTTTTAAGATTACCTGAATTTTAAATTCATTTAATCTTAAAAAAAGAAAAATATTAATTATTGCTCATATATTAAAAATGTTGATATTTTTTATTATCTTATCTTTAATTATGTATTTGATAGTAAGTATTAATAAAATCTCAAATCAAAGCACAAAGTCCTTATTAGAAGTAAACTTTATCGATGCTCAAATAAATTTAGCAATATTTTTTGTTGGTTTATTAAGTAGTTTGGCAAGTATTATTTTTACTTCAATATACTTAAAAAGAAAAAAGGAGGTTTAATGAAGATAATTGAAAAGTTATGGGTTTGAAATTTACCGCAACTATTTTCTTTATTTATGACAGTTCTAATTATTGTTGTTTTATCAATAATTGCTTTTGTAAAAGTGAAAAAAGTTAAAAGTAATAAAGCACCAAAAGGTATTGTTTTAATATCTGAATCTTATGTTAAAGCATTAGATGATAATTTTGATAATGTAGCAGATGGTTCGATTCCAAAAGCTAAATTTTATATTTTTACTTTAGGTACTTTTTTAATCGTTGGTAACTTATTACCTGTAATAGGTTTGGAACCGATTGGTAGTTCAATATCAGTTCCTTTCACACTTGCATTAATGACTTGAATGGGTATTTTTGTTGCCGGTGCAATTCACAGGAAAAGAAAATACATAAAAAGTGTTATGAACCCAATGGAATTAGTTGGTAAATTTGGTAGTTTAATTTCACTTTCAGCTCGTATGTACGGTAACTTAATGGGTGGTGCAGCTATTCTATTAATGGTATATGCTTTAGTTGGAAATATTACCATTGCAGGATCACCTTTTTATTACTTAGGGTCTATCTTTACTCCTGTGCTACACTTTTATTTCGATATATTTGGAGCAGTGTTACAAGCAATTGTTTTTACATTGCTAACAATAGTATATTGAAAAATGGAATCAGAAGTTGATGAAGAAAAACCAAAAAAATTTACTTATAAAATTTTTAAAAATATGAAAAAAAATAAAGTAGAACATATATATTAATAAAACTAAAAAGTAGGAGAAATTATGATTATAGAATCAGTTCAAAAATTAGCAGCAGAAGCTTCAAATGCAACAACACAAGCGGCAGCAAACAACGGTGGAGATTTAAAAACAGGATTATTAGCAATCGGTGCTGGTTTAGCAGCAATCGGTGTTCTTGGTACAGGGATTGGACAAGGTTATGCGGCAGGTAAAGCTGCAGAAGCTGTTGGTAGAAACCCAGAAGCTGAGAAAAAAGTTAGAAACATGTTAATCGTTGGTGCCGGAATTGCTGAATCATCAGCTATTTATGCTTTCGTTATTGCTATATTAATTCTTTTTGTATTGTAATAATATTTTTCTTATGATATTAAATATTGATAAATTTCAAAAATTAGCAGCAGAGGTAAGTAATAGTACTCCGAGTGCTGGAGAACAACTTAAAGAGAAGTTTTTAGGTATTTTCCCAAGTATTCCATTGATGATAGCTACTATTCTTGCTTTCGTTATAGTATTTGCTGCATTATGATTCTTTCTATACAAACCGGTTAAAAAAATGATGCAAGATCGTCATAATTTTATCCAAAGTAACATAGATGATTCAATCAGTAAAAAAGAAGAAAGTATTAAAACATTAAACGAAGCAAATGTGCAACTTAAAAATGCACACGTGCAAGCTGACAACATCCTTACAAAAGCTAAATTAAAAGCAGAAAAAGTAGCTGAATTTTACAAAAATCAAGCTACAATCAAATCAAAACGTTTATTAGATGAAACAAGATTAGATATTAGTACTCAACAAAAAGAATTTGATGAAAATTCAAAAAAATATATTGTTGAAATTGCGACACAATTATCTGAAAAAATACTTAAACGTGAGATTTCAAAAGACACACAAGATAAAATTATTGATCAATTTTTAAATTCAAATAAAGAGGTTGAAGAGTTATAATGTATGAAAAAAGACATATATCAGCCTATGCAGTAGCAATATTTGATTTAGCAAAAGAGGAAGATAAATTCGAAATTCTTCAAACAGAATTCGAAACACTTAAAGAATTTGCGGATAACAAAGAATTTATTGATTATTTAGCAAATTATGATATTAGTGAAACACATAAATTCGAAACAATTGATATTGCTTTCAAAGATTTTCATTGAATAACTACAAACTTTATTAAAGTTATTGTTTCAAGAAAAGTTGTTAGTTATCTTAAAAAAATAATTATTGAATATCTAAAACTTTCAAATCACGAATTAAGAATTCGTTTTGTGGATGTTATATCTGCATTCCCAATTGATGAAAAACAACTTTTAGATATTAAAAACAAACTTCAAGAAAACACACGTAGAAAAGTTAGAATTACACACCATGTTGATCCTAATTTAATTAGTGGTTTCAAAATTGTTTCACGTACTGAAGTTTTAGAAAATAATATTAAAAAAGAATTAGATAAATTAAAAAATGATATTTTAATTAATAAAAAGGAGGTTTAGATGGCAGTCAAATTAGATGATATTTCAGCGATTATTAAAGATAGAATTAAAAATATTAATTCAAACGTAGATCGTTCTGAAATAGGTAAAGTTATTTCTATTGGTGACGGTATTGCACTTGTTAACGGACTTGAAAAGGTTATGAACAGTGAAATTGTTACTTTTGATAATGGTGTTTTTGGTCTAGCTCTTAACCTAGAAGAAGAAACAGTTGGGGTTGCACTTTTTGGTGATGCTAACTCTGTTTCTGAAGGTGACTCTGTTAGAAGAACTGGTGAAGTTATTTCTATAAACGTTGGTGATGAACTTTTAGGTAGAGTTGTTGATGCGCTTGGTAACCCAATTGATGGTAAAGGTGCTATAGTTACATCTAAAAAATCAGAAATATTTAAAACAGCTTCTGGTGTTATGAGTCGTAAAGAAGTTAACCAACCTATGGAAACAGGTATTTTAGCAATAGATACTATGATTCCAATTGGTAAAGGTCAAAGGGAACTTATTATCGGTGACCGTCAAACTGGTAAAACAGCTATTGCAATTGACACAATTATTAACCAAAAAGATAAAAATGTTAAATGTGTTTACGTTGCAATTGGTCAAAAGAACTCAACAGTAGCTCAAATAGTTCAAAAATTATCTGATTCAGGTGCTTTAGATTATACAACAATAGTTGTTGCTGGAGCAAGTGAATTGGCTCCACAACAATATATTGCACCATATACTGGTGTTACAATCGCAGAAGAGTGAATGTATAAAGGTGAAGATGTTTTAATCGTTTATGATGATTTATCAAAACATGCTATTGCATATAGAACATTATCATTACTTTTAAGAAGACCTCCTGGTCGTGAAGCTTATCCTGGTGATGTTTTCTACTTACACTCTCAATTATTAGAACGTGCAGCTAGAATAAACAAAAAATTTGGTGGTGGTTCAATTACTGCTCTTCCAATTATCGAAACTCAACAAGGTGATATTTCAGCATATATACCAACTAACGTAATTTCTATTACTGACGGTCAAATCTTTACTAAAGAAAGTTTATTTAACTCTGGTCAAAGACCTGCAGTTGATATTGGTTTTAGTGTTTCTAGGGTTGGTTCATCAGCTCAAACAAAAGCTATGAAACAAGTTGTTGGTTCATTAAAACTTGAACTTGCTCAATACAATGAGATGCTTGCATTTGCTCAATTTGGTTCAGATTTAGATGACTCAACAAAAACAATTCTTGATCATGGTGCAAAAGTTTATGAATTATTAAGACAAGAACAATATTCACCAATTAAACAAGAAATTCAAGCGATTTTACTTGTTGGTGTTAAAGAAAGAATTATAAACCCATTACCAAAAGAATATATTCATGAATATCGTGATAACGTTATTAATTGAGCAACAACAGATAATGTTGGTTTATCATTAGTAAGCAGAATTGCTGAAGCAGGTAAAATTACAGAAGAAGATTATAAATTAATTGAAAATACAGTCGTTAGAATAGTAAATGATATTGTTGCAACAATTCCAGAATACAATCCAAACTTGTATAAACAAATGCCAGAAAAATATAGTTTAAAAGATGCCTAATTTAAATAGCTTAAAAAACAGAATTAATGTTGTTAGCAACACACAAAAAATTACTAATGCAATGGAGCTTGTTTCAACATCTAAATTAAGAAAAATGAGAAATGATTACACTAATATCATTTCATATCAAGAATCATTACAAGAAACATTCGACCAATTAATTGCTAATATTGATGAAAATGACTTTTATGCTATTTTCCCAAAAAATTCAGATGTAAAAAGTAAATTATTTATTTTAGTAACTAGTGATTTAGGTTTATGTGGTTCATATAACCATAATGCATTTCAATTATTACGTGAAAGAGCTTCAGAATATGACCAAATTATAGTTTTAGGTACAAAAGGAATTAGTTTATTAAGTTCTAGTTCACTTAAATCACAAGTTATAAAACATTATTCAAATATTGGTGATAAAATGCCATATAAATTAGCTTCAGAAATAGCAAAATTAGCTATGGAGCTATACAAAAACAAAGAAATTAATTCAATAAATTTAGTTTATACAAAATTTATTAATAACATAAACCAAGACGCTTTATGTCAACAAATTTTTCCGTTTGATTTTACTAAAAAAGATAATGTGAAAACAAGTAGTTCTGTTATTGAATTTGAACCAAATGCTGAAACAGTGCTTTCTTCTTCAGTTCCATTATTTTTAGCAAGTACAATTTATTGTCTAAGTTCAAATTCAAAAATATCAGAAACAGCATCAAGACGTAACGCAATGGAAAATGCTACAAATAATGCAACAGAATTAATTTCAGACTTAAAATTAGAATATAACAGAGAACGTCAAAGTAAAATAACACAAGAATTAACAGAAATAGTTGCCGGAGCAGACGCAACTTAATTAAGGAGAATTTATGATAAAAAATGAAGGTACAATCGTACAAATTCTTGGGCCAGTAGTTGATGTGCGTTTCCAAGAGGGTAAATTACCTAAATTGTTAAATGCTCTAACTATTACACACCAAGATCAAGTTTATACTTTTGAAGTTGCACAACACATTGGAGATGATACAGCTCGTACAATTGCAATGGGTTCAACAAACGGACTTCGTAGAGGAATGACTGTTTTAGATACAGGACGTGCTATTTCTGTACCAGTTGGTAACGCAGTTTTAGGAAGAATGTTTGACGTTTTAGGAAACCCAATTGATGATAAACCAATTGGTGAAGATGTTGAACGTATGCCAATTCATGCACCTTCACCAAGTTATGAAGAACAAAAAACATCTTCAGAAATATTAGAAACAGGAATTAAAGTTATCGATTTATTAATTCCTTATGCTAAAGGTGGAAAAATTGGACTTTTTGGTGGTGCTGGAGTTGGTAAAACAGTTCTTGTTCAAGAATTAATTAACAACATTGCAACACAACACAACGGTCTATCAGTATTCGCCGGTGTTGGAGAACGTACTCGTGAAGGTAACGATTTATACCATGAAATGAGTGCGGCTGGTGTTTTAGATAAAACAGCGTTAGTATTTGGTCAAATGAATGAATCACCCGGTGCTCGTATGAGAGTTGCTCTTAGTGGTCTTACAATGGCTGAATACTTTAGAGATAAACAAAATCAAGATGTTTTATTATTCATTGATAATATCTTTAGATTTACTCAAGCTGGTTCAGAGGTTTCGGCTTTATTAGGTCGTATGCCTTCAGCTGTTGGTTACCAACCAACATTAGCAACCGAAATGGGTGCTTTACAAGAACGTATTACTTCAACAAGAAGAGGTTCAATTACATCAGTACAAGCAGTTTATGTGCCTGCTGATGACTTAACTGACCCAGCTCCTGCAACAACATTCACACACTTGGATGCTAAAACAGTTTTAGATCGTGGTATTGCTTCACTTGGTATTTATCCTGCGATTGATCCACTTAACTCATCATCTAGATTATTAGATCCGCTTGTTGTTGGTGCTGAACACTATGATGTAGCTCAAAAAGTAGTATCTATATTACAAAGATTTAAAGAATTACAAGATATTATTGCAATTCTTGGTATGGGTGAATTATCTGAAGAAGATAAAAAAATAGTTGCTCGTGCTAGAAGAATAAGAAACTTTTTATCACAACCATTTACAGTTGCAGAAAAGTTTTCAGGTATTAAAGGTGCATACGTACCACTAAAAGATACAATACGAAGCTTTAAAGAAATCTTAGAAGGTAAATACGACACATACCCTGAAGATTTATTCAGATATGCTGGTAGCATAGATGATGTTGTAGCAAGATTTAATAAAAAATAATGTCTAAAATGTATTTAAAAATAACTGTTCCTTCAGGTATTTTTTATGAAAACGATGTTGAAATAGTTACATTAAAAATGTCACGTGGTTATATCGGGATTCAACCTGGTCACTCAACAATGTTTTCAAATATTGAAATTGGAACATTAACAATCGGTTGAGAAAATAAACCTGGTACTGAAAAATACTTTATCGGTGGTGGTTTAATTTATGTTTTAAAAGATAGAATCAATATTATTACAGATGATATTGTAAACGTTAAAGATATTGACATTCAACGTGCTATCGAAGAAAGAGACCGGTTAGAAAACAAACTTCGTGAAAATAAATATAGTGCTGCAGATGCATATAGTATGGAATTAAAACTTAAGAAAACATTATTAAGAATTGATACATACAACAAAAAATAATATAAAAAAACAACTTTAATTGAACTTAAAGTTGTTTTTCATTATCTTTTTATTATAAATCGAATCCTTTTAATTTAGCTTCAAATAATTCTTTATTATCTTCGTAGTATGCTTCTGGGTTTGTATCTTTGAATAAAGCTGTTTTTGTACCTGTAATTTCAATTGTATCTACTTTTTTAGCACCTAAGAAATTAAATGTACCAACTAATCAACTAATGTGACTTCCTCATTGGTATCAATCACGTGGAGCACCTTGAGATGCAACAACTAAAACGTTTAATGTGTCTAATAAACCAACTGCATCACCTTTTTTAGAATATTTGTATGAGAATGTTTTGTTAGCAACTGCGATTGAATCAATAAAGTTTTTAACAACTGCTGCAGCTCCAAAGTTTGTCATTGATTCTGAAATAACTAATAAATCTGTTTCTTTTAATTTATCAATTCAGAAATCACTGTTAATATCATTAAAATATGTTTTTCATGTTGAGTTTGTTAAGAAAACTTTTGAGTGAGTATCGTTTAAGTTGAATTTTTCAACTTGGTGCCCTTGGGCAACTAATTTATCATACAATTTATTCATTGTAACTGTTGAATATGAATTATCTGAATTATCTAATGATCCTTCTAAAAATAGTATTTTTTTCATTTTTTTCCCCTTAAAATTGTGTTTTTGCTTTTTTATGTAATTATTATATCATTTTTATTTTTAAAAATTAAAAATCAAAATAAATTAAATTTAATGTGGTTAAAATAGTGTAAGACTCTTTGAAAATAATGTTTTTTAATGTAAACAATTATAGTTTTACTCCTTATTTAATATTTATAAAATATTAGTTTTAGTACTAAAAAAGTATTTTAACCCTTTTTATCTGAATTTTTATCATATTTGGCACATTTTATTAAAAAAGCGTAAAAAAATCGACACAACTATTCAGTTATGTCCGAAAAATATATTTTTTCTTGTCTAGCCTACTCACTATATATTCCACTTTCAAGTATCAACTGCGGCGGATTCCACTTGACGATTCAAATATACATTGATACAAATATTATAATACTTTTTTCAGGTTATGTTATGAATTTTTATTTTTTTATTCGATATTTGGAGTGTTAAACAAATAAATTAATTATTAAAAGAAAAGATAGACTAAGTTCAGTATATAATATTTTTTGAAATTAAATTATTTACTATGTAATAATTTGCTTTTATTATTTAGGAGATTATATGGAAAAAAGAAAAAATAACAAAATAAACGAACTAGTTGAATTATATAAAAAATATGGTATCACAAAAAAAGTAAATCGAACCATTTATTTTGATGAGAGTAATAACATAAGAAAAGGAATAATAGGAAAAGAAAAAGATAATGTTAAAGAATTAAAAAATTTATTTTTCGTTTTAGGAGGTGTAGCATTAGAAAATGATTTAAAGTTCGATGAATTATTAAAATATGTAAAAGCGAAACAAAAACCAAAAGATGCGAAATTTAAATTTTTTTCACACAAAAAATCAAAGTTTGAAGATGCGATATCACAGTCTAGACTTAGGCTTTTTTTCGAATATTTATTAGAAGAAAAAATTTTAATTCACTTTCATGTACTTCACTTTCTTCATTTTTCTATAGTTGATATTTTTGATTCATTAATAGTGGAGGATGATATTTACAATAAAATTGCTTTAATAGATCAAAATATTAATCTGACTTTAAAAAGTGATATGTTTGAAGTTCTATACAAAACTTACGATGAGTTGCATAAATTATTAGTAAATTACGAATTTCCAAATATTTCACGTAAAAAATCTAATGAATTTATAAATAAAATATTAAAAATGTATATAGATAATTTGTCTTATTTTGATATGAATGATATTAATAATATTACTAAAAAAATCCTTAGAGAAATAATTAAAAGTAAAAAGGATTTAAATACCCTTGTTTTTCTAGAAAACAATGAGCCTTTAGTTGTTGTTAATGACATTGCTTGCCAATATATTACAAGAATGTTGGATTTTGATGATAAAAAATATTTTGATAAAGAATCTGAAATTGAAAATACTCTAAAAAAAGAATACGGTGATTATGAAAATATTTTAAATGTTGAATTTATAGATTCACTTGAAAATGAAGAAATTCAAATTAGCGACGTAATAAGTGGTTTTGTTGCTAAATTGTATAATTTTTTAAGTGATAAACCATTCGAACGAATCCATGAATTTTGTAATTCTTTAGACTCAAATTCCGAAAGTTTTAAAACATTAAACGCTTTTTTTAAAATTTTTACTATTTCACAAGAACATTCAAAAAATTTTATTAAAAAAATTATTCCTATATTTATTGACAAAAAATTTGAATATATGTGTCATTTAATAATGAATAGACAAATATAATAAAATTACAAATTATTATAAATATAATAAGCTAAATTGTAAATTCAGGTGCAACACAATTGATATAAAATTCAATTGCGGGGCACTTGAATTTTTCAATAAAAAATGGCTATACTACGACCGATAAACCATATGGATTATACGAAAAATACAATCAAATTAGTAAAGAAGAAAGATTCTTTATACAAAAAAGTATTGAAAACGACTATTCTTTAAGAAGCGTTGCTAGAAAATTGAAAATAAATGTTTTATCAATTTCGAAAGAATTTAAAAAATGCAAATATTATGGTAGCTATGATTTCTAGTTTACAGATCAACGAAGATTGAAAAGAAAACCATGTAAATACTTTTTTAGATTTGATATAAATTTTAAATTTGAAGATTTTAGTAATTATTTTAAGAAAAAAATAAAAAATTTCATGGCGTTAAGGCCTGTGAGGTGCAAAATTGTTTTGTACCTCACACAATTTATTTTTATTTTTTATTAATTTTTTTATAAAAAATGTGAAGTGTAAAACAAATTTGCATAATTGTCTTTATTAGTTCTATTTGTGTAATGTTATTATTAAATCAATGATAATTATTAGACCTAAATACAAAATCATATTGTATAAAATGATACTAATACTTATGAATAACCTAACTATTAGGTATCCGTGAAAAACATATTATTCTTGTATTATCCACTCATTATATTCTGTTTTAGGAATCGACCATAGCAACTTCAATTTATAATCTGTATATATTAATGCATATATCATAATACTTATTGGCTATGTTATGAAACCAAAATTATTTAATTTGTATCCGAGTTATTTTTTATCCTATTTGGTTTATAAAAATCAAATATAACTATTAAAAAGAATAAATCTTAAAAATTTGCTTTCTAATCAAAAGTTTGAAACAAGGATGCACAAAATATTTCATAATGGTTCAAACTTTTGATTAGAGATTAAATAAATGAAGTTTAATGGGTATTTAACAGTTTTTTAAAACATAAAAGTAATATGTATATTCCATTCGGGTTATTGAAATTGATTTTGCCTAAAATGCAAATTATAAAATCCGTATTTGCTATACACTTAGGTATTGTTTATAAAAATGCTAAAATAATATTGTGATTAGAACATACCATTCTCCTGAGCCGGGCACATTAAAATAATTGGTCATATTTACTAGCCAACTGTCGGGTATGCGACTTATCGGTTGGTTTTTTTATATTCTTTTTTAACTTTTGACATCATACATTAACAAGAAAGCATGGGTGTGTTATTGAAATTTATTGCCGGTTTATCGCCGGTTTATCGCCGGTTTATCGCCGGTTTATCGCCGGTTTATCGCCGGTTTATCGCCGGTTTATCGCCGGTTTATCGCCGGTTTATCGCCGGTTTATCGCCGGTTTATCGCCGGTTTATCGCCGGTTTATCGCCGGTTTATCGCCGGTTTATCGCCGGTTTATCGCCGGTTTATCGCCGGTTTATCGCCGGTTTATCGCCGGTTTATCGCCGGTTTATCGCCGGTTTATCGCCGGTTTATCGCCGGTTTATCGCCGGTTTATCGCCGGTTTATTTCTATAACTTAAATTTTTAACTATTAATTGTGAAAGTAAAAAAATATAAAAATAAATTATTTTATTTTTATATTTTTAAGTGTATATGTTCTGTTTTTGTTATCACCCTTTGGTTCTAAAATATTGTTAGAAACTAAATCAGATAATAAAGATCTTGTTTGTGAATATTTTAAATTTAGTAAATTATCAATATCTTTTCTTGTAAAATATTTATTTTCCTTCGCAAAAAGAATAATTTTATTTTTTCTTTCGTCGCTAAGAGTAAATAATATGTCATTTTCTTTAGAAATATTTTTAGATTCCTTAAAATCGTTCTTTATTAATTTATTATTATAATTTAAGTTTTTTAAGATGATATAGAATGAGCTATTGGTTGATTTAAATACAGGCATAAATTGTTCTGAATAATTTTCATGAATTTTATAATTGTCTATAATTTTTCTTAATCCACTCCCGCTTCTTTCCATTAAGTTCATTCTGCCAAATATATCTGCAATAAATGGATTTCTTCTTTTAGATGGAACTTCTTTGGGGTTTTGATTTTGGATAAATGATCCGTCCGGCATCCCACCTGGTGAGTAAATTTCTAATCTATCATCGAACATATCGATATGAATTTCAGATCCTATTTCATTATAATTTCTATGTATCAAAGCGTTTACAAGTGCTTCCCTGACTGGAATTTCTGGGTAATCAGGATATTCGATCCTATTTTTTGGACCTTTTCTTCACATTTTTTTAGAATTCATCATGATAAATTCTTCACCATTTTGCAATAAACTCAATAAACTTCCGCTAAATTCTTTGTCATCAAAAGCTTCGAATTTTCCGTTTGTTTTATCTAATCCGTTTCATCTTGTTGCGAATATTCTTGATTGATAAACAAGTGGTTCATCAGCAAATAATGCACCTGCATTAGTTAAATAACCATCATCTGAAGATAAATTAAATGAAACTAAAAAGTTTTCATCTAAATCTTTATGTGTTTTGAAATAATACATAGATTTAAATTTCGTAAAAGAAGCTTTATCAACTTTAATATTAGTTACTAAACTATCAAAAGATTTGTTATGACCTTTTAAAATCAAATCGTTTAATTGATTACCATTTGCAAGGACACTTTCATTTCCGATTCTAAGATAAGCCAATCTAGTACCATCGTTTATATAGTAATATGGTGTTTGAATACCTTTTTTAACGTCTAACATTATAAAATCCTTTTCATCGACCTTTTCTATTTTTAAATCAACTTCTGGAATTGGATCTAATTTGGCTTTTATAGCATTGCTAATATATTCTGAATCTTCTTTTGCGTTTTTAAGTCCGATAAGATTGTCGTTATCATCGATACCAAAAAACAATTTACCACCATTGCTATTGGCAAATGCAGAAACACTCTTTAATCAACTTTTAGGTTTGTTAGTTTCTAATTTTACTTTTTTTTCATAAAAACTAGTTTCACCAACATATTTCAATAAATCCATTTTAACCACCTTTTTATTAATATATAAATTTTATAATAATAAATAATTTTTTTATCAAATTCGATAATTTAGACAATAATTTTGCAAAATTTAAAACAAATTTACATTTTGTTTAATCAATTTTATTGATGATTAACACTTATCCTACAAAATGATACTCTATTTAACTAAAGTATCATTTTGTTGGATATATATTTTGATAATAATCTCTATTATTAACAAAATAAAATTGATTAAATCAAAATAAAATATATTTTTTTGATTATAAGAGTAAAATTAAAGATATATTAAAAAATACATAAAGGAGATTAATATATGGCAAAATTTAAACGTATATTTATGATTGTAACAGATGGTCTTGGAATTGGTCCCGATAGGGATCAAAAATACTTCGGAGATGCTGGTGCAAATACAATTAGATCAGCTTCGATGGCAGAAGAATTTAAAATTGACACATGAAAAAAATTAGGTATCGGAAATATTACAAACTTAAATGGTAATTATCACGTTCCAAAAACTTTAGCTTACATGGCTAAAGTTCAAGAAGTATCAAATGCTAAAGATACTTTAGCAGGTCACTGAGAAATGATGGGAATCAAAACTGTAACACCATTTCCGACTTTTGCAGAAAATGGTTTCCCACAAGAATTAATTGATGAATTATCTAAAGCATTTGATGGAAGACCTATTGTTGGTAATAAATCTTCATCAGGAACAGAAATAATTAATGAATTAGCTCACGAAGAACATGAAAGAGGGGCAATAATTGTTTATACATCTCACGATTCTGTTTTACAAATTTGTGCACATGAAGAATGAACAGGTTTAGATAACTTATACAGATACGCAAAAGCTGCACGTGAAATTTGTTCATCACGTCCAGAGTGAAATGTTGGTCGTATTATTGCTAGACCATATGTTGGTACATTTGGTAGTTTTGAAAGAACATTTAATAGACACGATTATGCAAATAAACCAAACGAAATGATTTTAAATAGATTACAAGACAAAGGAGTTGAAGTTATTTCTATTGGTAAAATTAATGATATTTTTGTTGGTCAAGGAATTTCAACTCACTATGCAAGTCAAGGTGATGAAGATGGTATGGATATTACTATCGAACTTGCTTCAAAAGATACAGAAAACAAATTTATTTTCACTAACTTAGTTCAGTTTGATTCTCACTACGGACACAGACGTAATGTACATGGATATGCAGAAAATATTGCAAAACTTGATGTTAAATTAGGTAAATTAATTAACGCTATGCGTGAAGATGATTTATTAATCATAACATCTGATCATGGTAATGATCCACTTTATCCTGGATTTAACCACACAAGAGAATTTTTACCTGCTACAATATTCTCAAAAATGTTTACAAAACCAAAAGTTTTACCTAACTTTCAAGGGTTAGGAACACTTGGGAATATAGTTGCTAAAAACTTTGGTGTTGACATTGTAGTTGAAACAGGTGATGATATTTTTGATCAATTAGTTTAATAATAATAAGCGCAAAATTAATTTTTGCGTTTTTTAATTGTTATAATTTGTTGGTTAAAAAATTTTCATTTTTTATTAAAACTGATTACCTTAATAGATGAATAAAACACTTAAATTTAAGCAAATAAAATTTTAATAAAAAAGTTTATTTATAAAAACACCAAGAAGATATGTACTTAATTTTTTGAAAAAATTACTTTATATAAAATATTTATTTAAATAATAGAACAAAAAATGCATATTAAAATAATAAATGATAATAAAGAGACGATTAAAAAACAGATTAATTTCTGTTTTTTTACTTAAGATATATTTATGTAGTATATAGAATATACTATTTTTTTATAACATATGTTGTTATATATCCGTTGGTCATTCTTGATTCTCCATTATATTCACCACATTCTGGACAATATATAGATTCTCTTGTTTTACCACCGGGTTCGTTACTATCAAATACATGATAATCAAAATCTATTCCGCATTTTTTACACTTCATTTTTAATTCTCCTTATTATAATATTTTTTATATAACTATATTATATAAAAAAATGATTGTGTTATTAAATTATTATGCGTTTGTTTTACACATTCTTATTATTTAAAAATAATTGATAGATTATTGAATGCGCACAACTCTTTGAACGTTACTAAAGCTTTTACAAAATTACACAAGATTATTGTAAATTTTAAATACCTTTAAAAAATATTTAAAGGTATTTAAGCAAAATTAAAGATTATTTATAAATTTTTAATAGTTAACCTCTTAAATTATTGAGAGGTTTTTTCATTTTACTTTTAATATTATTTTGTATTTAAAATATATGAAAAATATAGATTTAAACAAATAGTTTATTTGTATTTTTTTGAAAATATTGTAGAATATTATAAGTAAGCCCGAGTGGTGAAATTGGCAGACACGCTAGACTAAGGATCTAGTGGAGCAATCCGTGCAGGTTCAAATCCTGTCTTGGGCACCAAAACAATTAAAACACTTATATTTTTTATTGTATTTTAACAATATCTAAAAAATATAAGTGTTTTATTTTTATTTATAATTACACATAAATGGCGACAATTATAGTAAAATATAAATATGTTATTTATTAAAAATAAATTAAAAAAAACGTTAATTAAAATTAGCCTTTCTGCATCACTTGTTGCACTTCCAATTGCGGTTGTTTCTTGTGGTGTTCCTAGTGAAGCTAAATTCACTGACAATATTAAATCTTTGGAAAAAACTTATAAAGAATTAGAGTCTAAAAACGATCCACGTTATAGATATTTATTACCTGTAATTAAGAAAAATATTGATTTAATGTGAAAAACAATTAATGAAGATATTAAAGGTTATGATATTAATACCAACGGGTGAAATCATTATATACCTAATCAAGAAGCTAAAATTAAGTTAATTCATGATGTTATTGTTGAGATTGATAAAATTAAATCTGAAGAAGTTGAAGAATCAATTCGCTCAGATAAAATGACACTACTTTATGCCTTAATTGATGGATTTGGTGGTATTGATTCTTACTTTTTTGACGAATCTAATAGACAGTTATATGAATTAAAACTTAGTTACTATGGTCAAAAATTAAACTATATCGAAAAAATGATTTATTCTAACCTAAACGATAAGGATAAATTCAATTCTTTAATTGAACCAATTAAAGAATTGAATGGAAAAAAAGATAAATATAAAAGATATGAATTAGTTGATTTAGAGAAAATAGATGAAGTTCAAAAACAATTTAAACAACTAGCTCAAAATGATCCGTATTATGATAAATCTATCCAATTTATAGACTATTTCGATCAAATTATTAACGAATATTACTCTCGCTCAGAAAAGATTTATATGAATGTTTTATATAAATATTATGATAACCTGGAGTTTAAGTTAATTTTAGAATCGAAAGAATATCAAAAACTAAGAAATAATTGAATTCATATGATTGAAATTAGCGATGAATACTTTACAAATTTATACGCTTACCAATTTTTAGATAATAAATTCGAAGTTTTAGAAACTCTTTATAACAAAATCGTTAGTTATAAAGAACTTAAAAGTGATAAAATAGAAGAAATAAAAGAAAAATTTAATATTCTAAAAGAAGATCCGTCAAATGAAAAATTAGACCAATTTAGAGATTATTTAGTCGAATGTTTAAATAACGTTTTTGATTTAGAATTAATAGATAAATATTTAGAAGAAATTAATAATAATATTTAGGAGAAATAATGAAAATAGGAAATTCACAAGTTGCAATTGATGCAATTAAAAAATATCAAAATATAGTGATTTTTCACCATATAAGACCTGATGGTGACTGTTTAGGTTCACAGCACGGGTTAGCGGAGTTAATTAAAACTAACTTCCCAGAAAAAAATGTTTATACAGTAGGAAATAATTACGGTGTTTTTGAATTTATGGATTATAAATTTACACCAATTGATCAAATTAATTTTGATGACTCTTTATCAATCGTTGTTGATGCTTCAAGCGGTGATAGAATTGAGTGTGCAGAATTACTTTATGACAAAAAAACAACTGCAAGATTAAGAATTGACCATCACCCTAATGGTGCAGATATTGATTATGAATATCAATGAATTGACGAGCATTATGTTGCTGCGGCTGAAATGATAGCTCAAATTGCTTATGATGCAAAATGAGAAGTTACACAAAAAGCTTCATCACATATTTACTTAGGAATTAATACAGATTCAGGTAGATTCTTATATCCTGATACTTCAAAAAGAACGCATGAATTAGTTGCGTTCTTAATGGAAAATGGATTCCATCCAAAAGGGATTTTAAGAGAATTATCAAAAAGAAGTCTTTTAGATATTAAAATTTCTGGTCGTATTTTATCAGAGTTTAAAAAAGAAGGTAGAGTTCTATATTACGTAATTAAAGATGAATTCTTAAAAGAATTTAATATAGATTCATTTAAAGCTGCACAATATGTGAATGATTTAGCTAACATTGATGATAATTCTTGTTGAGCATTATTTGTTCAATTAGAAGATGGAAAAGTTAGAGGAAGACTTAGATCAAACGGACCGCTTGTTAATAAGATCGCTAAAGAATACAATGGTGGTGGACATGATAATGCAGCAGGTTTAACACTTGATACTTTTGATCAAATACCAGAAGTAATTTCAAAACTTAATGATTTAATAGTTGAATGAGAGGCAAAATAATGAAAATTGGAAATTTAGAATTAGTAACTAAAGAGATTTATAAATATGATTCGATAGTAATTTTTCATCACATTAGACCAGATGGTGATTGTTTAGGTTCTCAATTCGGTTTAAAAGAATTGATCCAAACAAATTTTCCGGACAAAAAAGTTTATGCAATTGGTGATCATAAAAATGTTTTTGATTTCTTAGATTTTACAATGGATGAAGTTCCTAGTGATGAAATATTATCAAAATCATTAGGTGTTGTAGTCGATGCAAACGGTAAAGAAAGAATTGAATCTAGAGAAGTTTTAGATAAAAATTTATTCCCTACAATTATTAGAATTGATCATCACCCAAACGGAGATGATTTAGGTGATAATACAATCAGATGAGTTGATAGTTCATATTCAGCAGCTGACGAAATGGTTACAGAAATTGCTGTTGTTAATGGTTGAAAAATTACTCCTAAAGCAGCTAACTATTTATACCTAGGAATTAACACTGATTCAGGTAGATTCTTATTTAGTAATGTACAAGCAAGAACTTTATATTTATCTTCAAAATTATACGAAGCTGGTTTAGAAGCTGATTATATTCATAAAAGTTTAGCAACAACTAGTCTCGAAGATTTAAAATTTAATTCTTGATTATTATCTACTTTAAAAACAAGAGATGGTGTAGCATACATTCAAAACTCATTAGAAGATACATTAAAAATGGGTAAAACTCCTCAATCATCAGTTAAAGTAAACGCTATTGCTAATATTAAAGGATTCCCTATTTGAGTTCAATTCACTGAAGAAGAAAATCATAAAATTAGAGTAGAATTACGTTCTAATGGACCTATTGTTAGAAACGTTGCTGTTAAATGAAATGGTGGTGGTCACGAACGTGCTTCCGGATGTGTTATCGATTCATTCGATCAAGTTGAAGCAGTTGTTGATGACTGTGCAGCCGAAGTTTCTAGATATTTATCAGAGCAAAATAATTAATATAAAATCGCACTAATGCGATTTTTTTATTTCTAATTTTATAATTAAAAAAGCTGAAAATATTAATTTTCAACTTTAAATGTTTTTATTATTTGTTTTTCTTTCTTTTAATAAAGAATAATACAACTAACGCTCCTAAAGAAGCTGTTAAACCAGCAACAACTGTTCAAATTTTTCATGAATTAGATTTTTCTTCTGTTTGAGTTTCAGGTTGTGTTTCAGGTGTTTTTGGTTCTGTTTTTTCGTTTGTTGTTTCTCCGGTATTAGGATTTTGATTTTCTTCTGTATTTGTGTTTGTGTCTGTATTTGATTCTGTTTCTTTATTTTTGTCAATTGGATCAAAAACTAAGAAATCATTTCCATAAAATTCTTTAATTTTATTTTTAGAAGCTTCATTCATTTCTTTTCATTGTTGGAATGCTGATTTGGTTCTAATTGCTTTTAAACTTTGGATATCTCTATCATAATCACCAAATTGAATATTTGCTAATTTTTCTTTAGCATCACTCATTTTGAATACTCTTCTGAAATTTGAAGCTAGTTCTGAAGCTTTATCAAAATCGATTTGTGTTGATTCTAGATATGTTTTAAGTTGATTTCTTTGAGTTTCTGTTAAAGTAGTATTATCAAATAATGGTTTTATTTCTTTATTTCAAAGTGTATTGTGTTTTTCATAGTCTTCATATAGAGCGTTAGCTTTATCTACATTAATTAAAGAACTTCATAAATCACTTTTATCATTTTTGTTAATTGAATTTATTAATTTATTAACTTCGCCGTTTAATCTTTCTTTAAGTTTAACGTGTTCAACTTTTTTAATTTCTTCAAATAATTCGTATATTGGTGTAGCAGCAGCTATAAATAACTGAATATTTTCAAAATTATTTAGCTTATCTTCATTAGTTACAATACCTTTTTTATATTCTGATAAAAAATCATTTAATATTACTGCGTATTCACTAGTATTATTTTCATACATAGCAGTAAGTTTATCGAATATTTTTGATATAGCTTTCTCTTCGAAATCACTATATGATTCTTCGAGTTTATAGAATAATTTTTCGAGTTCTAGTGCTTTTATACCGTTTGATTTATTGATTTCATCATATTTAGTTTTATCTTGTTCGTAATCACCTTTAAGAGGTGTAATTATATCTGAATATTCATTAAATGATGTTAAAAGTGATTCGTAAAGATTTATATAGTGTTGAACACCGTTGTTAGCTTCTGTATATTCTAAAAAACTATCTATGTTAATTTTTAAATCCGAAGTATATTTCTTGCTAGAATTTTTTGAAATTCATTTTTTGAACTCTTCATTTGTTACTTCTTCATTTAAGTTATGTTCAAATTTTATATCTACTTCATTTCCGTTTCTTGTTAAAGTTTTAATTTCGTTCGAAAATATCTCTGGATAAGATGTGATAATTTGATCTTTAGTTACTTTTTCTATTGAAATATTTTTTAGCGCGTCAATCTTAACGTGTGAGTTTTTATGAATTAATTGAATTAATGCATCTAATTTGCTATCAATTTTTTTAATTCATTCTTCTTGGTTGCTTGTAAATAGAGTATCATTTTCAGTTTTGTTTAATTCTTCTTCTAATTTATGCTTAGCAGTTTCTTCTTCGTTAGCTGTTATAAATTGTGAAAGATATTTGATTATGTTTTTGTAGAATTCTTTAGCGGCTTCTAATGTTACAAATTGCTCCACTTTTTGGTCAGGCATAGTTTCAAAAATTTGAAATTGGTTTTTGTTGCTGTTTGGATACATTGATATAGCGGTTACTGCAGAACCAACTAATAAAAACGACCCGATTAATTTATTTTTAAGTTTAGACATTGTTTAAAATTCTCCTATTTTAATATTTTTATTGATTAAAACATAAAAATTCTACCATGAAAAAATAATGGAAAAAATAAAAAACCCAAAATATGATTTAAATTGTTGTTAATAGCTATTTAAACCGTATTTTTATAGTTATTTTTAGAAAAAATAATAAAAAACGATATCAACATAATTTGATAACGTTTTCGGTTTGGATAAAATTAATATTTGTTATTTTGTCAATCGTTTAATTCTTCTTCTGTAGCTAGAATAAAATGATCTTCATTTACTTTAAGTCATTGTGGTTGATTTTCATCAGTATATTTATGCATATTAATATCATATTTATATCCAATTAAACTACCTTTTTTACTGTTAATTGAAGGAACAGCATCTAATAAACTTTTTGTGTATGGGTGTAATGAATGATTCATTATTTCATCAGTTGTACCAACTTCAAGTAATCTACCTTTGTTCATAACTGCAATACGATCTGAGATATATTCAACCATACGTAAGTCGTGAGCGATGAATAAAATTGTTAGATTATATTTTTCTTTAAGTTCGTTAAAGATATTAACAACTTGGGCTTGAATTGAAACATCAAGTGCTGAAATAGGTTCATCAGCCACAAGTAATTGTGGTCTTAATACAACAGCTCTAGAGATACCAATACGTTGTTGTTGACCACCAGAGAATTCTAATGGGTATCTTCTTAAAACAGAATCATCTAAACCTACAGAACTTAAGATATCACGAACTAATAATCTTTTACAATCATTTTCACTAAGTTTATTTAATTCATTTCTTTGTTTTAGATATTTATCCATGAACTTATTAAGGTATTGATTTTTAAGTTCTCTAACTTTATTATTTGTTTCAACATAAAATGCATCATACGCAACTTTATCATTGAATGCAATTTGGTCGTTTAATCAATTTTCATATTCACCAAAGAATTGTGAGTGGTGAATATCACATAATTCAGAATATAATTCTTTTTTATTTTCTTGATCTATGTTGTAAAGATAAATTTCTTTAGCGTTTTTAGTATTTGTTAAACCTTCTGAAACTATTGTTTCAACGTTTGCGTGTGGGTTAAGTGAGTTAGCAGGATCTTGGAAAATCATTTGAACTTTATTAACTAAGAAGTTTTCGATTTCTTTGTATTCTTTTAATTTTTTACCGAATTTAAAACCTCTGCCAAGTTTTTTAGGTAATGTTTTATTTAGAAGTTTAATTTCACCAAATTTATATGGAACTAAACCTACTATCGCTTTACCAATTGTACTTTTACCTGAACCTGATTCACCTACTAAACCTAAAACTTCACCTTTATAGATGTTTAAGTTTAAATCTGCTACAGCTTTGAATTCTTTAACACCTGTACCGTAGTTGATATCAACGTTTCTAAGTGATGCTAAAATTTCTTGATTTGCATTTGGTTGTAGCAATTGCTCAACACCTTTTGTTTGTTTTCTGATAACCCTTTTTTCGCCAAAAAGGAATCTTTTTATTTTATAAACTTTTTCTGTCATTATTTTTTAAATTCCTCTCATAGTTTTTGGATTAATTCAGGTGCTTGGTATTCTGGTGCTTGCGGATCTTGAAGTGCTGATTTTACTCTATGAGTTTCACTAATTTGGTAAAAATCAGGTTCAACACTAAAGTCTCTACCTAATGCATATTCGTTTCTAACTGCGAAAGCATCACCAACAATGTTATTTAAACTTGAAGGAACACTTCCCGGAATTGTTGAAAGTCTTTTTCCTTTGTTTAAGTCAGGCATACTTAAGATTAAACCTCAAGTATATGGGTGTTTAGGATTATGTAAAATTTCTCTTGAAGTACCTTCTTCGATAATTTGACCAGCATACATAATTGAAATATAGTCAGCAATAGAAGCAACAACTCCAAGGTCGTGAGTAATGAATACTATTGATAGTTTTAATTTTTCTTGTAATTCTTTAATTATGTCTAAAACAAGTGCTTGAACTGTAGGATCAAGAGCAGTTGTTGGTTCATCCATAACTAAAATTTTAGGTTCTAAAGCAACAATAGCTGCAATAACAATACGTTGAATCATACCACCTGACATTTCGTGTGGGTATAATTTCATAACCGCTTCAGGGTCGTTAATTTTAGTTAATTTTAAGAACTCTACAGCTCTTTTGTAAGCTTCTTTACGGTTTGTAACAACTTTGTTTTCTAACATACCTTCAATGATTTGTTCTCCAACTTTCATTGTAGGGTTTAGTGTTGACATTGGGTTTTGGAACACTGCAGAAACAACTCTTCCACGATAGTGTGATTTTTCTCAGTCTTTAAAACTAAATTTTTCAACATTATTGTTATAAAGTTTTACTTCACCAGAATCGATAATAGCATTATCTCCGGTTAATCCATATAGTAATGAAGTAATAACTGATTTACCTGAACCAGATTCACCAATAATAGCGTGAATTTTACCTTCATAAACTTTTAAAGAAGGGTTTCTTAACACTATATTTTTTTCACCTGGACGAGCTGGGTTTGTAAATGATAAATTGATATCTTTAATTTCTGCAGCTATTTTTAATCTGCTTCCGTCACTGAATTCTTGGTATTGAACATTTTTATAAAATGTTTCTCAATCAAAATCTCTTTTTCTAAAGATTTTATTTTTAATTCAACCACAAAAAGCGTGTTTTTTATTTGTTTTTTGTTTTGTTGTTTTTTCTTCTACAACCGGAACTTCTTCAGTTTTAGTTTCTTCAATAACTTCTTCTGGTTGAGCTTCTTCAACTTCAACTTCTTTAGTTTCTTCAATAACTTCTTTTGGTTGAGGTTCTTCAACTTCAACTTCTTTAGTTTCTTCGATAACAACCTCTGGTTGAAGTTCTTCAATAATTTCTTCTTTTACTTCAACATCAGCATAAACAGGGACTTCAAATTCATGTTGATGTGTTTCTGTTACATATTCTTCGACTTCATCGTATTCTCTAATGTAAATATATTCTAATTCTTTATTAACTTTTTTAGATTTAAATTTAGGTTTCTTATATCTTTTTGATTTTATTTTCATAATTTTCCTATCTTTGTCTTCTTAGTGCGTCTTGAACACTAGCTCCGATTAATTGAACACTTGTTGTTAATAAAATTAGAATTGAAGAAGGGACGAAAACGTATCTTAAATATGTAGGGAATACTTTTTGACCTTCTGATATTAAATTACCTAGAGTTGGGACATCATCAATTGCTAAACCGATAAATGCTAATGAAGTTTCTGAAAGAATAACACCTGGTATTGTGAATACTAATTGTGTAATTAAAATTGGTAAAATTACTGGTACATAATTTTTTAAGATTTTTCAAATTGGTGTACCTAATACTTTTGAAGCAGACACTCATTCAAAGTGTTTTGCTCTTTTAACTTGGGCTCTAATTTGGTTTGCCATACCTGTTCATGATGTAAATGAAAGTGAGAATACAATAACTCAGAAACTTGGTCTAATAACTATTGTCATTAAAATTAAGATTATTATTGTTGGGACTACTGATAAAACTTTAATTATAAAAGTCATAACTTTATCAAATTTTTCAAATTGCCCCATCATAATTCCGATTGTTAAACCAATTATAACTTCGATTGCAGTAACTACTAATGCAAGTGAAAGTGAGTATCTTAAACCATGTCATAATCTAGCTCAATAATCACGACCAATATCGTCAGTTCCAAAGAAGTGATATATATTGTTTGAATCATATTGATTGAATGTTAAATTACGGTTGTTTACGTCTGTTAGGTTTGGGTCAAATGTTGTAAATGGCATAATTAAGGCTAAAAGTATTATTGTAACTAATAATATAAATCCAAATACACCAGCAAAGTTTTTAGAATATCTAAAAACGAATTCTTTAAATATTTTTGTTTCTTCTTTAAGATCTCTATCAGCATGATAATCAAATGTTTTACCAACTATTTTTCATGCTTGATATTGAAATGGTTGTAAGAATGGGTTAGGAGCAATATTTCCGTCTAAACTACTAGATTCACTATCGGCGTTTCTTGAACGAATTTTGTCAGCATGTTTTTTAATAAATGATTTAAATTTATTTGCCATAATTATGCCCCCTTTCTTCTTACACGTGGGTCAATTATTTCATAAAGCATATCTCTTGTTGCGTATGAAAGAATTGTTAATAATGTAAACATAACTATTAAGAATAGTATAACGTTGTAATCTTTAGTCTGGATTGCTTGAAGCAATGTTGCTCCCGAACCTGGTATAAAGAATATTTGTTCAATAAAGATTGAACCGATAAAACTTCCGAAAATAACTGCTGGGAAGAATGTTGCGATTGGGAATAATGAAGGTTTAAGTGCATGTTTTCAAACGAATTTTGTTTTGCTTAAACCTTTTAAATAAGCGAATTTTGCGTGAACAGAATTTAATTCACGGTTTAATTCTGTTCTAATGTATTTAATATAAACAATAATACTTCCTAAGGAAAGCGCCAGTCCAGGAAGTATATAACTGGCGAAATTGTCTACATCAAATATATAAGGAATGTTCATTAATCTTCCTAAAAATACTAGTATTAATGCGAAAATGATTGAAGGTACTGATGAGAAGATACTTACTACTATTGTTGAAATGTTATCAACTAAACCACCAGGGTTTTTACCTACTCAAATACCTAAACTAATTCCGATTACTACTGTTAGTAAAACTGAGAAAATACCTACTAAAAATGATTTATAAAAACGATCTCAAATAAAGGTATTAATTTCTCTTTCGGGGAAAAGTGAAAGTGAGATACCGAATTCACCTTGGAATAATCCTTTTAGATATAATCCATATCTTTGGATTAAAGGTAAATTCAATCCGTATTGTGCTTCCTTAACTTTTCTTGCTGTTTCATCACTTAAACCACTTGTGATTGAGTTAGAACCAGGAACAAGATTAATTAGGAAAAATGTAATTGTTATAACTATTAACCCAATTACAAAGAATTCAAGCATAATTTTAATAAAACGCATAATTGAATTTAAGAATGGTGAGTTTGTTGCGAATATTTTTTCTCTTAAACTTGCTTCTTTAACTCTTTTATTTGTGAAAAATATTTTGTTTGAATCAACATAATAAGATTTTTTATCTCTTATTTCTTTGGTTAATTTCATTATTGACCTCTCTTTCTTGGTAAACCTGGTCTAGGTGGTCTTGTAAAGTCGTATGCATATTGTAAACTAAATCTAAATAGCGAATCAACTCCACCAATTCTTGTTATTTCTCAGTTTGTATCAACTTCCATAAGCGGAACAACTGGAGCTGCATCTCTAACTATTTTTTCTAGTTCACCAATGAATACGTATACGTATTCTTGTGTTCATTTTTGTGCTACTTCTTCAGTTGTAAAGTTTGCTGAGAAGAAAGCGTTTAAACGATCTGTGTATTGAGCGAATGTTTCATCTTTTTTAAGGAATGATAGTTCTATAAATTTAGCTCAGAAATCAATAGAATCTGTATTATTTGCGCCTTTAATAGATTGTTGAATTTTCAATCTATCTTTAGTGTCTAAAGTTAATTTTTCAATTTCTTGAACACCGTATTTTTCAAATATGAATTGTTCTACGAGGTGATTTAATCTATTATTTTTGATATTTGCATTATTTATTAATAAGTATTCAAAACCATATTTTAGTAGTTGTTTACTTAATTTGTTATCCTCAAATTCATCACTAAGCTTTTTAGCTAATGAAGCGATCTCGATGAATTTTTGAGATTTTTTAACACTTGCAAATTCATTTTTATATTGTGATTGTGTTGTAGCAAAATTATTTAGTTTTGCTATTGTTTCTTTTAATAATTGTTTTTTATCAATATTAAGTTTGTCTAAAACTAATTGAGTGATATATGTTGAATATGTGAATGAACCAACAGGGTTATCTTTAAATGCTATTCTTTTTTGAATTGATGAGTCTATTTCATCAGGTTTGAAGAATACTGATACATAATCGTGTGCACCGTTCCCACCTAATTTATCGTAGTTTTGGTAGATAATATCATATTTACCTTCTTCAATTCATGAAGCAAATGCATTTTCTGGTAAGCTTTTATTTTCGATTTTTACATATCCATTAAAGACTCTATTTAATTCTGTTGATAGGAAAGTACCAGCTTTCTTTTGTTCATCAGTTGAATTATTTAAAAATCTTAAAGAAACATTTTCTAAATTAGGGTGTTTTTGCTTAAATCTTTCTAAGTAAATTTTTGCAACTTCTTCGTTGTGTGCTATGTCATTTCTTCTTGTTTTTTCAAATGTGAAACCTTTAGCTAAGTGGACAACAAAATCATAATTTTGTAATAAGAATTCTTTTGAACCTTCACCATTTGTATTTGGTTTAGTTTTCATGCTTAAATCACTGAAGTAATTTTCAATATTTTTACCGTCAAATGTTTTATATTGACCATATGCTGTTCATGTACTTACCGGGAAAGAGAAATCTCAACCAACCATTTTTAGTATTTTTTCTCTATCAATAGCATAATAAATAGCATTTCTTAAATCTTGATCATTTAAGTAGCTATCACCATTTGTTTCGCTATCTAAGTTAAATCCAAAACCAATTGTTCCGTAACCTTGATTTTTATTTAAGTAATCTTTATATTCAGGATTTGTTCAATACTGATTAATTTTGTTTGCAGGTATATATGTTTGTGAAACAAAACCATCTTCAAATAATGTTGAATTTGTATTTTTATCAGTTGATAAATAAATTTTAATTTTATTTGAAATAGTATTATCAGCATCGAAATAATCGTTATTTTTTAATAAATTAATGTATCCTTGTGGCCCTAGTAAAATATTTTTTCTATCCATTAAAAATGGACCTGAAGTAAGGAAATTATCTGTATCTGAACCGTATTTATCAATTCCTTCTCCAATTGTTTCAATATATTTTCTATTAACAGGGAATAAACCGTTTAAGATGTTAGATAATAAGAAATTTAAACTAGGAGTTTTATTTTCATCAAAAATCATTGAAAATGAATTTTCATCAGTACTAATACTTTGAATTCTTGGAGTAATCATACCATTTATACTTGAGAATACTTGATCAGGATTAACAAATGGGTTTTTGATAATTTTTTTAGTAACAAGTTTATTTGTATTTTTATCCATGAATTTAAATTCTTGAACTTCTTTATCTAATGAAAAATTATTTCCTTGTTCGTCATCTTGGTTATATTTTAAGTTTTCTGAAATTTCTTCATTTGTGTAATCTAAAAATAATTGACCTGTGTAGAATCCGAATTCTAAAGCTGCTTGTTTAATTTCTTCAACTTCTTTTGCGTCTAAAGGTTCATTTTGATCATTAAATGTTTGTGATGCTCAAATTTTTTGATTTGGATCTTGAATATAATCATTTATTGTTTCGTCAAAAATATATTGTCTTCTACCTCAAGGGTTTGAGTATGATTTATTAAATTTTTGAATGTAATTTTTTTGTGCTTCAATAAATCTATCTGTTCCTCTAATACCGAATTTTTTAATTTCATCTAGTTTTTGAGAACCTGTATTTAAGTCTAAAATGTATTCTAAATAATCTCTAATATCGTTAGCTGTAACGAAATCTTTATTACTTCAACGATTTCTCTTTGCGTTTACACGCCCAGTTATTGCCATGAAATTATTTGAGTTTTTAGGGTTTCTAAAACCGTATAATGTTGCGTTTTTTTGTGGATCACCAACAGTTGCTGATCCTAAACCACCAACTATTTGGAATTCATCGATACTATATCATGATCCCTGAATTCTACCGAAACCGTTTTCTTCTTGTAATGAATTTTTATTATTTTTAATAAAATCTGAATATTTTGAAGAAACATTTCCTTCTGGGTCTAATGTATTTGATGAATCAACCATAACAAAACTAAATTTGTTAGTAGTTATAACACTTTTAAGAGTAGTGCTAGGCCCTGTTTTTAAATAAGAATCAACTAATGAAGGAAGTATTTTATCAATTGATTTGTACTTGATGTAATTTAAATTGTTAATTGGTTCTGCTGTAAGACCAAAATCATAATTTATTGAGTTTAATTTACTTGAGTTATCGGTGTTATTATTTTGTGCTCCACACGAAATAATAGTCACTAATGAACCGAATGAAATCATGCTACCCAAATAAAAAATGGATTTTTTTATTTTTTTATTTTTCATTTTTTCCTTTCTTAGTCATTATCCTGTTATGTTAAATTGATAATCTATTGATATTAAAGTATCGTTTGTTTTTTCATCTTTTACTAACTTAATTGAAGCTTGATCAAATGTTTTACCATTTTCTGCTATGTAATTTAAGTCTCCTAAAGTTAAGTTAGAAACTTTTTTACCTTCTGCATCTATAAAATATGCAAAGTATTGGTGTTTAGGTTTTAATAAAGTATCACGATATTTACCCATAAGTGCATAATCTGATATTCATGTTGAGTAACCTTCATCATTCAATGTATGTTTTGAATTTGCATCACCTTGTTTTGTTAAGTAGAAAATATTGTTTGTATCTTTAATGTTAACTTTTAAGGTTCTAGCTTCACCAGTTTCTTTATCAACAAATTGAATTCTGTCTACTCTAGAAGCTGTCTGATTATCTAGATATCCATATAAAGCTAATGCATCTTTATTTTTATTTCTAAATAGACCGGCTACATTTCTTTTTCCAAGACCATAGTTTAGTAATTGTGAAATAAAGAACGCTCTAGGTCTTGATGTAATTTTTTCGCCTTTAAAATCTTTTAATCTTATTGTGTTATCGATAATTTCATTTCCATTATCGTTATATAATTCCATACCAATTTTTGTTTTTTGTCATCTATCCTTGAAGAAACCATTACTTTTTACAGAGAATTGTCCAAAGTAAGAAGAAAATCTTTCTTCATTATCAGAAGTAATGTTGTTGTTTGCAAAATCACCTAAGGTTTCTTTTTTAACTTTTGAAATTTGGTCATTTAATTCATTTAATATGTCCGCATATTCTTTTCTTAGAACGCTTAATTGAGTTTCGTTTGAACCATTTTGAGCTTCTAATTCTTTTACTTTTTGAACTTGCTCATCAGTTAATGTATCGTTTTTCTTAATTTCAGCGATTTCGTCACTTATTTGGTTTTTGATTTTTTGTATTTCAACTATTTTTAAATGTTTTTCATTTAAATTTGCTTTGTATTTATCATTTATTTGTAAAACTTTTTCTCTAATTAATTTATATTTAATTGATTTAATAGCTTCAATTACACCATCATTAACATTATCTTGTTTATTCTTGTTGTTATTTCAAATTGATAATTCTGTAGAATCTACAATGTAATCTAATCCTGAAGTTGCTTCATTTAAACCTTTTAAGTGTTTTGGTAAATTCTCGAAATCATTGTAATTTGGAACGTATGTTGTTTGAACGTAATCTCTAGTTAAAGTTTCTGATAAGTTATATACATAGTCAGTGAATTTATCACTTAATAAAGCTTCCACTCTTGATAAGTTGTAGTTTATAACATCACTTGTTGGTGATCCGTTTAAGAAATCTGTAAATAGAACTTGGCCTAAAGTATATGCATCGTATGTACCGTTAGCTTCTCAAATAATTAAGTTACCCATAAATTTGTATAAATCTTGTGTATTTATTGAGTTATAAATAGCTTCATCAACTTCATCTGTTTTAAGTATGTTTTGAACATATTTTTTAAGTGATTTTTGAATATCTTCAATGCTAAATTTAGTTTTATCATCAACAAAATGTGAATCTTGTTTATTGAATGTTAAACCATTTCTAAATTTATCATTTGTAATGCTAATTCCGTATTCTTTAGATAAAATAGCTTGATTTTCAACTAATTGAGTTAATGGGTTAAAGTCTTTAACAGCCATAAAGTAGTTAGAATGTCTAAATCTTTCCATAGCTAAATTAGCTAATTGTTGTTCTTCGTATGTTGAAACAACGTCTTTTAAAGGATCGTTTTCAGATGCTAAAATTGCATTTTTTAGGCTTTCTAAATTAAATTTAGTTTTAACATACTCAATATCTCAATTAAATGTTTGTGTTTCTTCTCCGCTTTCACTAATTGTAACTGAATCTAATTTAGCTTTTGAATAATCAATAGAAGTAAAATCTCATAATTTTTCAAAACTATCAAAAGCTATTGAATTTTGATTATTCACTTGAACTTTAGTTAGTCCATCACCGTAAGCTTCATATAATAATTTAGTTGAGTTATTTGGAGTATAGAAATTATTGAAAATAATTTTGCTTGTTAATTGACCAAATTCTGCCATATTATTTTGATTTAAAGCGCTTATTAATTGATCACTAGTTGAAATTTGGTTGTTACTATTTGCAAAATAGATATCAGGTTGTGATTGGTTATTTTGATTTGATAATAAACCTGTACCACTTCTTAAAAGTGTAAATATTGGGTTTGTTTGTATGTATCCAGATATTTGATCAACACCAAATTGAGCTTTGTAATTGTTTAAAGCGTTTATAAATCCAAATTGTTTAGATAAAAAGTTTGAATCGTCAACAACTGGGAATGAGTATGATTTTGTAGTAGAATTATCTTTTACATAAGTTAAAATATTTCCTACTAAACCTTGAGAAACTCTTTTTGCATTTAGTCTTTGTGAAGTAATAATATATTGAATTAGTTCATCATTAATACTTAAACCTTCACTTATAGCGGTATATTCAAATGATTTTCTACCTGAAGCTGGGCTATATCCGTTAGAATTTGCGCTAATTTCAACAGGGTTATTTCTATATTTTAATGAGTTATATAAACCACTTTCTTCTTTAGCACCGAAGAATGTTCTAAAGTATGATTTAACATCATTACCTAAGAATGTTCCTTCGTTGTTTCATCCTGTTTCACTATAATTTGAAACAACTGAGTTTAAAATACTTCTTTCAACAATTCTAGTTTTATCATTAATAAATTTAATGCTTTCTTGATCTAATGGTTTATTTAATTCAACGTTGATTAGTGGTGTACCATCTTCGTTAAATAAGTTTATTTTAGTTGCGACTATTTGACCATTTTGTTGTGTGGTTTCAACTATAGTTAAATTGATCGAACCGTCATTATTAATTGTGATATAGTCAGAATAGTTATTTCCCATTCCGTCTTTAAGACCTTTAATAATTTTAGCTACGTTAGTGTATTCAAATAAAGTATTATTTTGGTTTTCTGCATCAGCTTTGCTTATGAATGCTTTAGCTTTTCCTGTAATAAATGGGTTTAATGTACCTGAATTTTCGTCAAATGAGTTTGCTATGAAAAGATCTCCTAAATCATTTTTTCTTAATTTAGCAGCATTTTGTAATCCTTCAAAGTCTTGTAAAAATCTTCTTTCAGGATTTTCTAATGTTTTATAAATATCTTCGCCGTTTGTTTTGTTTCCTCAAATTTGGTTTTCAGTTTCTTTTTGATCGTAAACATATGTTCCGTCGTCTTGTTTTTTACCAAAAATAAATTTAAAGAATGCTCCATTTTTTGATTCAGTTCCAAGTGCGTTAACTCTTGTGATATCTAGGTGTGTTCTAGCTTCTAAATAGTTTTTTAATGATTCAATTGAGTAATATGAAGACTCATTTAAACCACCTCTAGTAGATAAACCACCAACAATAACTGCGTTACCTTTTTCATTCAATGCTTGTGATTGATCTAAAGTAAAGTGGTGACCATATTCGTGTGTAGCAACATATTTTAAGAAATCAGTTGATATACCTTCGAAATTATTAATTGATGCTCCTAAAACTAATGGAATACCGATTCTATCAGTTTCTGAAAATCCTTGATATTCACCGTCTTCTAATGTGTAAACATAATAACCTTTATCATTAAGTTTTTTAACGATGTGTGGTCCATTTTGTGTTTTTAATAATTGTGGATATTTTTCAACGACTTTATCAATTAAGCCTGAATATACATCATTAAATACTTGGTATCTTCTACTATTTAAACCACCTACTGGTTTACCGTTTTTATCTAATATAGATACATCTTCTGGACCAGCTGTTAAGGCTCTAGGTGTTACTCCACCAGCGTACTTAAGAGCTGATTTAATGTTATTAAATTCATTTTTTGATTTAAAGTATGTATTTTTTTCTTTTTCATAAAATGATTTACTTATTGTTTTGTTTTTATATCTATTATTTAGATCTTTAAGAAAATCATCGCTAATTGATTTTGAGTTAAATTGTACTTCTTCAACATCGTTATTTTCATCTACTAATGAAAATGTGATAATTCCGTTTTTAACATCAATACTTTTAACTGTAAGTTCTTTTAAAGATTTTTTATCGTTTGATTCAACATTATTAAGATCTTTGTTGTTATATGCTTCAATTTTTGATGAAAAATAGGTAACTTTATTGTCTTTTGAATTAGTAAATTTAACTATTTTTTTGTTTTGATACATTTTAACATCATAAAAATCTAAGAAGTGAACTAAAGAATTTGAAATAATATTTTCAAATGTTTGGTATGTGACTTCGAAGTTTTTATTTGTTAGATCTTCAGCTAAACTAATTGTTGTTTCAGTGTTATCTGCAAAACTAAAAGTAACAGTTAAAAATGTTTTATTGTTTTGATTTCTATCTTTTGTTACGTTAATATCTTTTATTGTTGCTTCTCTAAAATTTGAGAAATTTAGTTCGCTATCAAAAGAGTTTGAATTGAATTTCTTGTTGAAAGTTTCTTCGTTATATTTGCTTGATAACACAACGTATTTTGATGAGTTATTTGAATCATCTTCTTCTGGTTTATAAACTAAGAAATTAGTACCTATTAATCTCTTAGGACCTATTAATGATAAGAATGTATCATTTCCAGCTTGCAATTTAGAGTTTTTAATTGCTGATGCTTCAGGTATTGAGTTTAAGTATTCATCAATATTTTGCTTAGTTACTAAGTCTTTAAATAATGAATATGTTAAAGAATCTGATGCATTACCTGCACCTGATTTAATTGAGTATATTGGCATTGATCCAAAGAAAGCATCAGGGAAGAATTTAATTTCACTAACTTCCTTATGAATTGTAGAGTGAGACCCTAATGTTATTGCATTACCGTTTTCTTCAACTCCAGGGACTATTCTAAAACTCTCTAATGTTAATAAGTCCGGACCTCATGAAACATTGTTAATGAATCATTTTGTAAATTCCACGAATCTTTGTGGTGTTACAGCTAAAACGTATTCGTCATAAAAGCTAAATGAACCATATCTGACTTCTAAAATAAATGACTCTTTATATTTTTCAAAATATTCATTGTAAAAGTCACCAAAGTTATATTTGATGTTAGCTTTGTTTGTAAATCAAAATAATGTTTGGTCTTCATTTGTTTTTGCTACAACGTTTTTCTTTAATGGGTCTAAAATAGCAACTTCTGGTTTAAGTTCTTTATTTTCACCATAAATAACAGAATAGTCATTTTTTAACTCTTCTGAACTTATGTGTGAATATGAACCGTTAACTTCATCGGAGTTATTTGCATATGCAAACATAGAAGCGATACTTATTCCTGCACCTGCTGCTATGATTCCTAGTGAAAGTAGTACTTTAGACTTTAAATTTAGTTTTTTTCTTTTCATTTTTACCTCTTAAAATTGGTATTTTTGTATGAAATTTCTTACATACAAATTAATATTAATTAATATTTAATATGTTTTTTATTATATCATTTAATGTAAAAATCATAAAAAAATAGCATATTGTAATTAGATATTTGCATAAAAAGTTTATAATTTAAATTATGGAAAATAAGTGCCCACAAATTAAAATTGGAAAAGTTCAAAAAGTATTCAATGATTATGTAATTATTCAAACTAAAGAAATGGAAAAATTTGTAATTTTCAAAAACGAAATTACTGATTTTAATAGAAATATCAATAGTATTTTAAGACAAAATGATTTAATTAATTTTGTCGTTTTGTCCTTTAATAAAGAGAAAAATGAGGGAAAAGGTAGTTTCAAAAGAAATCATACAAATGAATTAAATAATCGTGTTATATACAAACTAAAAGAGACACCAAGTGGTTTTAAAAACTTATTATCTTACACTTTAGCAAATATTTCAAACAACACAAATAATATAGATAAAAAACACAAAAACGGTATTGAAGATGTCAAAAATTAAAATAGTAACCAATAATAATTTAATTAATAAAAATAAAATAGAAACAGAAGATTATCGTGATTTATTAAATCAAATTAAGTCATTAAATTTTAAAGGTTCCGAAAATTTAGAGTTTGATGATATTGCGATTAATTATTCAATTAATGGTATTGATAAAATAATTGAATATTGTAATTTAATTTATTCTAATAATGTTGAATATTTAATAGTTTGAGCAAGTAAGAATACAGAGTTAGCAATAAAGAGTATTTTAAACTATATTTTTGGCTTATATGACTATAATATAGACAAAAAAGTAAAATTACTATTTTTAAATAGTTCTGATTCTAAAGAGGTTTTTAAAGAGAAAGTTAGCTATTATTTCAATTTTTCAAAAGATAATAATTTAGCAATAATGTTTTTAGATGGTTTTAATTCAAAAGATGAAAAAGAGAATTTATTTTATTCAAATTATCTTTTAGATAAATTTAGTCGTCAAGCTAGTAGTTTTCTAATTAAAAAATTAATTTATTTTGTAGGTAAGAGTACTTGATTACAATATACAGAGAATTTCAATATTCCTAACCAAAATATTTTCATTGTTTCTGAGCAAATTAATAAAACTTACAATATCCTAACAGAAATTTGTTTAATAGTTTTAGCTACTCAAGGTGTTAATATTTCTAAATTAATTAATGGTTATAAACATGCTTCAAAGCATATATTAACTAACAATTTGTACTTTAATAATTCACTAAAGTTAGCTTTATATTTAAATCAATTTAATCAAAGAGATCGTAGAAGAGATTTAAGAAAGAGTAGTTTGAATTTATTTATTGCATATGATGATTTTTTAACAAATTTAATGAATTTATTTTCTACTAATTTTAATCAAAAAACATTAAATAAAAGTATTTTTAATGATTACGCAGAATTCCCTAGAGACATATCAACTTTAGGTCAATCAATACTTTCAAATAACATAAACAAATTAATAATTTACTTTAAAATAAAACAAAAATATTTCGACTTCCAATTATCTTCAAATGCTGATTATAATGATTTATTAACTAATTTTAGTAATTTAACTATGCAACAGTTTAATGAAATTAGTTATAAATCTTTTGATAATTATTTAACTTCGTTTAATGATGATGTTACTTCCTTATGTGTCGAAATAGAGAAAAATGATGAAGAAAGTTTGGGAGAATTAATTTCTTTACTTTATTGAAGTAAAATATTTTATTGTGTATTAAATGATATAAATCCATTTTAAACCTAAATACATTGTTTAGGTTTTTTAATTTTAAATAAAAATAGAACTAAAATCATTTTTAGTTCTATTAATTATTTTTTAATTAATTATGTTTTAATATTTCATTAGCTTCTTGGTGACCATCATATATACATTCACATTCAAGATCTTGTGAATCATCCATTTTATACATCATTTGTAAGAATTCAGAATATTTGTCTTTAAAATGAGGTACTAATTGGTAGTATAAATTATGACCTTCTTTTTTAGCATACACTATGTCCATATTTCTTAAATTCATTAAGTGCTTAGAAATATTAGCTTGTTTTGAATCAAATTTATTTGCAAGTGTTAGAACATCACATTCATTTTCATGACATGAATATAAGTGTAAAATTATTTTTCTTTTGATATCTTTAGAAAATAATCCAAGAAGTAGTGATAAATCATTAGTTTCTGTTTTCGTTTTCATGATCTCCTAACTGTATTTTTAGATTTTTGGTAATATTATTTACTTCATCTTTAAATTCATCATCATTTTCTGTGATATCTTCATCTTCTTCTAAACCGGGAATTCCATCAACATTAATTCATTCATCATCTTTACTTATGTTTTCTACAATTTCATCAATATGATTGAAATTATTATTTTCATCTTTATTGTTTTCTATAAATGAAAGTGCAAAGTTCATTTTATTTTCAAGATCATCTTCTTTTTTACTTATTTCTTCATTTTTTTTATCGAAATAATAGTCATTATTTATATTTAAATTAGAATCATTTTCAATTTCTTTTGTTTCATTAAATTCATCATCAGAATCTCATTCATCTTCAGGTATTTGATATAAATTTGTGTATCCAAGTTTATTTGTAATTTCGTTTGTTTCTTGTGCTAATTCATCATCCTCAATTTTATTTTCAAATTCTTCATCATTTTCAAATTTTATTTCAGGAGTTGAGTTATTTAAGTTTATTTCTCTAGTTTTTTGATTAATAAAATCATTATAGTTATTTTCAAATATCTCTTGTGTATACTCTTCTTTTGGCTCAACTTTATTGTCGTAGTTTGTTTCGGTTGTTAAATTTTCAAAATCTTCAACGTCATTTTCTTGAGTTACTAAATCGTTATAGTTATTTTCGAATATGTCTTGTGTATTTTCTTTTGAAGATTCATCTTTTGTGTTGAATAGTGAATCTTTAGTAATACTATTTGTATTTTGTTCAACAAAGTTTATAACTTGAGTTTGAGATGTTATATTTTGTAACTTTGATTTTGAATCGTTATTTTCAAATTGAGTGTTTATATCATTTATTTCGTTAGTTGTTTTTTCTTGTTCTAGATCTATGTTATTTTCGTTAAAATCAATTTCTTCTTCTTGATCTAATGTTTCATTTTGTTTGTTTAGCTGATTTTCATTTTCAATAATAGCTAAATCAATGTTTTTGTTTAACATGTATGAATTTGTTAGCACATGTGTTTGTTGTTGTGTGATATTTTCATCTTTTTCAAATCAAATATTTATTAATTTTTGCTGTTCAATTCAACTGATAGGACTAATGATATTTACATCATATTTTTTACTTTGCAAGAATCATAATTTATCTCTTTTTAATGCATATTTTTTAATGTTTTTGTCATAATTGAATGCATCAAAAATAAACGCTTTATAGACTCTTTTGTTTTTGAGAACTACAAAATCAAATGTTACAGAACCAACTGAATAATTTTGAATTATTTCAAAACTTTCATCATTTTTAATAACTTGTTCAAAATGATTTATTACATATTTTTTAAATCATATTTCAAAGTCGTTATTGTTATTTGTACTTTCTTCAGCATAATTATTAATACCTTTTAAGAAATTACGTCTTCCTTCTGGTCCTGATTCTAAGAAGTCTAATCAATTTTTAAATAACATCAGGTCAGAAGTTGAATTTTGTGTTATTTGAATATCTTTAGATTTAATTGTTTTAACAACAATCATTTTACTTTTTGCCCTTGAAACAGCAACGTTTAAAGCATTTTTACCATTTTCACGACAAATATAGGTAGAACTTAATTTTGTGTTTTGGTCATAGGCAACAGTGGCTATGATTAAATCGGCTTCATCACCTTGTATGTTTTCAACATTTCTTATTAAAAGTTCTCTATTATTAAGTTTATCTCCGAATAATTCGTAATTATTTTTATCTTCAAAAATTAAACTTGTTATATAGTCACTTTGTTTAGCGTTGAATCCTAGTATTATTATTTTTTTGTAATCGTTAATATTTTCTTTTAACAATTCAAATACTTTATTTGCTTCAGCTATATTTTTATTATCTGATCAAACACCATCAACTTCGTATAATTCGATTGGTTCTTCAATGTTTTCAATGTTTGAGTCAACAACATCAAGATTTGACTCGTAAAAGTATTTAGATGAAAAGGCCATTAATGACGCATAATTAGATCTATAGTTTTTATTTAAAATTGTTTGATATACACCAAGAGAAATAACATAATCTAATAGAGATTCTACTTTTCCAAAAATAGTGTCATCAGTATTTCTTGAACCGAATCAATTGCTTGGTCTCATTTGTTTAATATCACCAGCTAGAATTTTTACTTTTGATAAATAAAGAATTGGTAAACCATTTTCAATGAACATTTGACTTGATTCGTCTAAAATTGAGTAGTCAAATTCTTCTTTTGATCAACCAGATAAATCTGTATCTGGTGTAGCAACAATTATTGGGAATAAATCTTTTATTATATCGATATATTCTTTAACAAATTTGTATGGTTGATAATTTTCAACTTTAACAGATTGAGCAAACTCTTTATAACGCTTCATTTGTTTATCGTTAAATTTGTTCACTTTATTAAAAATAACTCCGGCAACATATTCTTTTATTTGATTTCTACTATAAGTTGTTTGTTCTCTTCTTAAGTTTTTACTTAGTAAAATTAAGTTATTTAATTGTTTAAAAGGACTATTGTTATTAAAAATTAAACCGTCATAATTAATCGCGTTAAAGAATTTTGTTAGATCTTGTAAATTACCATTAAAATCAGGTAATTTAATATTGATATCTTTGGCTAAATTAGCAACATTTCAATATTTTTTTAAGAAAAACATGTATTTTAATTTATTTTCTGAAATTAATTTTTTAACATTATTTTCAGTGTTGAATTCGTCCGATGGATAGAATATATCTTTAGGTAAATTCATTATGTATTCGATATCAGTGTTTAGATTTACTTTTTCTTTTTTTCTATATAAGTAGTAGTAAGCTTTTAAAATTAAACTCATTTTTGGGTTTTTAAATAATTCAGAAGCTTGTAGAATAAATTGTTTTTCACCTTCTGTAAAGTTTGATTTATCCTTTAAAGTAGGGTTTAAATTGTAATTTTCTAAATAATCTATATATTCTCTAATTGGTTTGTAAAATTCTTCTTTTCTAAGTATTTTTGAGTCGCTTAAAAATAAACAAAAACTACTTAATGTACCTAGTCTTTCTTTAATAACGTCTAATGCCGCTTTTTTTTGTGAAGCGATAACTGCGGTAGATCCATTAACTAATATATTAGAAATTAAGTTAATTATAGTTTCAGATTTTCCGGTTCCTGGTGGACCTCAAATAACTGTATTTTGTAATAAGGCTGAAAAGATTGCAGTATCTTGAGAATTATTTGTTTTAGTAATATTTCATAGTGAAAATTTATCAGTATAAAAATGATTATTAACTGTATTTTTATATTTATTTTTATTGAAATCAACATTTATAATAGAATCAATTTCGTTGTTTTCAATAATTTCTTTCATTCTATTTCTTGAGTAGCCACCTGAAGGCATGAAGATACCTAAAACAGTACCTGAATAGAAAACAATATTTTCGTTAATAATAGTATCAGGATTAACGTTTAAGAATTTATCAAAATCATGAATTGGTAATTGGTATAAATCATGTCAATCATTTTTAATTTTGTTTCTTAAGTCGAAAATTGTGTAATCTTCAAAATTTTCGTCTAATTTAATTTGAAAACCTTGAGCGTTGAGTCAAAAAATTAATTTTTCATTAATTTTTATTCCGCCCTTGCTTCTTAAGTAAGGTTTATTATTTCTATTGACGATTTCAACTTCTTTAAGGAATAAAGGAGCATAAACTGCTTTTTCATCTTTCTTTAAACGAACAAATAAGAATCCAATGTGCAATGATCAAACATTACTTTCATCAAGTATTTCGTTAACTTTTAATTTTAATTCGTTTCATCCTCTTAATGATTTTTGATATCTTTTACTTAATTCGTTATTTATTTTTTGTTTTGCAACATTTAAATCAACATCATCTCCAATTTGGTTAAAAGCAAAATTTGTTTTATTTTGGTTAACTAATATATCGTTAACTTCATCAATACTATTCGCATTAGAAATTTTTGTTATTAAATTATTAATTTTGTCATTAATTAAACTTATTTCAAATTCTTTATTTCTAACTAACTTGTTAAAGTCATCATTTTTTAAAATTTTGAATATATCAAAATATTTTTTATTGTCAACATTTGTAAAAATTGATGCATCATTTTGTAATACATCTAACATATTGTCTAAAATTACTTGGTATTTATTTTGCATTGTTTACCTCTTTTTTAATAGTTTCATAGAAAGTTTTTGAAAACTCTCCCAGTATTAATGAAACTGAATTACTTTTTAAGAAAATACCACTTATCCCTTTGGTATTTTTCAATTCATTTGCTTTAACAATTTTTGAATCTTTGATTGATAAGTTTACTCTTGAAGGTTTTAAGTCTAAGTCTATAATGTTTTTAATACCACCTAAGTTATCAATAACATCATTTAACTTAAATGGTAAATAATCTAATTGAAAGAAAGTATTAGCAGGTTTTTTTGCTTGTTTTTTTCATTTAATTCAAATTAAACCGAATGTTATTACGGTATAAAAAACTAGTTTTAATTTATTTTTAATCATACTTGTAATTATACTTTAATATATAGAATATATTAATATAAATTAATATTAGTGCTATTTTTGTTTATTTTTATTACTTTTTGACTAAATTTGACTAAAAAGTTAAATATACATTTTTATTATTAATTAATATTAATTTTTTTATTATTTGCTATACTTATCATATGAAAAAATTAGGAATTATTTTAGATTCATTTTCTTGTATGTCAATTACAGAAGCAAATGAAAAAGGGTTTGGTTTCTTACCTTTAGAAATTCAATTTAATAATAAAATATATCATGATAACGGAGAAGATAATCAAACATTATTGAAAGAATACGACAACAAAGATCTTGTAATTAAAACTTCATCTCCTAATTTAGGATTTATGACTGAAGTTTTTGAAAAATATTCAAAAGAATTTGACGAAGTCGTTTATTTAGGTATTTCATCACATATGTCAAGTACCATTCAACACGCTAGAAATATTGCGCAAAATTTAAAAAATGTTTTTGTTATGGAAACTCATTTATTCAATACTCAATTAGTTCGTGTTGCTGAATACATTAAAAATCTTTATGAACAAAAAGGTTTTAAAATTGATGATTTATTTGAAAAAGTTAATGAAATTAACGAAACCACAAAAACATTCTTTGTGCCTAAAGCGTTAGAAAATCTTATAAAAAGTGGAAGACTTGGTTCTATAAAAAAATTCATTTTAAGTAAAATTAAAATCTTCCCTATTTTTGAATATAAAGAAGACGGAACTATTAGTCCTCATTCAGTTAAATTGACTTTTAAAAATGCACTTAGCAAAGCTTATGGTTTAACAAATAATTTCATTGATAAAATGAGAGAATTAGATTCTGACATAAAATTTTATTTAGATATTGTTCATGGTTTAGATAAAGAAGCTAATGATTTTGTAGATTCTCATGAACAATTACAACCATCCACAAAAAAATATTTACCATTAAGTATTGCTGCACACACAGGTAATGAGGCAATTGGTATTTCGATTATGCCGGAATTAAAATAATTTATGAAAAAAAATAAAATAGATAAACATTTTACAAAAGTTATTGAAGAAGTAATTACTGAAAACCATTTACCCGTTGAAGAAATTAAAAAATATAACAAAAATAAAATAACTTATATAATAGCGTTAATCTCTTTTATTGCAGTTTTAGCTTTAATTGGGGTTATTATATATTTAATATTTTTAACAGCAAAATAAAAGATTAGATAATTATATTCTAATCTTTTATTTTTTTATTTTTAACCCTATATATAATATTTTTTATTCCATTTTTTTAAATTAAGTATTAAATAATTTTTTTGGGACTAATGATATTGGTCTTGACTATTGTATTTATTAATTTCTATTAGTTTATCTAATTACTTATAAAATACATTACTGCAAAAACTTTTAGAGGTGTTGCTAATTCTTTGAGCTTATTACTATTATTTAGATAAAAGATAAATCATTGGAATAAGTCATTTTTGGTATCTAAATAAGAAAATACCTTACTAAATTATGTATTTTAAACAAATTATTAATAACTATATGTTTGATCTACTTTCTATGACATTTATAATATAAAATTATTAATATTTATCAATATTTTATGCATTAAACTTTATTAAGAAAAAATAAAATTTATTAGAATTTCATTTAAAAATTAGTAGTAAATTAAATAAAATATTTTTGTTTAATATTACGTTTAAATAATTTTTTAATTTACTAAAACTACTATACCATAAGCATTTGAATACTAAAAACACATTAAACTTATTTATTTAAGATACTTAAAAATATAAAAATAATATTTTTTAAAAAATAATTTTAAGACATAATTTTAACTTTTTAATAAAATATTTTTTTTAGTTAAAAAGTTATTTTTTTTGCATTTTTGTGTTATTAGAAGGATTTAATTATATATAAATATATAATAATTATGTAACAAAGGAAAATTTCAAAGGGGAACAAGATGGCAAAAAATAAGAAAATCAGTTCAATTAATATGGCAATAGTAACTTTTTTGGGCTCTGTGTCATTGGCAACTGCAGTTATGTGGACAGGTCATAAAACAAGACAAATCCAGGATAAAAATAATAATCCTGAAAATCGAACAGAAATAGAAAATAATGATAAAAATTATGAAACTCAAATTAAAATAAATAATGAGAAAATAATACAATTATTAAATAAGATTAAAGATATGACCAACCAAATTAATGAATTGAAATTATTGAAAAATAGTTCCGATTCCAAAAATCAAGAAATTATTAAAAAACTTGAAGCGGAAAGAAAGGATTTAGAAAAATATAATAATCAATTAGTTAAACAAAATTCTTACTTTGAAAAAGAAATTGAAAAACTAAATAAAAAACCTAAAACATCTACAATTGAAACCCAAACAGGAGAAATTGAAAAACCAAAAGTAGAAGAACCAAAAGTTGAGGATTTAAACAAATTAAGTCGTAAAGAGAAAGATAATGTGGTTTTAAATCAAGAATCAAACACTTCTGGAGCAATTGTTGAAATCGAAAACCCTATCATTGAAATTGAAATTGATGATACGGTTAATTCTGATGACACAAAAAATTTAAATACACTAAATAAAGATCATAGAGATAAAGTTGTTTTAAATAATGGTTATGTTCACAAAGAAGATGAAGTTATAATTAGTGATTGAGATGAAAGGAAATATTTATCAGAAAAAGCACAAAAAGAAGCTGTAGCTGAAATTGATATTAACTTTGATTCATTACCTGGATCTAATAAAAAAATTCATACCTATGATGAATTAAGACATTTAGCAAAAATGGATAATATTAAAATTGACAACAAAACAAATCAACAAGAAATTGTTACAATAGATTCAGAACTTACTGAAGAAGAAAAAGAATATGAGTCTATGTTAATAGAAGCTAGAAAACAATATCTTTTAGAAAGATATTTTGAGAAAATCAATAGAATTTATAACGAATTTAATTGATATAATTTAGAACCATGAGAAGTCGAATATATTGAGTCTTTGAAAAAACTTAATTTAAAATCTAAAGAAGAATATCTTAAAGAAAACCCTGATTCAAATGATGAAAATCATGATGAACACAATGGAGTAAGCGAAGAAGAAAGTTAATTAAAAAATATTTTATTTTATCTATAATGTTTACTATATTCAATTACAATATATTTTTTCATAAATAAAACTTATTCAAATTTACCAATTATAAAAATGGTAGTTTGAATAAGTTTTTTAATTATTTAGTTAATCAAACAATAGATTCGATATGTTCTGTATTAGGGAACATATCAAAACCTTGTATAAAATTAATTTTATAACCTAATTCTTGAAATAATTTCAAGTCTCTCATAAGTGTTTTAGGATCGCAGGACATATAAATTACTTCTTCAATTTGTTTATAGTTAAATCATTGAATTATTGATTTGTTTAAACCACTTCTAGGCGGATCTACAATCGCTATTGCTTCTTTTAAATCAATCTTTTTTGCCTTATTTTCAATGATTTTAAACGCATCACCAGCATAATATTTTGCATTAGTTTTATTTATTATTTTATTTTTGTTAGCAAGTTCAATCGAACTACTTTCAATATCCACACCTATAACCTTTTGGTTTTCACCTGCAATAAGTTGCGATATAACTCCGACACCACAAAAAAGATCTAACAATATTTTTTTATTTGATTGTGAGTTAATTTGCTTAATTTTATCAAACATAAGCGAAGCTATTGAGCTATTAACTTGGAAAAAATTCGTTGGATTTACAAGGAAATTTTTATTATTTATTTCAATACTAATTGGATTTTTATTAATTAATTTAATGTATTTTTTATCTAACTTTAAGAATAATTGATTAACGTTATTTTTATTGTTTAATTCTTCAATTAAATTAGGTTCTAAATTAAAAAACTTGTTAATTTCAATTATTATTTGTAATTGATTATTTGAACCTATTCTGAAACTAATTTCTTTAAAATAAAATTTATTTTCATTATTTGAATAATATTTTTGAATGATTTTAATGATTTGTTTAATTTCAGTCTCTAGAGATTTATTAATTAAAATTAATTCTTCATCTAACTGAACAATTTTATTGCTTTTTCTTATATATTGACCTATTTGGATATTATTTTGGTCTACTAAAAACGGAAATCTCGCTTTATTACGGTAGTTTTTATTAATTGGAGAAGGTATGAAATCTTTAATTTTTTCATCTTCAATATTTAAATTTCACTTAATTAGTTTAGAAAAATAATTACTCTTGAATTCAATTTGTTTATCATATTTTAAATTAATTAAAGAAGCGCTATT